>CAMYKY010000021.1 GCA_947259165.1 uncultured Acidobacteriota bacterium | reverse complement strand
ATCCGGTGCCGTCTCGCGGTTGTCAACCTTTGCTTTCTCGTCGCTTTTCGCTTGGCGCGGTCTACCGTTCCGGGCGAATAAATAATGATGAACCACAACCCGAGGAGAGCGACATTGCCGGCGATTGTAATGGGGATCGGGTAGGTGGATCGAACGGACCGGCGAGCGCTGGCTCCGACTCGAGGGCTTGGCAGCGCTAAGCGAGCTGTAATCGCCGGCCCTTCGGTTCAGGGATCGGGTCGCCGAACTCCTTTGCAGTCGTCAACCAGAGATTCATCGCCTCACGAACATTCGAGAGGGCCGATTCCTGGCTGGCCCCGTGAGCCATGCAGCCTGGGAGTTCCGGCACCTCCGCGACGAATGCGTCGTCCTCATTGCTCCAAAAGATGATTATCTCGTACTTATGCATCGTCCAGTTCTCCCAGCCCATATTTCAAGATGACCTGACGGACCTGTTTCACTTGATAGGGCTTTGCCTTGCTGCCGTCCTCCTGCAGATTGATTCTTTCATGCACACCCTCACGGCGAAAGAGATGGTGGCTTCCTCGAACGCGTTCCTCAAAATCCAGATGGAGCAGCAAATTTCGGAGCTCGGAGAAAGAGACGTTAGCGTCCGACCGCCCCTCGAGGATACTCCATCCGCGGCGATCCGCGCTATCACGATCTGCTTCGCCGGATGAACTTTGCCGACTAGTGTCTCGTCTCGTCACCTTTACATAACTTTACACTCCCGACACATCACTGAAACACTCCGAATCGTATTCACTATTGAACGATCTACTGCAAAAGGAGGACATAGTGAGTACAGAAACGAAAGACGAACGCCGGGCGAAGCGCCACGGTTTCTGGTTTGGGATTGTTATCGGTGGGCTCGCTGGGGCGCTTTTGGCGGGTGCGGTTGCGGGGGCGGCCGGGCCGGTGCTCGCGGCCAAGGCATTCGGCCATGGCTTCGGACGCGTAAGCTTGCAGGATCCTGAAGCGGTTCAGGAGCGGGCCGAGTTCGCGGCGAGTTTTGTTTTGGAGCGCGTCAATGCGACCGACGCTCAGCAGGCGGAGGTGAAGCGGATCTTATCGGAGACGATTGGGGACGTCATCCCGCTAGCCGAAGAGCATCGAGCGAACCGCGAGGCGCTTCATTCGGAGTTCAGCCAGGTCGTCATCGACGCCGAGGCGATCGAGCGGATTCGGCGAGCGGAGATGGTGCTTGCGGAGCAAGCGTCGCGCGAGCTCACTGAAGCTTTCACGGGTTTTGCCCAAACGTTGACGGCCGAGCAGCGCAACGAGCTCATGGAGATGGGCCGGCGTTTTCAACACTGAGCGACTAGACGCTAGTCCGAGGCATCGACGCTCCCGAAGAGGGGGCGTCGATGTCGCTTTCGCTTTCGCAGTACTTGCCTACGTTCGGATTGGATCCGCTCGCACGATTCTCGTGAAACGAGGGAGGCGAAGGCATGGAGAGACGTGTAACGCTCGTCGTGCGCGTCGGAAACCTATCTCCTGTCCCCATTTCGGTCGAGCGTCGCCTGGGGTAGAATCTGCGCGACCATGGCGACGATAGGGCCAGAGGGAGCACCGGTGTGGAGTCGGCGTCGTGTCCTCGCCACGGCGCTTTCAGCCGCCGTGTGGGTCGCGATCGATTCCGCGTGCTCGACATCATCGGGGCGGAAGCGGGCTCGCGAACGATTCGGCGGCTACGCGATGGGGATCCACGGGGCGTCGTTGAAAGCCTTTCCGATCCACGAAATCGTCGAGATACTGGGCGAGCTGGAGCTTTACTGGCTCGAGTTGCATGCGGCGCAGATCCGGCTGGGCGAGATTGGGGAAGGGGAGGATGCGGGTCCGCCCGCAACGGCGCAGGAGATTCGGGAGCTGCGCCGGTTGCTCGAGGCCTCGGACATCACCCCGACGTCTTACACGACGATCCGTTTGACGGCTGACAAAGAATCCAATCGAGCGATCTTCGGCCGGGCCGAGAGCCTGGGTGTCCGGAATCTCACTTGCATCCCGGATTCGAGCACTCTCGACGAGCTCGAGTCACTCGCGGACGAGTTCGGGATCCGGTTGGCGGTCCACAACAACGCGACGGGTGCGTTTGCGAAGATTGAGGAGGTTGTGGCCGCCGTCGACGGCCGAGGACCCAACGTCGGTGCGTGCCTGGATGTCGGCCATGCGATTCGCGGGTCGGAAGATCCAGCCGAGGCCGTGCGACGGCTGGGTTCGCGTCTGATCGGGATTCACGTGAAGGACGTGTCGGCTCGCGATCCCGACAGCGAGGTCATTGTTCTCGGCAAAGGATTTCTGGACGTCCCGGCGTTTTTTGCCGCGGTTCGGGAAGTTGGGTTCCCTGGCGACGGAGTGTTGTCACTGGAGTACCTGGAAAAACCGGACGACCCGTTGCCGGGCATCCGGGAAGGCTTGCGCATCGCCGCTGCCGCGATGAGCGAAGAACTCTAGGATCCGATTCGTCAGTCAACGGGACGCGGCCGCGGGGAGTGCGAACGCTTGCCTGGAGCGGCGCTCGAGGTTCTCGAGGCTCGCTCGCATTTTGTCGAGGTCTTCCGTCGAGAGATGAAAGGCGCGGTTGCGTTTTGCGGTAAGGGTTCCGCGGGAGAATGACGCGCGCATGAGGCCATCGCTACGGTGACCGTTCAAGCGTAGGAAAAAGTGCCCTAGCTCGTGGGCTAGCACCCGGCCGACGGCACGCGCGTAGACTTTGTCGGAGACATTGGGAGCTTGGCGGCGGTCCCAATCTCCGTGGACGGCGCGTGCGACTTGTTCGGACCACAAGGTGATGCGCTTCGCCCCGAAGCTGGTGTGGCCCAAGCGATGGTCGTGACGGTTGCGGCTGCAGCCGTGGACGACGAAGCGGGATGGGCGCGGCTGCAACACAACGGTGACGGTTGGGTTGGGCGCGGGTGCGTCCGGCGAGGCCAGGTTGAAATTCAGGTGGATGCCGCCGGGGGCGAAGATCTGGTCGACTTCTCGGAGCGCAGCGTCGAGGACGTCGTCGTCGATGTCCGCGCCAACGTACAGAGAAACGTCGAGGGTCACCTCGCGGAGCTCGGCCGGAGCTGAGGCGAGAAGCGCGATGAGCGCTAACATCTGACTATGTTAAGGTCGTTCGACGTGGCGCGCTACTTCTTCCTCGCAATCCTGGCGGTTTCGGCTCCGGGCGTTGCCCAGCCCGAGCACGTCGTTCTCATCTCCATCGATGGGCTCGCGGCCTACCACCTCAATGACGACGAAGTCGAGCTTCCGAATCTTCGGGAGCTCATCGAAAAGGGTGTTTGGGCCGAGAGCAGCGAGACGGTTTTCCCGAGCGTGACCCACCCGAGTCATACGACGTTGGTCACCGGTGTCTTACCGAATGTCCACGGGGTCATCGGCAATCGTCTCGTGAACCGGGAGACGGGCGAGCGATTTCACATTACCAACAAACCTCACTCGGAGTCCGTGCGGGTCCCGACTCTATTCGATGCGGCGAAAGACAAGGGGTTGTTAACCGCGGCGTTTTTCTGGCCCGAGAGCCGCGATGACCCCGCGGTCGATTTCAATATTCCTGAAGTGTTCGATGGCGCGGCAGCCGATCCACGTGTGGTTGATCCGGCGATCCTGGAGGAGCTGCGCCAGGCGGACATCCCGATCGATCTCTTCTTCCGCTGGTACACCGATCTGTTCCGCGTCGGGGCTGGTGATGCCATCCTCGCGGACGCGGCCGCCTACGTGATTCGGACCTATCGACCGAAGCTGCTCGCGATCCACCTTGTCGCGACCGATGAAATCCAGCATGCGTATGGAAGCGACCACTATCGCTCCAGAGAGGCGCTGACGATGGCGGACAACGGCGTGGGGATTCTTCGAGAGGCCATCGATGACGCCGGGCTCGAAGACAAGACAGCGTTTTTCATCGTCTCCGATCACGGATTTCACACGGTGCGTCACGAAGTGAATGTCTATCCGGTGTTCGAACGCCACTTTATTGGGGACCCAGGGCTCAAGGATCGAGTGCGACTTCATCGCAGTGGCTGGTTTCTCTACGTGGAGCTGCTCGATGCAGCTCGCGACGAAGTCGCGCTGGAATCGGTTTTCGACGACGTGCTCGAGCTCGACGGCATCGCTCGCATCCTGCGTCCGGCCGACTATGACGCGCTCGGCTATCCGCGCTACGAGCAAGACCCGCACGTTCGCGGGCAGTACGCGATCGCGGGCGATATCGATACGTTCCCGGTGGACGATGCCTCGAGCACGTCGACGCTGCGATACCTGCGTGCCCAGCCGAACCACGGGCACGGCTATCTGCCGTCGCACCCGCGCATGTATCCCGCGTTCATTGCTTCCGGCGTCGGCATTCGCGAGGGCATCCGCGTGGGTCGCGTGCGCAACCTCGATGTCGCCCCTACGGTTGCGCGTTTGCTTGGGCTCGCGCTACCAAGCACCTCGGGCGGGGTCATGGAAGAGATTCTCGACGACGTGAACTAGTGACTTCGGTTGCCGTCGTGGGTGCAGGCGTTTTCGGAACTTTCACAGCGCTGAGTTTGCTGGAGCGTGGAGCGGAGGTCACCCTCATCGACGGTTGGGGGCCAGGCAACTCTCGATCGAGCTCCGGCGGCGAGAGCCGAGTGATTCGGGCGACCTATGGTCCTAGGGAGGTCTATACGGCTTGGGTCGTGCGCTCGCTCGAGTTGTGGAAAACCTACGAGGCGCAGTGGGGGAGGCAGCTGTACCACCGTACCGGCGGTCTGTGGTTGGTCGGGGATGACGACGAGTACGAGGCGGCGGCACTGCCGGTTTTGCGAAAACACGGCGTCCGTTTTGATGAACTGACGACCGACGATGCGACGCTTCGGTTTCCGCAGATCCACCTCGGTGACGTTCGCTGGGCTATCTACGAACCCGATGCGGGCTACCTCCTTGCTCGGCGTGCTTGTCAGGCGGCCCACAAGGCTTTCGTCGAAGCGGGTGGTAGGTACATCGAGCAGGCGGCGGCGCGCGATCACGAGGCCGTTCGGTTGTCCGATGGGGAGACGATCCGTGCTGACAGCTACGTATTTGCGTGCGGAGCGTGGCTTGCTCGGCTCTTTCCGGAGCTCGGCGCAGATTGGATCCGTCCGTCCCGTCAGGAGGTTTACTATTTCGGCACGCCGACAGGAGAGTCGCGGTTCAACGAAGGGGAGTGTCCCTTATGGATCGATAACGTCGCTCGCGTCCACTACGGGATTCCCGGAACCGAGTGGCGTGGGTTCAAGGTCGCTGGCGATTCGCGAGGGGAGACCGTCGACCCAACGACCCTAGATAGAGTGCCAACCGCGACGGGCATCGAGGCCGCCCGCGACTACCTCGAGTTTCGGTTCCCGGGGATGAAGGGTGCGCCGCTCGTCGAAGCGCGTGTCTGCCAGTATGAGAACAGCGCGGACGAGAGCTTCATTATTGACCGCCATCCCGACGCGGAGACGGTTTGGCTCGTCGGCGGCGGTTCAGGGCACGGTTTCAAGCACGGCCCGGCCCTCGGGGAGCACGTTGCCGCCGTTGTTGTCGGGGCCAACGAGCCTAACTCCTTGTTCAGCCTCGCTAGATTCGCATAACAAGATCGCATCGAGCCGCGGGAATTCCCCCACAGCCAAGAGTGCGATCTGGATCACATGAATCCTCGCAAGTAGTTCGTATGCTTGAAGATGGCCCCTCTGGCACGTCGTTTGCTAAAGCGAAGTTAGGATTCCTATCGTGGACGGCACACTCACGAAAGCACCGACGCATGAGATGGTGCTGCAGCTCGCCACCGCGCGGCAGGTCCATGCGTTCGATCTCGCCGATACGTTTCGAGTGTCCGTCGGAAGGCATCACGCGAACGACGTGCAGCTCCGCTCGAGTCGTGTTTCCAACTATCACGCCGAGGTCCTCAACGAAGTGGACGGGCTCATGCTCCGCGATATGGGGAGCACGAACGGCACCTACGTTAACGACAAAAGTGTTCGCCTACAGAGGATCAAAACCGGTGACCGCATCCGAATCGGAAACTTCCAAATTACCGTTCGGCTCATCCCACGCGGGCGAGTCGCTTCCGAGCTCGCGAACCCGTTCGCGGTGGGGACGATTGGCAACATTCTTCCCTTCCAGAGAAACGTTTCGGCGACGCACTTGACGGTGTCGCGCGACCGGCTCGACACGACGCTTCCCGATCTACTCTTGCAACTCGCCTCCCACAACACCACCGCGATGGTCATCATCCGCAACCAGAACGACGCGGGTCGCATCTACGTTGACGACGGACAGATCGTTCACTGTGAGGCGGGCTCCGTCCGGAAGGCGAAAGCCCTGCACCGAGTTCTCGCGCAGCAGAAGGGACGATACGAGGTTTTGGAGTTTCCCACCGACGCCTCGGTGCCGACGACGATCGCAGGTCAGACGGAGCTCATCGTCCTCGAAGCAATGCAGCAGATCGAAGCCCTCGAGCGATTGACGGCTCAACTCCCTCCGCTCGTGTCTGAGATCGTCATCAATGAAGAGTGTTCCAAAGCGGTGAACACGCTGAGTCCTGACGAGATCGAGGTTTACCAGTTCCTCGTGCGGTACCAGACGATCGTAAAAGTCATGGAAGAATCGCCGTTCACCGATTTCAACGTGCTACGTCTCATCCACGGACTGCTTGCGCGAGGCTTCTTCCGAACGACCCGCTCGAGCGGCGGACTCTTGGAAGACACCGCTTTCTCCCGCCCCGAAGCCAGCTAGGAGATCTCGGTAAAAGGGGGCAGTCCTTCATGACGTACAACCTCTCCCCCTCGCGGGGGAGAGGTTGTTGATTTGATCAACCTCGCCCCGCTAATACCCCATCGCCGCGCCGTCTTTGCGAACGTCTGAGCCGCCCAGCAACACGCCTTGCTCCCAATCGATCCTGATCGCTTGATAGCCTCCATACGCGCCCATCCGCGTCATCGGACGGTGGCCCATGCGGATGAGCTGCTGCTGGGTCTCGATGTCGACGCCGGACTCGAAGGCGACGTTGCGCTCAGAGAAGTGGCGAAAGCGCGCCGCCTCGCCGGCTTCTTGAACGTTCATCCCAAACTCGAGCATGTTGAGAAGGACCTGGGTGTGTCCCTGCGGCTGCATGTCACCGCCCATGACGCCGTAGCTGAGCCAGGGTTTTCCGTCCTTGAAAACCATCCCGGGCATGTTCGTGTGGAGAGCTCGCTTGCCGGGAGCGAGCTCGTTGGGATGGCCCGCCTCGAGGGAAAACCCCGTGCCGCGGTTTTGGAGCGCGATGCCGGTTCCGGGCACGACGAGCCCCGAGCCGAACGATCCGTAGACGCTGTAGATGAGCGAGACGACATTGCGATCGGCGTCGACGACGCTCAAGTAGACTGTCTCTGTCGGGTCGATGAACGCGGGGCCCACCTCGTCGGCGGCTCGGTCGCGATCTATCTGTCGCCTCCGCTCGATCGCATACTCTTTGGAGATGAGCTTGTCGACGGGGACGTTGGTGCGACTCGGGTCGGCGAGATAGGCGTTGCGATCCGCAAACGCGAGTTTCTTGGCTTCGATGAGCAGGTGAAGATACTCCGCGGAGTTGTGACCGAGTGAGCGCAAGTCGTACCCCTCGAGGATGTTCAACATCTCGAGCGCGACGTATCCCTGGGAGTTCGGCGGAATTTGGTAGAGGGTAGCGTCCTTGTACGTCGTCGAGATCGGCTCGACCCAATCGGAGCGGTGGTTCGCCATATCCTCGTAGGTGACGAAGCCACCTTCCGACCCGATGAAGTTGGTGATCGTGCGTGCTAGCGCCCCCTTGTAGAAAGCGTCGGCTCCCTCGCCGGCAAGCAGGCGGAACGTTTGTGCGAGGTCGGGCGATTTGAACAGCTCGCCATGTCGCGGCGCTCGGCCGTCGATCAGGTAGTTCGCCGCCGAGGACGGGTGTCGTGCCAGTTTTTCTGTGGAGCCTTGCCAGTCCGTGGCGATGATTTGAGAAACGGGGAAGCCGTGCTCGGCGTGGTAGATCGCGGGCTCGAGCAGCTCGCCGAGAGGGCGGGTGCCGAAGCGCTCGAGAAGCTGCGCCCAACCGTCGACTGCGCCGGGAACGGTGACGGAATAGATTCCCGAGCCGGGCATTTGGGCGTAGCCCTCACCCCGCATCCAGTCGGCTGAAGATTTGGACCCGGCACGCCCGGTCGCATTCAGGCCGTAGAGCTTGGCCGATTCGCTGTGGTACACGAGCGCGAAGAGGTCGCCGCCGACGCCGCACATCATGGGCTCGACGACGTTGAGGACCGCGGCGGTTGCGACGGCAGCATCGATGGCGTTGCCGCCGTTTTGTAACACGCGAAGTCCGGCCGCGGCCGCAAGGGGTTGGCTCGTCGCGACCATCCCCCGGGTGGCGAGCACCGGGGAGCGACCGAGTTTGGCGCCCGGGGCCGGACGATCTCCCGCGACGGCGGGTAGGGACACGGATAAGAGGACCGCGAAGCAAGAACGTACGATTCGGCTAGTCATGACAACTCCTAACTGCCAGGAACAGTAATGAGTCCGCGTAGAGCCGTCAACCGACAGGACGCCGAATACCGATCTATTTGTTGTTCCGCGCCACCATCCGCGCCCAGGCATCTTTCAGCGACACAGTTCGATTGAACACGAGCTTGTCGGTTGACGAGTCCGGGTCGACGACAAAGTAGCCTTGTCGTTCAAACTGCACTCTTGTTCCTGGCGCGGCGCCCCGAAGGCTCGGCTCGACCTTTGCGTCGCCCACGAGCTCGAGCGAGCCCGGATTCAACGTGCTGATGAAGTCACTACCCTCGGGAACATCGTCGGGATCCTCTTGGAGAAACAGCCTGTCGTACAAGCGAAGCTCGGCGTTGAGCGCCTTTTCCGCCGATACCCAGTGGAGCGTGCCTTTCACGCGGCGCCCGTCGGGGGCCGTCCCGCCTCGTGTCTCTGGATCGTAGGTGCAGTGCACTTCGACGATCTCACCCGTTGCGTCCTTCACGATATCGGTGCAAGTAACAAGGTAGGCGTAGCGCAGACGGACTTCGCGACCCGGACCGAGCCGGAAGAACTTCTTCGGAGGATCCTCGAGAAAATCGTCGCGCTCGATGTAGAGCACTTTGGAGAAGGGCACTTTTCGAGACCCGGCACTCTCGTCCTCAGGGTTATTGATCGCTTCGAGCTCTTCGACCTGGTCGTCTGGATAGTTGTCGAGGACGATGCGCAGGGGTCTCACAACGCCCATCACCCGAGGGGCGCGGGGGTTGAGATCCTCTCGGACGGCGTGTTCGAGCTGAGCGATGTTCACGACGCTGTTTCTTTTGGCGAGGCCGATACGCTCGCAAAACGTCCGAATGGATTCCGGTGTGTAGCCGCGTCGCCTCAGCCCGCTGATCGTCGGCATCCGCGGGTCGTCCCAACCGTTGACGTGGCCCTCTTCCACGAGGCGCAACAGCTTCCGCTTGCTGAGCACGTTATAGCTGAGGTTGAGTCGGGCGAACTCGATTTGGCGCGGCTTGAAATCAACGTGGGTCTCGTTGACGGACCAATCGTAAAGCGGTCGGTGGTCTTCGAACTCGAGCGTGCACAGGGAATGGGTGATGTGCTCGAACGCATCCGACAACGCGTGGGTGAAGTCGTACATCGGATAAATCACCCAAGTGTCTCCGGTACGGTGGTGCCGGGCTTTGCGGATTCGATAGAGCGCCGGGTCTCGTAGGTTCACGTTGCCCGAGGCCATATCGATCTTGGCGCGAAGCACGTGCGCCCCTTCGTCGAACTCGCCGGCGCGCATACGCTCGAACAGATCCAGGTTTTCTTCGACGCTGCGATTGCGATAGGGACTTTCTTTTCCCGGCTCGGTCAGCGTGCCGCGATAAGCGCGGATTTGCTCGGCGCTGAGGCTGTCGACGTAGGCTTTGCCGTCCTGGATCAGTTTGACGGCGCACTCGTAAATCTTCTCGAAGTAGTCGGAAGCGTAGAAGAGACGATCGTCCCAGTCGAATCCCAGCCAACGCACGTCTTCTTGAATCGAGTCGACGTACTCGACATCCTCTTTGACGGGGTTGGTGTCGTCGAACCTTAGATTGCAGGTCCCTCCGTAGGTTGCGGCGACACCGAAGTTGAGGCAGATGGATTTGGCGTGACCGATGTGGAGATAGCCGTTCGGCTCCGGCGGAAAACGCGTTCCGACGCGCCCGCCGTGCTTGCCGCTTTTGGTGTCCTCATCGATGATAGCGCGGATGAAATCGAGCGAGCCTTCCCGCTCGTTGGGTTCGTTGTCGTCTGACACGTCGCTATCTTAGCTCCGTCCTGGGGAAATACTAAGTGGTTTGACCCGAAGCATCGACAGAGTCAAAGCTGATACTTGCTAGCGGCAAGTTGGATTTGGCGCGGAGCAAGAGCTATGATTTCTCTTGGTTACTTTCCCACTCAGCTAAAGTCTCATCATCGGCTACTTCGAGTCACTTTCTACTTCAAACAGGTCACCCGCGATATCGAGAATGAAAAGAGCGCTGATCACCGGAGTCACCGGCCAAGACGGGGCATATCTCGCCGAATTCCTGCTCGAAAAGGGATACGAGGTGCACGGCGTCAAACGGCGGGCGTCCTCGTTCAACACGGATCGTATCGATCATCTTTACCAAGATCCCCATGAGTCGGACCGAAAGCTCATTCTTCACTACGGCGACCTCACTGATTCTCCCAACCTCATCCGAGTGATTCAGGAGGTGCAACCAGACGAGATCTACAACCTGGCGGCACAAAGCCATGTGGGGGTGTCATTTCAGACACCCGAATATACGGCCAACACCGATGCGCTGGGTCCGCTGCGCGTTCTGGAGGCTATCCGAATCCTTGGGCTCGAGAACAAGAGCCGTTTCTACCAGGCCTCGAGCTCAGAACTGTTTGGCAAAGTAGAAGAAGTTCCACAAAGGGAAACGACACCGTTTTATCCACGCTCGCCCTATGGGGTCGCAAAGTTGTACGCCTACTGGATCACGGTGAACTATCGCGAGGCCTACGGTATGTTCGCCTGCAATGGAATCCTTTTTAACCACGAATCGCCTGTTCGTGGAGAAACGTTTGTAAGTCGCAAGATAACTCGGGCCCTTGCGCGCATCAAAGTTGGCCTGCAAAAATGTCTTTACTTGGGTAATCTCGATGCCAAGCGTGACTGGGGGCACGCTCGTGATTACGTAGAGATGCAATGGTTGATGCTGCAGCAGGATGAACCCGATGACTACGTCATCGCCACAGGCGTACAACACTCAGTGAAGCAGTTCGTCGACACCGCTGCGAAACAACTCGGCATAACTCTTCGGTGGGAAGGGGCGGGGGCCGGTGAAACGGGTATCGTAAGTAGAATCGATCACGGAGCTACCAAGACCCAATCCACTGTTATCGAGTCAGAATCCCCAAGCGCTAAGGAGGGAGACGTCATCGTCTCCATCGATCCGCGTTACTTTCGGCCCACTGATGTCGATACTTTGCTCGGTGATCCGGCGAAAGCGAGACAGAAGCTGGGATGGGTGCCCAAAGTCTCCTTCGAGGAATTGATCGCGGAGATGGTAGCCGAAGACTTGAAGACGGCGGAGAAGGATTCGCTGACGCGCTTCTATGGGTACGAAACGCCAGATCGTCACGAATGATCTAGTCCCCTGGAACTTCTGTCCCAGGGGACTAGCTTGCCTGATCTGGCCCCGTATCCGAGCGGGCTCAGACGAGGAGATCTGCCGCGAAGGCTTCGAATTTCGGACCTAGGGCGACGAGCTGCGCGCACTCTGCGGGCGAAAGACCGAGGATGCCCGCGACCGGAGTACTTCCTCACCGGGATGCTCTCGATCCTCGACGCGTTGATGGGCCGCCGATGGAGGAAGCTCTCTTGGACCTGTTCGTCACCGAGCCGGTTCAACAAGCCCTCCTCGGCAAGCGCAATGCGCAACGCTCCGTTCTCGATCTCGTTCTGGCCTACGAGCGCGGCGAGTGGGCTGAAATCGCCAGACTTGCGGAAGCGATCGGCCTGGAAGGGCCGGACATCACCAACCCCTACCGCGACGCGGTGAGCTGGGCCAACGACGTATTCGCGGCAGCAAGCTAGCACGTCTATGTCGTAAGAAAAGGCTGTCACCGGTTCTGTCAGCCTGCGAGGCTGCTGGTTGCGGCTCCGCGGCAGAGGCCGAACAATACAAAGATGAGTCCAGTGGGGCCATCCGTCGAGCTCAGTCGCGACGAAGCGAGACGCGCGCTAGCCGAGATCCTCCTGAGTGCGCACGCAGGAGAGCTCGCGGCGTCGCTTGCGTACCGCGGTCATTGGCGCTCCTTGCGCAGGCCAGACGAGATCGCTGATGTGCGCCGGATCGAGCTGGAGGAGCGGCAACATCGCACCCGGGTTCGCGAGATGCTAGATGAGCTCGGGGTCGTCCCCCGCGTGGGGCGAGAGCGTTTGATGTTTGTGATTGGGACGACGATTAGCGGGCTTTGCCGCATTGGGGGGTGGTTCGTACCGATGTACGGGGCAGGTTTTCTCGAGAGCGGGAATGTCCGCGAGTACGAGGACGCGGCACGTTTTGCCGTTGTCGCGGAGCTCGATCACTTCGTCCCGGATCTGCTGCACATGGCGGAGGTCGAATGGGACCACGAGCGGTATTTCCGATCCAAAGTTGAGGGGCACTGGTTGTCGCGCCTCGTACCGCTGTGGGAGGCTCCGCCGCCGCGCGCCGTGATCCAGGATAGCTTCGATGCTGCTCGCGGTGTCGGCTCAACCGGCAACGGAGCTCGAGCTCGCTAGCGCCGCGCGAATCTTCTCGATGAGTTGGGACGCGCGAAACGGCTTTTGAACGAACCCGGCAAGTTCTTGTCCCACGAACTTCGCCGAGATTTCCTGTTGATCATAGCCGCTTGTGAGCACGACACGGACCTCGGGGTGAACCTTACGAAGCTCGGCGAGCGTCTCCTCGCCACTCAGTCGCGGCATCGACAAGTCCAGCAGCACAGCGTCGATTTCTCGCGAGCGCTCACGAAAGATTTCGAGCGCGTCGAGACCGTCGTTCGCCTGGAGGACGGCGAACCCCGCTTCTTCCAGAGCCACCCGAGCGACCTCATTGACGTCGTGCTCGTCGTCGACGACGAGAACGGTCCCCACGCCCTTGTACGGGGGTGAGGTGTCGACTTCGTCCACGATCGGGGGTGCCCTTCGGATCGATGCGGGGAATGTCGCGGTGAACGTCGTTCCTCGATGCGGCGTGCTGTCCACGCGGATCGACCCGCCGTGAGCCCGTACGATGCCTTGCACCGCCGCGAGGCCGAGACCTCGTCCCGTGAACTTGGTGGTGAAGAACGGATCGAAAATCTTTTCGCGGGTCTCCACGTCCATGCCCGAGCCCGTGTCCGACACTTCGAGAAACACTTGCGCCACAGGTTTCTCGGCGGAGTAGGGATTGCTCCGCGCCTCCAGTGCGCCCGTTCTGACGAGGACCTCACCTTCGCGTCCCTCGAAAGACTCGGACGCGTTGGTCATGAGACTCATGGCGACTTGCTGGAGCTGAGTCTTGTCGGCCTCGATGTGTGGCAGGTTCTCCGCAAAGGACTGCCGGAGCGTGGTCTTCCTAGAGATCGACGTGGTGACGAGCGGGATCACTTCCTGAACCAGTTCGTTCAGATCGAGTGGTCCCATCACGAAACGACCTTTGCCTGCATACGCGAGCATCTTGCTGGTGAGCTCCGCGGCCTTTTCGGCCGCGGTGAGGATTCGCTCGAGCTGCTCCTTGGCGGGGGAGTCGTCGGAAACCTTCATGATCGCGAGACTCGCGCTTCCGAGAATGCCGGTGAGGAGGTTGTTGAAATCGTGCGCAATCCCGCCGGCGAGTACGCCCAAGCTCTCGAGTTTTTGTGCGCGTTGGACTTGTGCCTCGAGATGTTTTCGCTCTTCTTCCGCGCGTTTGCGATCCGTGATGTCCACGGCGGTTCCGAGCACGGCTGGTTCTCCGCGGTAGTCGAACAGAGTCCCGACATAGTCCACCCAGCGCAATTCTCCCGATTTCGTCTGGAGCTGGACTTCCCAACGCTTTGGCACGTCAGCGTGCTCCTGACGAGACAGGCCGCGCTCTTTGACGCGCTCGCGGTAGTCGGGATGAATGACGTCCCAGAAGTTCATCCGCCGGATCTCTTCGTCGGGATACCCAGTGATGAGTGCCGCGGCGGGGTTGGCGTAGAGCATCTCGGTGCCCTGGAACATGAAAATCGCAGCTGAAGTCGTCTCCGCGAGCACACGGAATGTGTTCTCACTCTCCTGGAGCGCGTCTTCCGCGCGCTTGCGCTCGGTGATGTCCGTAGCTATCACGAGCACGGCCTCGACGTCGTCACCTTCGCTCCGTATCGGGTTCACCCGGGCTAGCCACCACGAAGGGCCGGCCGCTGGAACCTCGAGCGAGCGGGAGCTGCCGTTGGCAAAAACGTGTCCGATGGCGTCTTTGTAGCGTTGTGCGTGAGCTTGCTCGAGGTAGTTGTAAACACTGGTGCCGGTGACCTCCTCGACGTTGAGATGAGGGAGGGTGTAGTTGATGAAGAGAATCGTGCCCTCGACATTGAGGATCATGATGACATCGGGGGAGTTGTCGACGAGAGCCCGAAACCGGGCTTCGGAGTCACCAAGGACGTTCGCCGCCGGGGGTGACATTTCTCGCTCGAGTTGAGCAACGCGCTTCTGAGCGGCGTCGAGCTCCTCTCGTAGCTTGAATTCGTTGTCGACGCCCTTCGGCACTTCGTTACTTCCTTCTCCCCAGCACTTTGATGCGTTGGGGAAAATATCAGTGCGGGGCTGCGAAATCAAGCAGGCTCTGCGGTTTCGGGTTTCAGAGGTACTTTGAACGGACTTCGGCCGTGACGGCAGTCGTCGTTAAATTATTAGTCGGGAACGGGAACGGGGCAGCACGTTGCTGGACCGAGCTTCGACGGATCCTGGCGACGTTAGCTCGAACGGTAATACGATGGCAGGTGTGGCAGCTCAGGCTTCGAATCCTTATTCTCCCCCGGACGATTCCATTGCGCCGCCGGATCGGTCTAGCACCCCGGCGGCAGGTTTTCTCGTGGGGGTGTCGTTTCTGGTTTTGTCGCTGCGCGGGTTCCGAGCGATGGTCTATTTGGGAGTCATGTCGCCCTGGGATGCGCTCCGCGACGCGGCTACGTGGTTGACACCGGAGACACTCGGTGTGAGCTGGGCGATGACGAGACCTCTGCTCGCGCTCACGTTCGCGAGTTTCTGTGTCTGGATTTATCGGGCCAATCGTGATGCGCGAGCACTCGGGGCTTCCGACATGTCGTTCAGCCCAGCGTGGGCGGTGGCGGTCGGGGTCATCCCTATCGTGAACTTGATTGGGCCGTACCGAGCGGTCAAAGAAATCTATCAAGCCAGTTCGCTGAAGGCGGCGAGTCGGACAGGAGCGTCGTGGCGCGACGTAAGAGTTCCCGTCGTGCTTCCGCTATGGTGGGGGTTCTGGATTGCCAGTCTGGCTTGGAACCTTGTTCCCTACGCCACGCTGACACCGACGTCAGGGGTGTGGGGACAAGCGATCCTGGAAGTGCTGCGCGCGGTCGCCGCACTGCTGCTCATTATTGTCGTACGGGGGATCGAACGGCGCCAGTCGGCTGGCGGAGTCAATCTCTTCGAACTGCGTCGAGCGTGACGACGGGGTCGGCACCGATGACTTCCGCGCTGTGGAGCGTCCCCTGTGGTACCCACACGAGGTCACCCGCTTCGAGGATCACCTCGCGGCCCTGCATTTGAACTCGAAATCGACCCGACAAAACCCCATCGATCTTGTCGACACCGTGAGTGTGTGCCGCGAAGCGCGTTCCCGGCGTGTAAGTGTAGGCGTTCGCGTAATAGCCAAACGACTCGAGCTTCTTTTGCATCGCGTCCTCGGAGAGCTCGCCGTCCCGACCCGGATCCCAGGGTTCGAGGCGAATTTCGCGGCGCATGAGGGGATTCTACGTCGTCCATTGCCGCTGCGGGAGATCCTTTTTCGAGTGAGGTACAATCCCGCGCTGAAGGAGAGCTTCGCATGGCAGGCAAGCAACATTGGGGATGGATGATTTTGGGGTTGGCGGCGGCGGCCAGTGTCGGAGCACAGTCCGCGAACCCGCCGATGCCAGGGTTTGACGCAGCGGGCTCGGACGCGCAAGCGGTCGAAGTCGCAGATGAGGTCATGGAAGCGCTCGGAGGTCGCAAGGCCTGGGACGACACGCGTTTCTTGACGTGGAAGTTCTTCGGCCGGCGGACTCACGTTTGGGACAAGAGCACGGGAAATCTCCGGTTCGAGAACGAGGACACGCTCGTGTTGATGAATTTGAATACGAAGACTGGCCGCGTGTGGAAGGAGGGCCAAGAAGTGACCGACCCGGCGGCTCGGGATCAAGCCCTGCAGGACGGCGAGAGCGCTTGGATTAACGACGCCTACTGGGTGTTCATGCCGTACAAGTTGAAAGATACCGGGGTAACGTTGAAGTACGTCGGTAAGGGAACGACGCAGGCGGGAGCCTCCGCGGATGTCCTCGAGCTGACCTTCGACAACGTCGGCCGCACGCCCGAGAACAAATATCACGTCTATGTCGACGACGAATCGCGACTGGTGACCCAGTGGGACTACTATCCCAAGGTTGCTGATCCTGAGCCTCGCTTCCAGCTCCCGTGGTTGGATTGGGCGCAGCACGGGGCGATTTTGCTCTCCGCCAGCCGCGGGGAGCGGCAGCACGAGGACGTCGCGGTGCTCGAAGGCGTGCCCGACAGGGTTTTCAAGAGCCCAGAGCCTGTAAACGTACTCCAATACAAGAGATAGTGGCCAGGACCCGGGTTAGGTGTCGTCCACCTCACTGGAGTACAATGCACACTCGGGGCATTTATGCTGGAGGTTAGGCTGTGAAATCGTTGAGGAAGCATTTCCAAGCCGTGGGCGCAGCTTTCTTACTGCTCACGCTCGCGTTGCTCGGCGCAGCGGCAGCGGAGGATCCCGACTACGTGACGAGCCTCAAAAACTGGCAGGCCGAAAATGAAGCGAACCTGAAGAAGGACTCCGGCTGGCTCACCGTCGCGGGGCTTTATTGGCTGCGCGAAGGCGAGAACACGGTGGGTGCTGACGCCAGCAATGACTTCGTTCTACCGGAGGGTTCGGCGCCGGGCGATGTCGGAGTGTTCGACTTTGAGGACCGCAAGGCGACCTTTCGGGCTGCAGACGGCGTCACGGTGACGCAAAACGGCGAGCCGGCGACAAGGGTAGAGCTCGAAATGGGCGAAAAGCATGCCGTCGCGATAGGCGAGCTCAAAATGTGGCTCCACTACAGCGGCCCTCGACTCGCGATCCGACTACGTGATCTGAACTCGTCGCTGCGGAAGGAGTTCACGGGTTTGAAGTGGTTTGCCGTCGACCCGCGCTACAAGGTAGTGGCCAAATTCACCCCGTACGCCGAGCCCAAGAAGGTCGACTTACTCAACGTTTTGGGAGACATTGAATCGTTCGAGAGCCCCGGCTACGTGGACTTCGAGCTCATGGGTACTTCCGTACGGATGGAACCGCTGTCCACGCGTGGAGGCGGCCTATGGTTCGTGTTTAGAGACGGGACAAGTGGTAAAGGGTCGTACCCTGCGGCGCGGTTTTTGCGGACGGAGAAGCCTGAAAATGGCGAAGTCGTCATCGATTTCAACCGTTCCTACAACCCGCCGTGCGCCTACAACCCGCACACGACCTGTCCCGTGCCAACGAAGCAGAATCGCTTGAAAGTGCCGGTCGAGGCCGGCGAGAAGAACTATCACGAGAATCACTCTTAACTGGATCCTAGCGGCTGACAACCCAAGTCGATGCCGCATTACTGACACGGTGGTTGTTCGCCACCGGGTTTGGAGGTAAAAAATGAAATTGACTCGTTTTGCGGTCGTACTCGCGTCGATCTTCGCGCTCTTCACGGTAGAAGCGTTTGCGCAAGTTGGGTCCGTGCTGGGCAAGCTAGTCGATGACCAGGGAAACCCCATCGCGGGCGCAGAGTGCACGATCGAAAAATCCGGCGGCGGCCGAAAAGTCAAAGTGAAGACCAAAGATAACGGCTCGTTCGTCCGAGCCGGTCTTCGAGTCGGAACCTATTCGATCCGGTGCGAGAAGGACGGTTATCGACCGCTCCCGCTCCAGGTACCGGTCGCGGCTTCCGGGCAAGGTGATCTCGGTGAGCAAGTGATGTTTCCGCTTGCTGCGGGTGAGTTGTCCGAATCCGATCACGCGCGCGCGACAGAGCTCCTATCGGGAGTCACCGAAGCGGCGGAGTCGGGTGATGATGCGGCGACGCTGCAAAATCTCATGGAGCTTCACGAGTTGATGCCGGAATCGACGGAGGTTGTTTTCAATATCGCCAGCACGCACGAGAAGATGGGCAACACCGAAAAGGCGCTGGAGTACTACGCGCAGTCCGCGGAAACGCCGTCTCTGGCTTACGACTCGTACCTCGCGATCGGTGATATCCGGGGCAAGGCGCGGGAATGGGCCCCGGCTGCGGAGGCCATGAAAAAGGCAATGGACATCAAGGCGGTCGACCCGGTTGCGATGTTCAACTACGCCGTGTACGCGCAGAACGCCGGAGATGTCGATGCGGCCACCGCCGCGTTCGAGAAAACGATCGAGATCGACCCGAACCGCGCGTTGGCGTACTATCAGCTCGGTCTCATCTCGGTGGGCAAAGCGGAAAACGATGTGGCGCTCGCGCATTTCGACAAGTTTCTGACCTTGGCACCGGACCATCCTCAGGCGGCTGCTGCACAAGGCGTCATCGATGCGCTGAACGCAGCCGAGACCAACAAGTAGTTCTTGTTTCGACCGGTAGGCGGTTTGCGCCGTCTACCGCCTACCGGTTGTGACTCCTTTTTTTGTACGACCTCGACGCGCTCCCTCCCCTTCCGTTGCTGTCTCCGTCCTCGTGACGGTACAACAAAAACACACCCGAAAAATTCTGTGCACGACCCGCTGGGGGACTCCATGTGCAAACGACTCCTTTTCTTGACCGTCCTTTGCGGGGTGGTGTTAGCGCCGAACGCAGTAACAGGCCAGGGGGTGACCACCTACTGGCAAGATGGCGCCTGCGCGGCCATCGATTTGGGTGGCGAGGCACCGCGCTGTTGTATGCCTCCATCCACGGGCACCCCGAAAGCGCCCGAGTTCTGATCGACGCCGGCGCCGACGTGAACGTGCGCATGGGCCGCACGACGGCGCTTGGCTTCGCGCTCGAACATGAGCACGCCGAGCTCGTCCGGCTGTTGCTGCGCTCGGGCGCCCAGCGCTGAGCGAGCGCGTCAGATCCCACCGTGGAAAACGGCGAGCGCCCGTTGCTCCTCGGGAGTGGTGGGTCCGAGCCGGTCAGTCTCACCCGTGTCCAGTGCCATCCTGCGTTTGCGGCAGGGTGGCCGCCTCCGGGTCGACGCGATCCTTGCGCGTTCTCGCGCACCCAAGACGCGCCCAATGGCGCACTCCTCAGCGGGCCATTTTCCTGAAAAGGGGTAAGTTCATCTCTGGGATGTCCTTGGGCGGCCGCACAACTTGGTACGGGAGATGCAGAAGTAGCTCCAAAGGAGCCATGTTATGTCGATACCAAAGGATATCAAGGATTTCCTGGATTCCCAGGGCGTGACTTACCGGCACTTCACCCATCCACAAGCGTTTACCGCGTCCGAGACGGCCGCGGCGCAGCACGTGAGCGGAAGAGAGCTCGCTAAGAGCGTCGTGGTAAACGCGGACGACCGCTTGATACTGGCGGTCATCCCGGCGAACGACCGTCTCGACGTCGAGAAGCTGTCCCATCTAGCCGGAGTTGCGAGCATTCGCCTCGCGAAAGAAGCGGAGTTCGAAGCGGTATTCGAAGGCTGCGAGGTGGGCGCGGAGCCGCCGCTCGGAAAGCTCTATGATGTGCCGGTCTGGTTGGATGCGTCTTTTGAAGACCACCCCACGATCATCTTCAATGCCGGCACGCACACCGACACGATCCAGATGAGCGTGGCTGACTTCGAGAAGCTGGAGGAGCCGAACGTCGGCAGGCTGGTCGAGCTACGGTAGTCCCAGATTCTTCGGGAGAGTCCACGTGGTATCAGAAGTTCAACCTCGCGGAGACGCGTACGAAAGAAGCCTGATTCAGCCTCGAGGAGTTCGGGAAGCGTTCAGATTCCTTGCGACCAGTCCTCCATCGTGAGGATCGTGACCGCGACGAGACGAACGAGGTCGTCGAGATCGACCCACTCGTTGGGTCCGTAGAAGTTGCCGCCGAGCGATCCGATCCCGAACGCCGGGGCGTTGGCGAGGCGAATCGGGTATCGGATGTCACCCGCGTAGTGCCTCGTATGAGGCTCGGGGGGACGCTCGGTGACGGCGGTAATCGCGCTTCGAAGTTTGCGACAGCTCGGAGCGTCCCACGAGACTTTGGCCGGATTGGTTTTGAGCCGCCCTAGCCCGAGATCGAAGTGAAAACGGCCGCGGGGCGTGGCCAGAGCATCACTCAGTGCGGCGAGCTGCGCGCGCAGCGCGTCGAGAAGCTCATCCGCTGTCGTGTCGCCTTCGAACAGGACTCGTATGTCGGCGCGACATCGATGAGGGACCGAGCCGAGTCGATCACCCGCGTCGAGTCTTCCGACGTTGACCTCGAATCCGCGCAGAACGGTTTCGCGAAACCCTTCGATGGCGAGCAGGCAGGCCTTCAAAGCGTCTCCCCCCTCGGTGTAGAGAGAGCTATCGGGGCTTCCGATCTCGAGGGGTTCTCCCCGCCATCCATCGACGATGAGGACGAGGTCGAGCGCGCCTTGGACGACGTGTTTGACGTCGCGCAGGCCTCGTCCCGTCTCCGCGGGATGAAGATAGAGGACCGCGTCGAAACTGTTCCGGTGACGAAACGCGGGGAGGCTTCCACGGCTCCCGCCGCCTTTGCCGTGCAAACTCATGACCGTGGGTGCGGGGCCGCCGCCCTCAGCGAGTATCGCGGCTGCGACCACCATCGCCGCGATCCCGCCCTTGTCGTCGGAGGTGCCGAGCCCATACATGCGGCTTCCGCGGAGGACCGGGCTGGTCGCGTCGGTGTCCCATTCGCCGAGCCCGCGCTCGGTGTCGATGTGAGCGAATAGCGCCAATCTTGGGGCCGCTCCCTGAGATTGCGGCTGGGCCACGACATTGACCGCGGGACCCGAGAGCTCATCGCCCGGTGGGGTGAACTCCGGATCGTTCGCGTAGTCCATCGGATCGTCGGTCGTGACCTCGACGGCGTAGTCCTGGTCGACGAGATATCTGGCAACGAGATCCTGCGCTTGTTCCGCGGTCGTGCCTACCGGTGATGGCGTTGCCACCAGTCGCGATAGCAGGTCGACGAGCTCCTGACGTCGAGACTGAGCGAGGTCCATCGCACGCACACCGCGCTCTTGTCCGAACGATTCGAGCGAAGAGCTCAGGGTCAGGGCTCCGCCCATCGTCAGGATGTCTCGTCTCGTCCAAGCCTCCATAATGTGCAGTATTCTAACCGCAACGGGCTATGTGCCGATATAGAGATGATTTGCCGTCGTCCAACGTGGAGGAAGAAAAGGGGAACTTTTCTCGCGCCTGACCGTTATGGAGGGTGAGGAGTGGCGGGTAAGGATCCGGGCCGGGCGGCCGGCTCAGACCGCGTTCGCATTAGCCCCGAAGCAGGTCTCGATGACGATTCTCAACGACATTCGGTTCGGTTTTCGGATGCTGGTCAAGCGTCCGGGTCTCAGCGCCATCGCCGTCGTCGCACTTGCCCTCGGCATCGGGCTGACGACCACGATGTTCAGCATCGTCTATGGCGCCGTCTTGAAGGGGTTGCCGTTCGACGAGTCCGAGAACCTCATCGGGCTGTTTCGTAACCGCCCGGCGCAAGATGTCCAGTTCATGGCGGTGAGCATTCACGACTTCAATGATTGGCGCGAACAGCAAACCAGCTTCGAGGACATCGCCGGGTACTACGCCGAGACGGTGAATGTCGCGGGGACGGAAGGCAAACCGATACGGTATCTCGGTGCGTACGTCAGCGCGCATCTTTTCGATATCCTGCGAGTTCAGCCGATCCTGGGCCGCACTTTCAGATCTGAAGAGGATCACCCGTCGACCCCGCCCGTCATGCTTTTGAGCTACCGCGCGTGGCAGGACCGCTTCGAAGGCGACCCCGGCGTCATCGGCCGCGCCATCCGCGCAAATAGCCAGATGACGACGATCGTCGGGGTCATGCCAGAAAAGTTCGGGTTTCCACAACAAATGGACGCGTGGCTGCCGCTCCGAATCGATCCTCTCGAGTTTGTTCGTGGCGGCGGCCCGGCGCTCGAAGGCACGCAGTTTCAGGCCATCGGGCGGCTTCGTGACGGGGTGACGCTCGAGGAGGCGCAGTCCGAGATGTCAGGGATTGCCGGCAGGCTCGCGACCGCGTACCCGGAGACGAACGAAGGCATCGGCGTCGTTGCCATGAGGCACATCGACACCATCATCGGTCCCCAGGGCAGGTCGATGATGTTCACGATGTTGGGCGCGGTGTTCGGGGTCCTGCTGATCGCGTGCGCGAACGTTGCGAATCTTTTGCTTGCGCGAACCGTGTTGCGCACTAAAGAGGTCGCCATCCGAACGGCGCTCGGCTCGAGCAGCTTCCGCACCGTGGCGCAGTTGCTCTCGGAGACACTGGTGCTGGCTCTTGCGGGCGCCGCGCTCGGACTCGGCATCGCGAAGATCGGCGTCGACTGGTTCAATGCGTCGCTCGCCGCTCAGGAATTGCCTTTTTGGTTGGTGGCGAGTCTCGAACCTCCGGTAGTCGCGTTCGTGCTGGGGCTGGCACTGCTCTCTACCGTACTCGCAGGTACCGTTCCGGCATTTCGCGCTTCGAGAACGGACATCAGCGAGATTCTCGGTGATGAGAGCCGTGGCTCGTCGAGTCTCCGACTCGGTCGCGTGAGCAAGGCTCTCGTCATCGGGGAAATCGCGGTTTCATGCGGTCTTTTAGTCGGAGCGGGCTTGATGATCAAAACCGTGGTGCGCGTGGCGCAGTTCGACTACGGATTCAACACCGAGAATGTGTTCACATCGAGAATCGGGTTGTTCGAGGCGGACTACCCAGACCATGAGGCGCAGTGGCAGTTCTACGAAGAGTTGATGCGCAATCTCGAAGACAAGCCGGGGCTGCGGGCGGTTGCCTTGACCTCGGACCTTCCTGCCCGAGGCGCGATGATGTTGCGGCTCAGCATGGAAGGGGTCGCGTACCCGACGGATCAGGACCATCCTCTCGCGCGCCGCGTTGTCATTACCCCGCGCTACTTCGATGTGATTGATGCCATGCCTCTGGAAGGGCGCTTGTTCACCCGCGCCGATACCAGGGACACCCAACCCGTGGCGATCGTCAACCAACATTTCGTCGAGCTGAATTTGCCCGATGAAGAGCCGCTCGGAAGGCGCGTCAAACTTGGTGACGACGACGAGCCGTGGCGGACGATCGTCGGGGTCGTCCCCGACCTCTACCTCGGCGGTGCCATCGGTGCCCTCGACCCTCGGCACGAAGGTGTCTACATCCCGCTGTCGCAAAACGTCATCAACTTCATGAGCCTGGTGATGAGGACCGAACAGGCTCCGATGACGCTCACGTCGACGGTCCAAGACGAAATCAATGCCATCGATGTGACGCTGCCGATCTATTGGGTTCGCTCGCTGAGCGACCAGTATGCTCTCGATACTTGGTTCTACCGAGCCTTCGGCACCCTGTTCATGGCATTTGGCGTCGCTGCGCTTGCGCTCGCGACCATCGGGCTCTACGGCGTGATGTCGTTTGCTGCGAGCAACCGTACCCGTGAGATCGGAGTGCGCATGGCGCTTGGAGCGAGCGCCAACAACGTGCTGACGCTGATCATGAAGCTCGGGGCAACCCAGATCGCGATCGGACTCGCCCTCGGTTTGGCTTTTGCCCTGGTTCTCTCCCGCGCGCTCGGAATGCTGCTGTTCGACGTCGATCCGTGGGACCCGACCATCTTCGTCACGGTGGTCGTGACGCTGGCCGCGACCGGTCTACTGGCGAGCCTTATCCCCGCACGACGCGCGACGCAGGTCGAACCCGTCGACGCGCTAGGCTACGAGTAGCGCTAGATCACGCAGTGTTGGCGCACTTCGCCCGACTCGTCCTTGACGAGGCTCTTCTCAAGTGCGCTCCGGTCAACCTCTTTCGAGCCGTCGCGCGGCCGCCGTATCCGGAACGAAGCTTGCAAACAGGATTTAGTGTATGGACACCGAATCCCAAGACCGCAAACCCCATTGGCCGACCGAAGAGCACTGGAAAACGCTCGGTTTGCAGCAACGCTGGACGCTCGTCGTTCTTACGATCCAGGCTACGGCGGCTTTGGGCACGTTCATCGCGGCGATCATCGGGGTGTGGAGCGTGTCGCCCATCATTAACTACCGCATACAGCAACAAGAGCGGCTCCAGCAAACCGAAGAAAGAGCCATCACCCTACCCGATACCCATCCGATCACGGCCCGCTTCGTTCAGGATGTTTACGGTTGGTGGGAAACCCATGTCCTGAGCTACGAGCGTGTTCTCGAGGTCCTCGAAGCTCGTGAGGAGCTCGGGCTGAACATTGCGTACGAGATTTTCGAATCGCCACAGCTAGAGGGCGTCGCGGAATCTATTTCCGACGTTCTCGTGGTGACGGCAACGGGTCCGGACGGCAAAGCGCAGGTGGTCGAGGTGCCGGTCAACGAGAACGCGATGCCGCTAACGCAGTACATTCAATACAAAATCAACCACGGCGCTTTTTCCGAGCTCGATTTGGCGAAACGTCAGAAAGTCGAGGCCGCGGTGGGCCAATACATGAAGTTCTACATGGTTCCGCGCGTGCCGCCACCGTACGTTGGTACCAACATGTCGCTCGACGAGGTCGCACACGAAATCAACTCGTCCCAGAAGCTTCGAGTCGACGCCATGAAGCACATCCAGGCGCTCAACGCTGTGATTGAAGTGGCGCTGTTGGGATAGTCTCGGCACGTAGGGTGTTCCATCAGCTCGGATGGCGATAGCTCAACAATCGCCCCTCGGCCGCTCTCAACACGGTGCTGAGCCCAAGTCCGAGGATCGCGACCAGAATCATGGTAGCGAACATCTTCTCTGGCACGAGAGTGCGCTGGTAGTCGAGAATCAGAAAGCCGAGGCCGTCGGTGCCAGCGATGATTTCGGCGCCCACGCCGGACGTCAGGGCATAGACGATGCTCAGGCGCAGCCCGGTAAAGATGAAGGGAACGCTCGCCGGGACGAGCACGTGGCGAAACAGGCTCATCGAATCGAGCTCCATCACTTGTCCTGCACGCACCAGGATCGAGGGTAGCTCTTCGGCTCCCCGCATCGCGTTGAGCAAGACGGGGAATGTTGCTGCAAACGCGATGACTGGGATCTGGGAGCTGCTGCCGAGACCGAACCACAACACGGCGAGCGGCAGTAGGGCGACTCCGGGAATGGCGCGAAACACCTCGATCGTCGGCATGCAATACAGTCGTGCCGCCCGGTAGTAGCCAAGCGACAGGCCGGCGGCGATGCCGACCAGGGAGGCGATCGCGAAGCCCGCGAGGGTGCGGCTCAGGGTGAGTGCAAGATGCCGCCACAACTCACCACTTCGAATGAGCTCGTACGCACCGGTCGCGACGACTGACGGCGTCGGGATGAAGCGCGCGTCGACGGAGATTTCGAGCAGGATGAGAAGAGCAACGGGTAGAGCGAAACGCGTCATGCGGCGGCTCGGTAGTCGAGCAAATATCGCTCGGTCCATTGTGCTAGAGCATTCAGCGATGCACCGATGACACCCATGATCAACACGCCGGCGAACATCTTGCCGGTGAGATAGTTCCGCTCGGCGTCTAGGATGAGAAACCCGATGCCGCTCGTCGCGGCAACCATCTCGGAGACGATCAGGACGATCACGGAGACCGCAAGGCTGATGCGCACGCCGGTGAGGATCGAAGGAAGGGCCGATGGAAGGAGAATCTTACGAAACAGCGCGAGATCACCGACCTCCATGACACGGGCGGCTCGGAGCAGCACTGGAGATGTTTCCTCGACACCGGTCATCGTGTTGAGAAGCATGGGCCAGAAGCACGCATACGCGACGAGAAAACCTTTGGCGAGGTCGCCGATCCCGAACCACACAATGGCGATGGGAACGAGCGTGATGGACGGAAACGACCTCATGAGATCGAGCATCGGCATGAGGTGGCGCTTCATGGGCGATGAAGAGCCCAAAACGAGCCCGATCGGAACCGCAGTGACCAAAGCGATGGTGAACCCACCGAGCAAGCGCACGGCGCTTGCGCCAAGATGTGTCACGAGCTCGCCGCTGGTGACGAGGGCAACGAGCGCGGTACCGATCTGCAAGAGGGAAGGGCTGTAGAGAGGGTCGCCCAACGGGGAGCGCGCCAGAATCTCCCAAAGGATCGCGAGGCCAATCGGAAGGAGTAGACGTTTCACCGCAGAAGCTCGTGAAGCTCGATGCGGAGCGATGAGGCGACCTCGGAAGTTCGAAACGCGTAGCCGCGCGGATAGGTTTCTTCGACAGAGACCGTTTTCTTGACGCCGCCTGGTTTCATGACGACGACGCGCTCCGACAAGTAGATCGCCTCTTCGATGCTGTGGGTTACAAACAGCACGGTCATCCTATTCGCACTCCAGATGCGAAGAAGCTCCTCTTGCAACGACTCCCTCGTTTGCGCATCGACGGCCGCGAACGGCTCGTCCATGAGCAAAACTTTAGGCTCCATCGCGAGCGCTCGGGCAAGCGCGGTCCGCTGCTTCATTCCACCCGATAGCTGGTGGGGATAGTGGTGCTCGAAACCCGCCAATCCCACCATGCTCACAAAGTGGCGTGCTCGTTGTTCCACCTCGCCGGCGGCGACATGGCCTTCGAGACCGATGGTGACGTTGCCGACGACATCGCGCCACGGAAACAACGCGTACTCCTGAAAGACGACGTTGCGCTCACGCCCCGGGCCGGTGACGGGCACGCCGTCGCAGCTCACCTCGCCGCCGCTCGCTTGCTCGAGGCCGGCCACGATGAACAGAAGCGTCGATTTGCCGCAGCCACTTGGCCCGAGGATCGATACGAACTCGCCGTCGGCGACCGACAGGGAAGTGTCGGTGAGCGCGATGACGTCGCCGAAGCGCTTGCTGACGGCCCGTAGCTCGATGGCCGCCATTCAATTCGTGGCGGTTGTCAGGACTGACGAGGGCCACACGAACGCACCCACTTCGGGAACGGTTTCGATGATACCGAGCGCGGCCATTGAATCCGCTAGCTGTTGCAGGATCTCGACTCGGATTTGACCGTCGCCGGGCCACTCCCAAGGCGCGGTCTTTGCGAGGAGCTCCGGCGGCAGCTTGAGAAAGTCCGAAGCGAGCGCGAGTGCCGCCCCGTGGTCACGCTTGGTCTCGACAACGCCCCTTTTGTAGGCACGGCGAAACTTTTCGACGACCTCGGGATGCTCGTTCGCGAACTCTTCTTGCATGAGGAGCATCGAGATGATGTGCCCGGTCTCGGGGATGGTGTCCTCCAGCCAGCTCAGAACTTCGAGGTCTTCACTCTCTTCGGCTCGACTCGCCCAGGGCTCGATGACGAGCGCCGCATCCACGGTGCCGGTCACGAGCGCACCTTCCATTTGCGCCACTGGGATCTCGACGAGGTTGATGTCGTCGACCGTCAGGCCCGCCGCGGGAAGGATCTCCATCCGCAACGTCACGTCGCTGTGGGAGCCAAAACCGGTAATCGCCAGAGTCTTTCCTTTGAGATCCGACAACGACGCGAGCTCGGAGTCCGTTCGGACGGCGACGGCCTGTTGCGGTACCTCGGCGCTGTAGGCGCCGTTTTCGACCACGGCCACCACGCGCACGCCGCGAGAAAGACCGAGGAGCGCAGGGATCGCGCCGACGCCGGCGACTTGGACTTCGCCCAGATGCAGAAGCTGCAGATTGCGAGGGCTCGAGATCTCGGGCTGCATGTCGAGCTCGATCCCCTCTTCGAGGAAGTAGCCGTTGTTCACTGCGACGAACAGGGGCAGGTTGTTGGTGGAGACACCGTGCAGGATCGTGAGTTTCGTGTTGCCGTTGTCGATGGAGGGTGCGCAGGAAACCAAGAGACACGTTGCAGCGAATGCGCACGAAATGACGGACGCAAAGGCACGTCTAGTCAAGCTTTCCCCTCACCTGTCCTCTCCCCCAAAGGGGAGAGGGACTTGCTAAGACAGGCCGGACCTAATGTTAGGAGAACTAACCTCTTTGCGATCGATAGGTGGCTACGTCGTTGAAACTGGATAGGTATCACGTACGTGGAGATTCTCCCAGAACATCGCCTTCGGTCGTCACTCCGAGACCGTTGAGGATGCGGTTCGAATAGTTGAAGTAGCTTATCACCTGATTCGCCTCGAGAATCTCGCCGTCGCTCGCGCCGGCGTCGCGTAGCTGGGTGACGTCGGAGACGACCATCGACGCCGGCTCGCGGGTGAGCTTTCTCGCGTATTGCAAAAGACGCAGCTGCTTGCCAGAGAAAACATCCTCGGGTCGTCCCTGCTCGAGCGCGCTGCGAATCGCGAGGGCGCGTTCGTCGTCGTTGACGAGGCGTCTCAACCCCTCGAAGTGATGGGAGACGCTATAGTCGCACTCGTTGGTCATGCTCGTGTAGACGCCGAGCGTTTCGAGAAACCACGCCGGTAGCTCGTACTCACTGCGGTGCAGTATCGAGCGATAGAGCGCACTGTGGCCCGCCATCGTATGGGGCCTCAGACTGTGGACACGCATGACGTTGTCGAGGTTGCCGCGCGGTCCTTTGACTTGATCGTAGACTTCCCGCAGGTATCCGGACGAGTCTTCGTAGGTAACGGTGTCGATCCAGGTCATGGAGCACTCCAGAGAGTCAGGCTCTCTTCGTCCTTGACTAAGATCCCTTCCGAGGTGGGCACGGGATGCGCCCACGTCGGCGAATCGGCGACGGAGTAGCTTCGCACTGGCACCAGCCCGGAGTCGCTCGGCAAACGAACGGAGAGCTCCGCGCGATCGGTTAGCGTCAAAAGCCACTCGCCGGCAACGACGAGAGCTGCGTTGTCTCCTTGGCGAGGCGATCCGGCCCACTTGGTCTCGCCTGTGGTCGCGTCCAGGACGACGAAGTGTCCGCTTTTTTTGTCGGAGAACCCGATCAGCTCGTCTCCCACGAGAACGGGTGTGCTCATGTAGAAGGTCAGTCGATTGCTCCAGACTTCTTTGGGCTCGTTGGCGCTCAGCGAGATCGCGAACGTGCGCGCCTCGAGGCCAGAGAAAATCAATCTGCTTCCATGAAGGATGGGAGTGACGACGTTTTGGTCGTACGGGGTCTTGAACGCCGTCCGCCACAATAGCTTCCCAGTGTCGAGCGAAACCCCAACGATGTGGGCGTCCGTTTGGGTCACGATCTGGCGGACACCGTCGAGCTCGACGAGGATCGGAGAGGCGTAGCCCGGGCCGTCGCCTTCGTAGCGCCAGATCGGGCGCCCGGTTTGCGGGTCGAGAGCGCTCAGCGCGCCCTTTCCAGAGCTACCCACGTGAACGATGAGCTTGTCGTCGGCGAGCAGGGGCGACATGGCATGTCCGTAGATCGGAGACGCGTCGGTGTTCGTCTGCCAGACCCGCTGTCCGGAGGCAGCGTCGTGACAGGACACGATGCCGTGGATTCCGAGTGTGTACACCTTGCCGGCGGTCACGAGAGGCGAAGACTTCGGGCCGGGGCCGTGACCCGTCGCTGCGGGGTTCATTCGATACGGCGCTTCGTACGACGATTCCCAGAGTGTCTTTCCGTCTCCGAGTTGCAATGCTCGGATGAGCTCGCGCTCACCGCGGCGGGCGAATTGGTAGATGAGCTTGCCTACGACGGCGGGGCTCGAGTGACCCAGGCCCACGGACACTTGCCAGCGGGTTTCCAGAGCTTCGGGCCATACGTCGGGGGCGGCCCAGGAGGTGGTGCCGGTGCGGTCGGGGCCTCGCCATTGGGGCCAGTCTTGGGCGAAGCCAGACGACGCGAGTAGCAAGACAAGAAACACAAATCGGGAACGGGAACGGGAACGGGGAGTAAGCCTTTCGGTCATTTCACATACTCTCGGGAGGTATCGACAATCACGGTTGCGTAGCGGTTTTCGCCGCGGACATAGTCGCGCATCAGGATGAAAAAAGGCCCACTCAACGCTAGAACGGCGATCAGGTTGGGTAGGGCGCAGGAGCCTACCGCGAGGTTGGCGAAGACCCACAATCGGTCGACGTTGCCGACTCCCGCGAAGAGCACACCGGGGACGAGATAGACCCAGCGCAAATAGCGGACGGAGCGGGCGCCGAACAAGTTGGTGACCGCGGTCTCGAAGTAGATGAAAAAAGCGATCTGAGTCGTCAGGCAGAACGTGAGGATCGCGAACGAGAGAATGCCGCCGGCGATGTCCGGCGGGAACACGGTCGCGAACGCGGTGATGACGAGATCGATGCCCGACTCGCCAGAGGACAACACGCCGGTCGACAGTACGGCGAACGCCGAGATCGTACAGATGACGAGCGTGTCGATGGCGACTTCGAACGCGCCCCACATCCCTTGTTGGAACGGGTGTTCGGTGTTCGCGGTCGCGTGTGCGATCGGTGCGGTGCCGAGTCCGGCTTCGTTCGACAACATCCCGCGGGACATACCCACTTGAATCGCTTGGCTGACAGCCGCACCGGCAAAGCCGCCGAGTGCCGGGGCCGGCGCGAACGCGTGGCGGAAAATGAGCGCGAACACTTCGGGAATTCGCTCGAAGTGAAAGAAGAACACCGCGAGGCCGCTCAGGATGAACACGGCCGACATCAACGGCACCAGCGCTTCCGAGAACTGGCCGATGCGCCGAATGCCGCCGATCACGACGATGGCGGTGACGAACGCCATGAGGCCGGTCACGACGTACGGATTGATCGAGTAGGTCGACAGGAATGCCCGTCCCACGGTATGCGACTGTAGCGTGGCGGCGACCATGGAGTTCACGAGGATGCCCGCACTAAAAACCTTAGCGAGCGCACCCCACCCCAGACCTTTTTGGATGTAGTACATCGGCCCGCCGTGCGTTCGGCCGTCCGGCTCGACGTCGCGGTAGTGCACCGCGAGCGTGATCTCGGCGGTTTTGGACATCATTCCCAGGATGGCGAGAAGCCACATCCAGAAGATGGCCCCGGGACCGCCGATGGAAAGCGCGGTTGCGACGCCGGCGATGTTGCCGGTCCCCACTGTACTCGCGAGCGCCGTTGTCGTCGCTTGAAACGGCGTCATCTGCCCTTTCTTCAGGTCGCTTCGTTTCCCGAAACGAAGTCGGCCCAGCGTATTCTTCAAGATGTAGAAAAAGCTGCGGATCTGAAACAGTCCACTGCGTGCGGTGAGATAGACCGAGACGGAGGCGATAAAAACCATCGTCCACGGTCCCCAGAGGACCGCGTCGACGCGCTCTGCGAGCGTGAGGATCGATTCGACGAGCATGAGCCGTCCGTTACTCGGACGTGTTCTCGTAGACGAGTTTGCCGCCGAGAAACGTCATCAGCACGTCCGTCGTCAGAATCTCTTCAGCTGGGATCGTCATGATGTCTTTCGAGAGCACGACGATGTCCGCGAGCTTTCCCGGCTCGAGCGAGCCCTTGAGGTCTTCTTCGAACGCGGCATACGCGGCATCGAGCGTGAACATTCTCAGCGCTTCCTCCCGCGTCACTTTTTCCTCCGGGTGCCAGCCGTCTGGGCCTGGCCATCCCGTCTCGAGGTCGCGTCGCGTGATGGCAGCATAGATCCCCGGAAGGGGTTGGACCGGCTCGACGGGTGCGTCCGAGCCCCCGGCGATGCGAATGCCGGAGTCGAGAAGCGATCGCCACGCATAGGCATATTCGGTGCGCTCTTCACCGATGCGGCTTGCAATCCAGTTCATGTCCGTTGTGCAGTGCGTGGGTTGCATCGAAGGGATCACACCGAGCTCCGCGAAGCGGGGAACGTCGTCCGGGTGGAGAACCTGTGCGTGCTCGATGCGGAGCCTGGTGTCCTGGGCGCCCGTTTCCGCGAGAGCTCGCTCCATCGCGTCGAGCACGACACGGTTCGCGCCGTCGCCGATCGCGTGGGTCGTGACTTGAAAGCCCGCTTCGACGCCGCGAAGGATCGTCTCGTAGATCTCGTCCTCGCTGAGTCGAAAGAGTCCTTGGTTGTCCGGGTCGTCTTCATAGGGCTCGAGCAGTGCGGCTCCGCGAGAGCCCATGGCGCCGTCGATGCTCATCTTGATGCCGCGGATCGTCAGGCGGTTATCGTGAAGACCGACCTGAGGCCCCTGCTCGAGATAGTAGTCGAGCGCCTCGTAGGTGTGCGGGAGCGTCTGCTCGTCCGTGGGCCAACGAAGGAACTCGTTGATACGCAGATCGAACTCGTCCGCTTCCATCATCTCCGCGTAGAGCTCGATGTCTTCACGGTACCCGCCGGCCTCATGCACCCCGGTGAGTCCAGAAGAAATACATTCTTCGATCGCGAGTGCGATGGCGCGCCGCTTTTGCTCTCTGGAAGTAGGAGGAATGTGGCGGGAGACGAGGCGGAACGCGTTGTCCACTAGAGTTCCCGCGGGCTCACCGCTCGCGTAGCGGATGATTTGGCCACCGGCCGGATCCTCGGTGTCTTGGGTGATGCCCGCAATCTCGAGCGCGCGGCTGTTGACCCAGGCCGCATGTCCGTCGACGCGGACGATATAGACAGGATTGTCCGGGGAGGCGCCGTCTAGCTCCTCTTTGGTCGGAAACTCCTTGACCGTCCAGCGATTTTGGTCCCACCCTCGGCCTTGGATCCACTCGCCCGGCTCCGCCTGGGCGGCCTGGTCAGCGACGCGTTCGATGATCTCGTCCTTACCGCTGACATTCCTGGCATCGAGTTGCAGCAAACGGTTGCCGAGACGAAGGAAGTGCACGTGAGCGTCGATCAACCCGGGGATGACGGTTTGGCCCTCGAGATCGATGACGTTGGTCTCGTCTCCGATGTAGCGACTGATTTCGTCATCGGTGCCCACGGCAACGATGCGATCGCCGGCGACGGCGATGGCTTCGGCTTCGGGTGCGCTGCGGTCCATGGTGACGACGTGCGCGTTTTGCAGCACGAGGTCCGCCTGCTCAACGGGAGGAGGCTGGCACGCTGAAAGGCCGGCCGCGAGCCAAATCAAGACGATTTTCCTACTCATGGCGACTGAGGGTAGTGAAACCGCGCTGATGGATCAAGTTGGACACGTGTGTAGGGATGGACAACGTTACCAGTGGACTGCAACAGATATTCGTTGCCAAAATCGCGGGCCCTTTTGCGCGCTGGCTGCGTTCTCGAGCATTTGTTGCAGTTCGGCCTTCGGCCTTGCCCTCCGCTCGACAACACCGTGGATGGTCGAAACACTCGAGCGTGCTCTCGAGCTCGACGGCGAGCACGCCGGATCCATCCACTACTACATCCACTCGGTCGAGGCGTCGGACAATCCATACCGCGCCCGTCCGTACGCGCGTATTCTCGCGTCGACCGCACCGGGTATTGCGCACCTCGTCCACATGGGCTCGCACATCCTGATCCAGACGGGGGATTACGATCAGGCGGCCGACACCAACATCGATGCGGCAGTCGTAGACGAGTTCTACATCAGCCAGCCGGACCAGGAAGGCCGCTACCAGCTCGGCTCCTATCACCACAACGTACACTTTGCTTGGTCGGCCGCGACGTTCGAGGGACGAAGCGCCGTCTCGCTTCAGTACGCCCGCAAACTGCGCGAGAAGATCTATATGCAGCGCACGCGTGACGCGATCGCGAAGAGCTGTTTCACTCAGCAATATGCCTCGCTTCCGTACTTCGCGATGGTGCGATTCGGAAAGTGGGACGACATGCTCGGGACCCCGGCACCGGAGGAGGGGATCCTGTTCGAGACGGCCATGTGGCACTACGCTCGCGGTATCGCCTTTCTCGGAAAGAAGGACGTCGCCGGCGCCATGGATGAGCAGGCGGCGGTCATAGCCATCGCCGATAGTGGCGAGGTCCAAGGCGGCGGCCGGCTCTCCGTCGACGAAATGCTCCAATTGGCGACGAAGACGTTGCAAGGAGAGATCGCTGCGAGTCGTGGCGACTACGACAACGCTATTACGCTCCTCGAAGTGGCCGTGAGCATTCAAGACGGGCTCGCGTACATCGAGCCTCCGCCGTGGCACTACCCCACGCGTCAGTCACTCGGTGCCGTGCTGCTCGACGCCGGCAAGGCTGAAGAGGCTGAGGCCGTGTACCGGGCTGATTTGAAGGATTGGACCGAGAACGGATGGTCTCTCTACGGACTCATGACCAGCTTGCGCGAGCAAGGAAAATCGCGCGAGGCCGACCTCGTCGAAAGTCGCTTTCTCAAAGCGTGGGTGCGCTCCGACGTCGCGCTGAACGCTTCACGCTTCTAGCTTCATCCGGTGTGAGCGCTCCGGCGAGTTACTCCTCGCCGGAGCCCGGCGGCAACAGATCGAGCTCGGCCAACATCCCTCTCATGACCTCGCGCTGGTCGCTCGCGAGTGGGAGTAACGGCAACCGGTAGTTGTCCTCGATGAGCCCCATCATCGTCAGAGCCGCTTTAACAGGTATCGGGTTCGTGTCGATGTAGTTGACCCTCATGAGCTCGAACAGCTCGTAGTGAAGCTCACGCGCCTCGGTGAGGTTTCCTTCCAACGAGGCCTCGACCAGCTTCCCCGTTTTTTCTGGCGCTTCGTTCGACACCAGAGAGAACGCTCCATCGGCGCCAAGCGCGATCATTGGGAGTGTGAGCGTGTCTTCGCCGGAGAAGACACCGAAGTCTTCGTCGGTGACGGCGATGACGCTGGAGACAAAATCGAGATCCCCGGAAGATTCGTCGAGGCCACGGATGTTGGGGTGCTCCGCGAGAATCGCGACGCTGTCGGCCTCGAGCGCGGTGGCGACCCGTCCGGGCGCGTTCGACAGGATCACGGGGCAGTCAACGGCGTCTGCGACGCGGCGAAAATGTTCGATGATGCCCGCCTGGTTGGGCCGTGTGTAGTAGGGAACGACGGACAAGATAGCGTCGACGCCGAGCCAGTCCATCTCTCGCGCCAGCGAGACGGCGTGCTCGGTCACGTTGTGGAACGCGCCGGCGACGACGTAGAGATGGCCTTCGGCGCGTTTTTGGACGAGCTCGATGATGCGGCGCCTCTCGTTCATGGTCAGACTCGCTTCCTCGCCGGTGGTACCGAAGAAAACGAGACCGTCGATTCCGGATTCGAGCTGCAATTCAACCAGCCGGACGAGCGCGTCCTCGTCGAGACTTCCGTCGCCCCGAAACGGGGTCACGAGCGCGGTGAAGGTTCCCCGGAACATTATTGATCAGTGCGCGCTCGCTCTTCGCTCGCGCGCTTGCCGCCTCGCTCTTCGCTCGGCTTCCCGTCATCGGCCCACTCGGGCCGGGCTCGCTCCGCTCGCGCAGGCTGCGACCGCATATTAGGCCAGCCTGCTAGCACGCTGCCACGCCGCTGTCGCGACGCCTCAGGTCCGAGCCGCCTTCGAGGACCGCACTGCTCAGTGCACGCTCGCTCTTCGCTCGGTTTCCCGTCATCGGCCCATTCGGGCCGGGCTCCCGCCTCTGCCCTTCGGGCTTCGGCGAGGTCCCGACGAAGCCGTGGCGAAGTCGGACGCTCCGCTCGCGCAGGCTGCGACCGCATACTCCTCGGAATATCTGGATATGATCTCGTCGGGCGCCTTGGCAGCGCCAAAAATGACCTCGCAATTTACCGACAGGATCAGCGGGTCCAAGCACTAGTACGCGGCCACGCCGCCGTCGCGGCGCCGGAGGTCGGATCCGCCTTCGAGGACCGCTTCGTCGCGGTTGAAGACGATGACCTGCGCGCAGCCGATGGCAGCGACGAAATCGAATACATGACCCTTCGAGCGTAACAGCGCTAGCGTGTCGGGTGAGAACGACCTTTGTTCGAGACGGACCTTGTCCGGGAGCCACTGATGATGGATGCGGCCGGCATCGATGGCTTGCTGCGCATTCAAACCAAAGTCGACGGTATGCAGGATCGTTTGGAGAACTGTATTGATAATGGTCCGCCCGCCTGGACTTCCGGTCACCATGAACAGCTCCCCGTCTTTGGCGACGATGGTCGGGCTCATGCTCGATAGCGGTCTCTTCCCCGGAGCGGCGAGGTTGGGCTCGGTGCCAATGAGTCCCTCAGTGTTGGTCAACCCCGGGGCGCCGTTGAAATCGCCGAGCTCGGTGTTGAGCAGAAAACCACCATCGGTGACGATGGTGAGGGGACGTTCAATCGTGTAAGTGATCGACACGGCGTTGCGCTCGCCGTCAACAACAGAGAAGTGCGTTGTTTCCGGGCTCTCCGCGGTCCACTCGAACCCGTTCGTGGACGAGGTCGACGCGTGGTCGAAGTCGATCGAACGGCGGAGGCGATTCGCGTAGTCCTTTGACGTGAGTCGCTCAACGGGAATGTCCGGGTTGAAATCTGGATCGCCCATGAAACGGGCGCGGTCGGCGAAGCCTCGCCGCATCGATTCCACGATCACATGCAGGCTGTGCGCCGAATGGAGCCCCATGGCGTCGATGTCGAAGCCTTCGAGAATGTTCAGCATTTGCACGAGCCCGACTCCGCCGGAGCTGGGTGGAGGCATTGAAATGATTTCGTAACCGCGGTAGGTCCCTCGGATGGGTGCGCGCTTTTTCGGCCGGTAGTTCTTCAAATCCGCGAGCGTGATGAGCCCGTCGATGCGTTGCATCTCTTCGACGATGAGGCGCGCGGTCTCTCCCTCGTAGAATCCGGCCGGCCCGCTTTCGGCGATGCGATCGAGGGATGCGGCGAGATCGGGCTGTTTGATGATGTCGCCAGCGCGGTAGGGCTCTCCGTCTTTCGTGAACTGGGCGAGAGTGCCCGCATGCGCGTTCCAGGTGGGGCGCATGGTCTCGAGAGAGCGTTCCATGTCATCGGTGACGACAATCCCGTCACGCGCGAGAACGATCGCTGGAGCGACCACGCGGCTCCAAGGTAGCTTCCCGTGCTCCTGCCACGCCAGATGGAAACCGGCAATCGTGCCCGGAACGCCTACGGCACGGCCGCTCGCATGATGGAGGTTCCAATCGTACTGACCGTTGTTCGTGAACATTCCGGCCGACGCGGCTGCCGGTGCCGCCTCCCTGAAGTCGTAGGTGATCGCTTCGCCGTTTGCTCCTCGATACACCATGAAGCCCCCACCACCGATGTTGCCGGCGCGCGGTAGCGTGACCGCGAGTGCGAGTCCTGTTGCGACTGCGGCATCGACGGCGTTACCGCCGTCGCGCAGGACGCTGAGCCCGGCTTCCGACGCCAGCATTTTCTGTGACGCGACCATGCCGTTGCGACCACGAATGGGCTCCGAGCTCGAATACAGCTGGGACGTTGCGAGCAGCGAGGCGACAACGAGAACCGAGAGTTGCTTCAGGCGCTTCATGTACGTTTCTCCTCGGCGAAAGGATAAGGGATCGGCGCGCTTCGGCGCCACCAGGGTAGGAATCCAGGCCCGGCGATTTCACCGCGACTGGATTATGATGTCGCATCTATTTCTTGGAGGAGCCCGTTATGTCGCAGCCAGCAAACCTTGACCGACGTAGTTTCTTTCGCCGCACTCTCGTGGGTGGCGCTGCCATGGGTCTCGTTTCCCAGCCTTGGTGGGAGGCTGCCGCCCAACTCGTTGAAGGCACGCCCATCCGGAATGTGCGGGGGGTCGGCCTCGACGATCCCGCGCTCGTTCAGCTTTCGATCAACGAGAACCCGCTCGGCTCTTCGCGACGCGCCATCGAAGCGGTCGCCAAGGCGATGTTCGGGATGAATCGCTACCCGTTCCATGATCAGCTCGAGGAGGCGCTCGCAAAGCACCACGCTCTACCCATGGAGATGATCCTGACTGGGATCGGCTCGTCGGAAATTCTGAACTTGCTCGTGCTCGCCGCGTTTTGGGACCGGGGCGGGAACATCGTCACCGCGTTTCCCTCCTATCCATCAATTCCAGGAAAGACCGAGGAGCTCGGCCGCGAAGTCCGCAAGATCCCGCTCAAGCCGGACTTCGGGATCGACCTCGAGGCCATGGCGGCCGCGATCGATTCGGAGACCCGCATCGTCAGCATCTGTAACCCGAACAACCCGACCGGCCAGCTTCTGGATGCAGCGGAGCTTCGCCGTTTCGTGGATACCGTTCCCGAGGACGTGATCGTGTGTATGGATGAGGCCTACATCCATTTCGTGGACGATCCGGACTATCAATCGACGATCCCGCTCGCTCAGGAAAAAGAGAATGTTCTCGTGGCACGCACTTTCTCGAAGGCGTACGGACTCGGCGGCGTCCGTGTGGGGTACGGGATCGGCCATCCGGAGCTTCTGAAGCGACTTGCGCGGTTCGGACTCGGTCGGCTCAACAAGAACACTTTGTCGATCGCGGCGGCGCTCGGCGCGCTCGAAGATCCCGAGCATGTCACCCGCTCCGTCGAGCTCGTCCGGGAAGGAAAGCGCTACCTCTACTCCCAACTTCGGGAAATGGGCTACGAGCCCCTGCAGACCCAAACCATCTTCGTAACGGTGGAAGTAGGACCGAACACCGAGACCTTCATCGAGCTTCTGCAAGAGCAGCGCATCGCGGTGCGTCAGGCATTCGATATGGATGGCTATATGCGCGTCTCCGTCGGCCTTCCGCGCGAGAACGAGGTCTTCGTCGAGGAGTTCCGAAAACTAGCCGTCCGCTAGAGAAGAAACTAACGCGAAGGCGCCAAGAAGACCGCCCGAACGATACTACGGCCAGATCGCGTCGAGCTCGCTTTGCGTCTCTGCGCCTTGGCGCTTTTGCGTTGAGTCGTTTTCCAGCCTCGCTATCGAGCTTGGAGGCGGGTGGCGAAGCGGATACCGAAGCCGTCGGGGTCGAGGATGGTGAAGTCGCGCAATCCGTAGTAGCGGTCGTCAATCGGTCGTCGTACCCGGGCTCCGGCGGCCGTCGCCTTTTCCCAATGAATGTCGACGTCGGGCACCATGACGCGAACGTTGGCCGCGGGTGAGCTGAGCTCGGGCGCTGGCTGCGAGGCGTCGAGAAAGAACAGATGGCCCTCCCACGAGACCTCCGCGAACTCGTCGTCACGGCGTACGAACTCGAAGCCGAGGTCGCGATAGAACGCGATCGACCGACCCAGATCCCGCACGAAGAGCTCGACGACGAGCTGCTCGGAGGAAGGCACGTAACGCTCCTGCGATCTCCCGACAACCAGGGTCGCCAACAGGGTAAGACAAAAGAACGCATGTCGCATGATCCCTCCGGTGTTGTCTACTACGGCCCGTCCGAACACGTCTAGCGGAGAACGAGGCCTAGCACGAGATAGAGAACGACCGTGACACCCGCGGCAATGAGCGCGTACGGTAACTGGGTGCGCACGTGATCGATGTGGTCGGTGCACGCGGCCATTGACGAGACGATGGTGGAATCGGAGATGGGAGAGCAGTGGTCTCCGAAAATCCCGCCACCCAGAACGGCCGCGACGAGCAACGTCAAATTGAGCTCGAGCGTCAGTGCCATGGGCACCGCGATCGGGATCATGATCGCCCAGGTGCCGAACGAGGTCCCGGTCGAAAACGCGATGAAGCCTGAAAGAATGAAGAGCGTCGCTGGGACGAGTGCGGGAGGAAAACCCTGCTGCGCGATTTGCGCTACGTACGCGCCCGTTCCGAGATCGCGGCAGACGTCGCCAATCGCAAACGCTAGCACGAGCAACACCCCGACAGGAACGAGTGCCCCCACACCCTTCATGAACATGTCGACGATTTCGTTCAATGTGAGGATTCCCTGTGCTCGGTAGGCAAGCCCGCCGGCCAGCAGCCCGATGACAATCCCGTAGAAAGCCGAGTCGGTGCCCGAGCCTTGCATGAGGTTCCCATCACCCGTGACGTACAGAAGCGTAGGGACCGCGATGATCACGGCGACTATGGGGAGCACCATGTTCAGCGTGCGTGTGGGCGCACCCTCTTTCGGGTCGATCATGAGGGCATCGGCGGCGACGAGCGGCTCTGCCCCGTCGCGCAAGAGCTTGCCGTTCTCTCGGACGCGGGTCTCGGCTGTTTTCATCGGACCGATATTCCAGTCCGCTAGAACCACGAAGAGCGCGCCCGCGATCGCGAGAATCGCGTAGAGGTTGAGAGGGATCGATGCGACGAGAGTCCCAACCGGGCTCTCGACGTTCTGGGCGGCGAGGATCCCGATTACGTACGCGCCCCAGGTGTTCAGCGGAAGCAGGATCGCTTTCGGAGCACACGTCGAATCGAGCACGTACGCGAGCTTTTCCCGTGACCCCTCGAGCTTATCGAAGAGCGGTCGTGTGATCGTCCCCGAGACGAGAACGCCAATGACGGACTCGACGAAGATGAAAAACCCGAGGGCCCATGCCAGAACACCCGCCGAGCGGCGTGTGGAGACGTGCCCGCGACGCGAGACCCAATCAATGAACCCCTTCATACCGCCCGAGTACTGGACGAACGTGAGAAGCGCGCCAATCATGATGCTCACCATCACGATGCGCGTGCGCTCGCCGTCCTGGAAGACATCGGCGAGCGCTTCAACCGAGTCGATGAACCCGATGAGGGGGTTCCAGCCGCCCATGATCGTCCAGCCGAGCCAGATCCCCGTCATGAGGGCCAAGTAGACTTGTTTGGTCCAGATGGCTAGACCGATCGCGAAAAGCGGAGGCAGTAGCGACAAAGCTCCAAACATCCTTGAATGCTCTCAATTCGCGCGCGGCGCGTCGCGAGTGTGCTTCCGGACGACGTTCGCTGTCAAGGGCAAGTGGATCTATACTCCGCAGATGGACGCGATATTGATATTCGCATTGACGATTGGCGCGCAGGCCTCGCTCGAGTCGCACGATATCGAGTCGTTTCTGGCGACGGCGAAGATCGTCTCCCACGAGGACATCCCTGTTGGTGTGACCCGCCCGATGAAGCTCGAGCTCAGCGACGGCAACGTGACGCTTTCGGCGTCGTGGAAGAACGTCGACATTCTGCGATCCGGCATCACGCGCTTTGCCGATGGAACGATCGAGCGAAACTTCAGTGACAGCTATCGTTGTGAGATTGCAGCTTATGAGCTCGACAAACTCATAGGGACCGATCTGGTGCCGCCGACGGTTGAGCGTCGGTTTCGTGGAGAACCCGGTGCTCTCCAACTCTGGATCGATGATGCGATGACCGATTTCGATCGCCGGGAGCAGAACATCGAGCCACCTGATCTGCTGCGATGGAATCGTCAGGTCTACAACGTGAAGCTGTTTCGCTATTTGGCCTTTGATGTCGATTACAAGAACGCGCGCAACAATCTCATCGATCCCGAGTGGCGTCTGTGGGCGATTGACAGCTCCCGCGCGTTTCGCACCGATGAGGAGCTTATCGACGACAGTCTCGACCACTTCTCTCGTGCGGTACTGGCGAAACTCGAGTCGCTAGATTTCGACATGTTGAAGACCCACTTGGGCGAATGGGTGAGCGACGCTCGTCTTCGCGCCCTTCTGGTCCGTCGCGACCTCATCCTGGAGCGCGCCCAGCAGCTCGCTGCTGCGCGCGGCGAGGGCGCTGTGCTCGTGCCCTAGCTCATCGCTCCGATTCCGGCCGATTTCGACCGATTCCGGCCGTGCCGTTGGACCATTTGGATTCGGTAGTTTATTATCCCGCGACTCGCGCAACGCGACGTCAAAGGGAGTGTTGCAATGAAAGAAAGACTCGAGCTCATTCGTCTGCCCATGCTCTTGTTGGGTTTGTTCTTCGTCGGCAAACTCGTCGTGGGCGCGCTCGGCGGCTCCTACGATCTCGGCAACCGGCTCTTTGCGATGGTGCCGATGACCGCACATCTGTGTTTGATCTGGGGCGCGATCACGCGCGCGTATCGCGGGCAGGGTGTCGGAGATGCAGCGAAGACCGGCGCGTCCATCGCGTTGTTCGCTCAGCTTCTGATTTTTGGCGCGACGATGCTCTCCTATCTGCTCGGCCTATCGACGCACTTCAGTGATCCGATGGCGATTGTTGGCGAGGCGCGTGAGGTCGGCTTGGGCGAAGCGGCAGGCGCCCGTGCTGCCGGCGTCGTGATCAACACGATTGTTGGTGTCATCACCGGCTCGGTCGGTTGGGCACTGGGAGGGTTCATTCCGTCGCGCAATGGCTAGTGCCCTTTTGCGCGCTGGCTGCGTTCTCGAGCATTAGTTGCAGTTCGGCCTTCGGCCTTGCCCTCCGCTCGACAAGCTCGCTGCGGAAGGCGGCAAATATCCAGATATACCGTCGTCATCACGCCTTGCCAGCCCCCAAAATGACCTCGCGATTTGCGCAACGAATATCTGTTACAGTCCACTAGACTCAGTAGAGCGCGTCGGCGTTCGTCGTACATCGTCACGATCAGGAGTTCCTAAATGAGGTTGATAGGGAAGATTCTCGTCGCGCTCTTACTGGTATCCGCTTGCTCACGGCCGATGGAGGACGTGGTACCGACAATGCCCGATATCATCGCGAACAATGCCTTTTTCTATTACGACAATGTCGAGGAAGCTTCGACGTTTTACACGGATGTCCTCGGACTCGAGGTCGTCGCTGACTACGAATTCGCGAAGATTCTGCGAGTTGCCGACACATCCTATTTGACTCTCGTCGCCGCCGAGTCGGGGATGCACACGACGGACGAGCCGAAGGCGGTGGCGATCGCTCTCATCACCGATGAGCTCGAAGCGTGGTACGACTATCTCGTGTCCCAGGAAGTTCCCATGCGCGGTGAGTTGAAGGTCGCGGAAGGACGGCCCCACGACGGTTTCGTCGCCTACGATCCCGAGGGCTACTATCTCGAATTCGAGCGTTTCAACCCGCACGCCGAAAACGTCAAGCTCATCCCGGTGCTCGACGCGGCGAAGAGCCGCACGACGAGCGCCGGTCCGCCGGAGCTGGGCTTCAAGGCTACGGTCTTGTGGACCTACTATGACGACCTGGCCGCAGCAGAGCGGTTCTACGAAGACGTCATGGGATTGGAGCTCATGGTGGACCAAGGCTGGGCGAAGCTCTACCCGACCTCGGCAACGGGTTTCATCGGCCTGGTCTCCGGAGAAAAAGGAATGCATCAGGCGACGCCGGACAAGGCCATCACGGTGTCGTTCTTGACGACCGACGTGGACGGCTGGCTCGCGCACATGAAACGCCAGGAGGCGGCGGAAAAACTCGAGCTGCGCCACCAGGAGGTAGTCGAGGAAGGCTTCGTTCGCGCTTTCGTTGCGTACGATCCCGAGAACTACTTTCTCGAGTTCGACACGTTCATCGAGTCCGAAGGCAACGAAGCGCTCCTGGCTGCCCTGGAGGAGTAGGCTCTCCCGCCTCGTCGAGCCTCCGGTTGCCTGGGGCCTATCGCCCGTTCTGAGAGAAGCAAGCGGCCTGGTTCTTGCACCACTCCAGAATGACACCGATTGAGGCGCTATGAGTGTTGTTCTTTTTGCGCCATTGGACACAGAACGTGGGGGAGGAGGCGCACCTTAGTGACTGTAGGCAATTCACCGATGCTGTCGGTCGAGGGCATTTTCGCGAAGCTCGAATGCACGAATCCTTGCGGGAGCATCAAAGACCGGATCGCCACCTACATTCTCGACGAGAGCAAGAAGCGCGGTCTGTTGCACGAGGGAGACCGGATCGTCGAGGCGACGAGCGGCAATACCGGCATCGCGCTGTCGTATTTTGGGCGCGAGCGAGGTCACGAAGTGACGATCGTTATGCCCGAGAACATGACCGAAGAGCGCAAGCAGATCATCACTGAGCTCGGCGCGACGCTCGTCTCGGTTTCCGAGGAGGGCAGTTTCGCGGAAGCAGCCGCGGTCAGAGACGAGCTGGCGATGAAGCCTGGCACCTTCAATCCGGATCAGTTCTCGAATCCATTGAACGTTGAATGCCATCGTCGTACGACGGGCGTGGAGCTGTTGCGGCAACTGCCGAAGCACACCGACGCTCCCATCGACGCGTTCGTCGCCGGGGTCGGCACCGGTGGAACGTTGATGGGCGTCGGGGAAGCTATCCGGGAGGTTTATCCGGAGGCAAGGCTCATCGCCGTCGAGCCCGCGGAATCCCCGGTCATGAGCGGGGGCAAGCCAGGAGTGCACGGTATCTACGGGATCGGGGATGGGTTCATTCCGGCAATCGCGAGCGACGGTCGCGGAGGCCTCTCGTCTGCGATCGACGAAGTGATCTGCGTCGAGAGCGGCGACGCCAAAGACGCCGCGCTCTACCTATCGGCCGCGTTCGCCTTGTGCGTGGGCATCTCCTCCGGGGCCAACTTTCTCGCCGCGCAAAAGCTCAAGGAGCGGTTCGAGACCGTCGTGACCATCCTTCCGGATGGTTATCAGAAATATCGCTCAGAGGGACTCTTCCAATGTCGCGGAGATTGCCCCTTCGAACATGAGCTGGTCGTCTAGCCGGCCGGAGCCACAGACGGATTCTGCCTGAGTCCTGATTCTCCTGTCGTTTAGGACGACATCGGATCCCGTGCTCGGGTTAGGATCCACGTATGGACAAACGCATCTTGACGGCTCTGGGACTGACCGCCCTTGTGTGTAGCTGTGGGGGAGAGCCGCCCCCCGAAGTGGTCGACGAAACGCCCACCACCAACGTTGGCGAGCGAATCGACTTTCTCGAGAAAACGACCATTGGCGACCCGCCGCCGGCGACGCCCCCGTGGATTGCCAACTTGACCTTCGTGGACCTCGACGAAGATGGTCTGCTCGATGTCGTCCTTTGCGACGTGACCAAAAACCAAGTCGCGTGGATCCGACAGTCTCCGGCGGGGACGTTCACCGAGACGGCGTTGAGCTCCCTCGTTCTCGCACCAGCGCACGTGACGCCGAGCGATATCGATTTGGATGGTGACATCGACTTGCTCATCGCGGAGATGGGACAAATCCGGCCGAGCAACGAGAAGATCGGCACGGTCACCCTTCTCGAGAACCGGGGGGACGAAACGTTCGAGCACCACGCGTTGGTCGATGGGGTGGCTCGAGTTACGGACATCCAACCCGGTGATTTCGATGGAGATGGTGACGTGGACCTCGCCGTCGGGCAGTTCGGATACGACCAGGGAGAAATCCGCTGGATGGAGAACCAGGGCGGATTTGTGTTCGAGAGTCATATGCTCCTGAACTTGCCCGGGACGATCCACGTGCCCGTCGCCGATATGGACGGCGACGGAGATCTCGACATTACCGCGCTCGTGTCGCAGACGTGGGAGCAGATCTACGTCTTCGAAAACGACGGCAAGGGCAGCTTCGAGTCTCACATCGCTTATGGCGCGACCAACGAGGACTTCGGAAGTAGCGGCATGTCGCTCGCGGATCTCGACCAAGATGGGGACCCCGACCTTCTCTATACGAACGGAGACGCCCTCGACTACATTCCATCCTTGCCCCGTCCTTGGCACGGGGTGCAGTGGTTAGAAAACCGTGGCGGGCTCGACTTCGTCTACCATCGGCTGGGTGATTTTCCCGGTGCGATGTCGGCGGATGCAGCGGATGCCGACAACGACGGCGACCTCGATGTGTTCGTCGCGAGTATGTTCGCCGACTGGAGCGACTCCGAGGCTGTGTCGATCGCGTGGTTCGAAAACGACGGAGACCAAGGGTTCACGCTGCGAACAATCGACACGGAGCCGACGCATCTCGTGGTTCTCGACACAGGAGATCTCGACGGCGACGGTTGGATAGACGTTGTCACGGGAGGCATGTACTCGCACGAGCCCTTCGATCAGACGAGCCGGATTACGTGGTGGCGAAACGGCTGGTCCGAACGGTAGTCGTGAAGCGCGTCGCGATATCGCTACTGCTCCTCTCGGGATGCCATCCGGTGGCGGAGCGTCTCCCCGGTCTTCCGACCTTCACGTATCAGAACGACGACTCGGTGTCCCGTTTTCACGAAGCCGACGCTCTGGCTCGACTGGACGCCGACGCGGAGTCGATCGGCCGCCTCGGCATGCTCTATCACGCGTATCAATTTCATGCTGAGGGTCGAGCGTCGTACGCTCTGGCACGGGAGCTCGCGCCGAACGAGTATCGGTGGATTTACTACGCCGCGATGCTCGAGAAGACCGCCTTCGAGTACGAGGCGGCGGAATCTCTGTTTCAGCGTGCGCTAGAGATCCGCCCAGATGATCCCGAGCTCTGGGCCGAGCTCGGCGACTTGTATTTGATGTGGGCCCGGCGCGAGGAGGCGCGAACGCACCTCGACCGAGGGCTCGCGCTCGAGCCGGTTCAGCCGGTTGCTGCTTTGGGTGTGGCGCGGCTTCTAACATTGGAGCAAGACTGGGACGGCGTGATTGCGCTCATCACCCCGCTTCTGGAGCGTCACCCGCGCCTTTCGAAGGCACACAAGTTCGTTGGCGCTGCCTATGGGGTGCTGGGTGATGCCGAGCTGGAAGCGTTCCACATGGAAGAAGGAGAGTACGGCTCCGCGGTTGCGAGCGATCTCATGGACGAGCTCAACGAGCTCGCTGTGCCCGCGATTATCCAAGGGGATCCCGCTCCGGGCCCTGACCTGCTCCAGGTGAAATGTGCGCGCTGCCACAGCCACGACCGTATCTACGATCACGATCAAGATCGGCGCTGGTGGGCTCGTACCGTGCGCCGGATGCAAAGAGAAGCCGGCTGGCAATGGCTCACTGATGACGAGGCCGCGAGCGTGGTGGCGTACCTCGACGAGCGCAAGCGCACCGACTAATGTTTGCGAGTAGCCGCACGATTGCGTCGAGTTGTCCCCCTCACCCGGCCGCCGTTGGCGGCCGACC
>CAMYKY010000020.1:45015-80691 GCA_947259165.1 uncultured Acidobacteriota bacterium | reverse complement strand
AATCCCCTTTTTCCTTCTTTTCGCTTCTCTTTCAGCCCCATCATTCGACGGCAACGTTTCCGACTACCACCAGTGCTGATGGCGGGCTGCGTTATACTCGCGCTGAATGCGACGGGACGAGAAAGCCACGCTGGTCGAGAGGCGGGCGCTGTCGCCTGATGCTAGCCTCCTTTGCTTCCGCTCGTCGTTTCTAGCGTCGGCCTTGCGCCCAGGCCAGTTCACCATGGTGCGGCTGCCCGAGGCCGAGGGTCTGCTGCTGAGGCGTCCGTACTCGTTTTGTGATGCGGAGCCCGATCGGGAGCAATTCAGCTTGCTCGTCAAGGAAGTGGGTCGCGGCACGAGGGCCCTCGCGCGATTGCCCGAAGGCGCCGAAGTCGATTGCCTGGGACCGTTGGGCTCGACGTTCACGATGCCAGCGCCGGAGCACCGTCCGGTGATCGTCGCCGGTGGCGTCGGGATCGCCCCCTTTCTCGCGTTTTCGCGTGCTCTGCGCGCGGCGGAACGTGACGCGACGGTCCTTCTCGGTGGCCGCACGGCTCATGACCTTTATCTGAGGGAAGAGTTTGAGGCGCTCGGGATGGATGTGCGGTGCGCGACCGAGGATGGGAGCTTCGGAGAGAAAGGGCGGGTGAGCGTGCTAATCGACGACGCGCTCGCGGGGCCCGTGCAACTCTACTCTTGTGGGCCTACGCCGATGCTCGTGAAGGTTGCGGAGCTGGCCCGTGAGCGCGGCGTCGCCCATCAGGTGTCGCTCGAGCGGCGGATGGGGTGCGGGATGGGGTGTTGTCTCGGCTGCGTCGTCTACACGAGCGAATACGTTCGTTGCTGCAGTGAAGGCCCCGTATTCGATGCGGATTCGATTCAGTGGGATCGAGATCGTCACCCGTTATGACGAAGCCGGACCTGAGCGTCACCATCGCTGGCATTCACTTTCGAACGCCCCTCATCGCGGCCAGTGGCACGTTCGGCTACGGTACCGAATACCTCGACGTCGTGGACTACAGCGCCATTGGCGGCATCGTTGTGAAGGGCCTGTACCTGGAACCCCGTGAGGGGTGTGCTCCGCCGCGAATTTGGGAGACTCCGTCGGGGATGCTCAACGCCATCGGGCTTCAGGAGGTTGGGATCGAAAAATTCGTCACTGAAAAGATGCCGCGCCTGTGTGAGCTCGACACTTCTGTTCTCGTCAATATCTGCGGGAGCAGCCTCGAGGAGTACGCGGAGCTGGCGCGAATCCTAGACGACGTGGACGGCGTTTCGGGCATCGAGATGAATATCTCTTGTCCCAACGTTCACGAAGGCGGAATTCTATTCGGATGCGATCCCAATATGGCGGCCCGAGTGACCGAAGCGGTCAAGAAGAAGACGTCGCTTCCCGTGATCCCGAAGCTCAGTCCTAATGTCACGGACATTACCGCGGTCGCCCGCGAAGTCGAAGCCGCGGGCGCTGACGCGTTGTCGGTGATGAACACGATCCCCGCGATGGCCATCGATGTCGAGACTCGCCGTCCTCGGCTGAAAAATATTATCGGAGGCCTTTCAGGTCCGGCGATACGACCGATCGCAGTTCGACTCGTCTATCAGACTGCGAACGCGGTGCAGATTCCCGTTATCGGCATCGGCGGGATCGCGTCGCACGAAGATGCCCTCGAGTTCCTGCTCGCCGGCGCCTCCGCGGTGCAAATCGGGACGATGGGCTTCGTTGATCCGTCGGTGTGGAGAAAAACGCTCGATGGTCTCGAGGACTATTGCCGACGGCACGCGGTTGCCGCTATCTCCGAGCTGACGGGAGCCGTCGAGACATGAAGCCGGAGCTCATCGTCGCCCTCGATTTTGATTCGCTCGACAAAGCTCTTCATCTTCGTGATGAGCTCTCGGAAGTCGTCGACTTCTTCAAGGTCGGGAAAGAACTGTTTACTGCTGTTGGGCCACGAGCCTTGGACGAGCTGTCCGACGCGCGCGTGTTTCTCGATTTGAAGTTCCACGATATTCCTAACACCGTCGCCGGCGCGGTCTCTGTCGCGGCGCGCCAGGGTGTCCATATCCTCGATGTCCACACGTCGGGAGGGCGCGCCATGATGGAAGCGGCCGCCTCGGCGGCACGGAGTGTGGAGGCGCCGCCGCGTGTGTTCGGTGTCACCGTCCTTACAAATCTCAGTGACGACGACCTCGCCGAGCTAGGCGTCGCCGATGGGAGCCGAGATCAGGTCTTGCGCCTCGCGAGACTCGCGCAGGAAAGCGGTCTCGACGGCGTTGTGGCCTCTCCGCTCGAGATCGAAGCGATTCGAACGGAGACCGAGAACCTCGATGTGCTGGTTCCGGGCGTCCGACCGAAGTGGGCCGCTGCGAGCCATGACCAAAAGCGCGTGGCGACACCGCAAGATGTCGCTCGAGCCGGAGCGCGCTACGTCGTCGTGGGAAGGCCGATCACACAGCACGACGCACCGCGCGACGCTGCCGAGCGTATCCAGGACGAGCTCGCGAATGCCTGACGAGAAACGGCAACTACGGAGACACGAGCCTCCCGTGATCGAAGTCGAGCTGATGACTCGTGCAGGTTGCCACCTGTGCGATGAGATGAAGGCTGTGGTGGAGCAGGTGGCTCGAGGCCTCGACGTTCGGCTCGTCGAGACCGATATCGATGAGGACGAAGTGCTAGCGGGGACGTATGGGCACGACATTCCCGTACTGTTCGTAAACGGGAGCAAAGCGTTCAAGCACCGCGTGAGCGCAAAACAGCTGCGGGCAAGGCTGCTGAGGGAGGCGCCCGAGAGTAGGGCCGGCACGAAAGACTAACGATGTCACCTTCGTGCTGGTCTTCGTGACTTCGTGTCGAAAAAACCGCCCCGTAGCGCTCAGCGCTACGGGGCGGTTTCTGCAAAATCTACTTCGCGTCGATTCGAAAGTGCGCGCGCCGGTTGCGCTGCCAGCAGCTTTCGGTATCGTCGCTACACTGAGGGCGTTCCTCGCCGTAGCTCACCATTTTGAGGCGATTGGCGGGAATCCCCAGCGACTGGAGATATTCCATGGCGGCGCGGGCGCGTCTCTCCCCGAGGGCCAGGTTGTACTGATCCGTACCGCGGTTATCGCAGTGGCCTTCGACTTCGACGACGGCTGTGTTGTAGCTCAGCTTCAGCCAATCGGCATTTTGGGCCAACGCCGCTCGAGCGTCATCGCGCAGGTCCGATTGATCGTAATCGAAATGCACGTCGTTGAGGTTCCGCTGCAGCTCCGTGATTGAAGCCCGCTGAAAAAGCTCGCCTGGCGTCGGTGGTGGTGGCGGCGGCGGTGGTGGCGGCGGTGGTGGCGGTGGCGGTGGTGGTGGCGGCGCCTCCACAGGTGGTGGCGGTGGCGGTGGCGGTTCCTTGCCGCAACCGGCCAACCCCAAGACGAGTGTGACGGCGAAGACCAGCAATCCCAGGGAGGCCATCCAAGATCTTTTCACGTACTCACCTCCTGCGCGGTTTGAGTGCGCTTCTCGCTCCATCGCGCAGTATCGTAGTTTGGATTGTCGAGAAGCGTTGAAACTGAAAGCCAACTGAGCCAACTGAGTTTGGTGTCGTAACGAATCCTCAGTTGGCGCGATAGTCTAATCGCGCCAACCGCAACTTGTCAACAATAGGAGAAAAAAAGCTATTAGTAAAGACGCTATCGCGGTGGCCCCGATCGAGCCCCTGGGCGCGGGGGCTCTGGCGCTCGGGGAGAATTTTGTAGCGTTTTTCCCGCGGAGGGTCGTCGGGGTTCAAACGGAGCAGGCTAGTGCTCGGACCCGCTGATCCTGTCGTAAATTCCGGGTCCTTTTGGGCGCTGCCGGCGTTGCTCCTCCTCGGAATATCTGGATATGATCTCGTCGGGCGCCTTGGCATCGCCAAAAAATGACCTCGCAATTTACCGACAGGAACAGCGGGTCCAAGCACTAGGTTACCCGCGTCTGGCTCCATCGACCCGCTCCAGCGTTATTGGGAATAATCTCAGGCCACTTCTTCGAGGAAGTACCGGTGCACTCGGGTGTCCGTCGACAGCTCGGGATGGAATGTGCTCACGAGAATGCGACGTTCCCGGACGAGGACGGCCTCGTCGCGATGGCGTGCGAGGGTGACGACGTCTGCGCCGAGACTCGTGATAATCGGAGCACGGATGAAGATCATCGGGAGGCGCTCATCGCCTAACTCCGGACAAGGCTCGAAGCTTTCGTGGCTGTCGACCTGTCGACCGTAGGCGTTTCGCTCGACGTCGATGTTCATGAATCCGAGTGACGGCTGGGACGGGCCGGTTACGGTACGGGCGAGAAGAATCGCGCCCGCGCAGGTTCCATAGAATGCGCCGCCCCCTTCGTAGAACTCTCGGAGGGGCTCGAGCAGATCTTCCTCTTGCATGAATTTGAGCATCGTCGTGCTCTCACCCCCTGGGAGGATGAGAGCACGGATGCTTGCGAGTTGCGACGCTTTTCGGATTTGCGTCGACGGACAGTCGAGCCGCGCCAGCATGCGCTGATGCTCGGCGTAGTCGCCCTGAAGCGCCAAAACACCAACACCTTTGCTCATGCGGTCCTACTCTCCTTCAAATCGGATGGCTGCTACCAACCCCGTGTTTGAAGAAGGTCCTTTTCGTCCATGGTAGCGACGTCGAGACCTGGCATGGCGCCTCCGAGTCCTCTCGAGATCTCGACCAGGGCTTTGGGGTCCTGATAGTGAGTGACGGCTTTGACGATCGCTGCCGCCCGCGTGGCAGGATCCTCGGACTTGAAAATGCCCGAGCCGACGAAGACTGTTTCGGCGCCGAGTTGCATACACAGCGCGGCGTCGGCAGGTGTCGCCACGCCGCCGGCGGCGAAGTTGGGAACAGGAAGCTTGCCGTCGCGAGCCACCATGCTAACGAGCTCGAACGGGGCGCCCAAGTTCTTCGCCTCCGCCATGAGCTCTTCGTGGCCCATGACCGTCAGCTTGCGCATGTGACCGGTGACCGAGCGCAGATGCCGGACCGCCTCGACGATGTTGCCCGAGCCCGCTTCGCCCTTGGTTCGAATGAGCGCAGCGCCCTCTCCGATACGCCTCAACGCTTCGCCGAGATTGCGGCAGCCGCACACGAACGGGACGTCGAAAGCTTGCTTGTCGATGTGGTGCTCCTCGTCGGCCGGGGTCAACACCTCGCTCTCGTCGATGAAGTCGACGCCCATGGCCTGCAGAATCTGGGCCTCCACGAAGTGCCCAATCCGCACTTTCGCCATCACCGGGATGCTGACGGTTCGGATGATCTCTTCGATCATGTCGATCGACGACATTCGCGCGACGCCGCCATCCTTGCGGATATCGGACGGCACTCGCTCGAGCGCCATGACCGAGACGGCTCCGGCATCCTCGGCGATCTTGGCCTGCTCCGCGTTGGTGACATCCATGATGGCGCCGCCTTTGAGCATGTCGGCGAGCCCCGTTTTCAGCTTCAGTTGTGTTCCTGTCATCGAATTGCCTCCCTTAAAATAGAATTGCCTTACCTTCGTCTCAAATATGTAGCGCGGGCTCGGGCTCGCGCGAGCCCGCCCCGCTCGAGTCGTGTCCGGACGAGCGTCGAAGAATATTGCCGAGTCGTTGGACACCTTCTGCGATGCGCTCCACCGGAACTCGAGAAATGGACAAGCGCAAGAACCGACGTCCGTCGCCGTGTGCGAAAAAGTGCTCGCCCGGCGTGAACAAAACACCGTCCGCCACTGCCTCCGAGAGAATCGCATCCACGCTCAGCGTTTTCGGTAGCGTGATCCAAACCGCGAACCCTCCTTCTGGATGAGTCCAGGTGACATCGTCAGGAAAGTATTTTTCGAGCGCGGCGATGAGAACCCGGCTTTTCTCGCGATAGATCCCAGCGAGTCGTTCGAGATGAATGTCGTAGTGGCCCCGCTCGCAAAACGCGAGGACGGCGGCTTGTAACAACAGGCTCGTATGATAGTCGGAGATGAGCTTGCTCCGACCCAACGTGTCGACGAAAGCAGTGGGTGCGACGATCCAGCCGAGGCGGAGTCCCGGGAAAAGGCCCTTTGAAAACGTGCCGATGTGAACGACACATTCCTTATCGTCGAAGGCTTTCAACGGCGGCAGCGGCTCGCCGTCGAAACGCAGCTCAGAGTCGAAGTCGTCTTCGATGACCGGCACGCCGTGGCGTGTGGCCATATCCACGAGCCGCTCGCGCGAGGCGAGGTCCATCGTGATCCCCGTGGGGTTGTGAAACGTCGGCATGGTGAACAGCAGCTTCGGCCGTGAGCGCGTGAGCGATGCTTCGAGAGCATCGAGGTCCATGCCGCGCGCGGTCATCGGAATCTCTTCGATCTCGGCTCGATACTGCGCCAGCAGAGGTAACACGCTGGTGTAGGTCGGGCTTTCGAGCACGACCGGGTCTTCCGGGTCGAGAAGTGTGCGGCAGATCAGGTCGAGTGCCTGCTGCGAGCCGTTGACGACGAGGACGTTTTCTGGAGTCGCCTTCACGCCGCGCCGTGCGAGGCGCTCCGCGATATAGCTTCGAAGCGGAGGGTACCCGGCGGCCGGTCCGTATTGAAGAAGTTGTTTTCCCTGGCGGGCCAGCACCTCGTCGAGGACGACACGGAACGGCTCTACCGGAAACAATTCCTCGTCGGGAACCATCGTCGCAAAGTTGATCGGATCGGGGTGGTGGGTCTCCTCGGCTGGGGAGCGAAATCGATCGCGGGCAGCCAGCGCGGCTCGAGAAAACGACCAGCGCATCCTGGACGGTGTTTCGGGGGTTGCGTCGCGTCCTGGCTCGGCCACGAACGTACCTTGCCCAACGTGTGAGTGGACGCGCGTTTTGGTCACGAGTGCGTCGTAGGCGCTCGTGACGGTATTGCGATTGATCCCCAGCTTGGAAGCAAGGTCACGACTGGCCGGGAGCTTCGCGCCAGCCGGTAGACTTCCGTCGTTGATGAGCTTTTCGATGTGGGCTTCGAGCTGCTGATAAAGCGGCTGATTGGACGTTCGATCCAGCTCGATTCCGTCCCACAATTGGACCATACCAATTAAGTATCAATTCCACGGTTCGGAGTCAAATGGAGCCCCTCAAGCAGTGTATGCATACAGTCCAATGGCGTATTGGAGGGGCCGAGAGGGGCAGAATGGCTCTGTGTGGCGGCTTCCGCCGAGGCCGCGCTGTCAGTTGGTCAGTCCGTGGTGGAACACTTTGGCTTCGATGAATAGATCGAGGAGCGCTCGATCGATTTTGCCGGAGTTAGCCTCGTCCTCGAGAATCGCGAGCGCCCGCTCGGTCTTGATAGCCGGCTTATAGGGCCGGTCCTTCGCAGTCAGCGCGTCGTAGATGTCGGCGATCGTCATCATTCGCGTCTGCGGAGGGATGTCGTCCGCGTGGAATTGGCGCGGGTAGCCGGTTCCGTCCAGCTTTTCGTGATGAGAGCGGGCGAGGACGGGAATGTCCCTCAAGTCCTTCGTCCATGGGATGGTGGAGAGGAACTCGTAGGTGTGCTCCACATGGGATTCGATTTGTTCGCGTTCCTCTCCGGTCAGCGTGCCTTTCGTCACCAGGAGTGAATGGAGCTCATCGTCATTGAGATACGGCAGCTCGGTGCCGTCGATATCCTCGTAGGTGAGTTGGCCGAGCTCCTGCAGCTTGTCGAAATCGGAAAACTCGGTGACGGTCGGCTTGTTGGCGGCCTCGATCGAACGCCCCGCCGCCTCGACAGCGATGAGCTTGCAGGACAACTCCTCCTTCATCTGAGCGATTTGGTCCGGCGTCGCGTCGTTTTGCAAGAGCCGGTCGAGCATCTGTCGAAGATACTGCGCCTCGAGGGTACGGCGAATGGTCTTGAAGCGTTGGCGAACGCCAGAGAGCTCGCCGTGGAAAAGCTTCGTCGCCTTCAAGAGAACCTTCTCTTTGACGCCCACCTTGCCGAAATCGTGTAGCAACGCGGCGTAGTTCAGCTCTCGAATCTGTTCATCGCCAAGGCAAAATTCAGCGTAGCGGCCCTTGGGAGCGCGTGTCGTGACCACGGCCAGCTCGGTCGTCATCCTGGCGACGCGGTGCGAATGGCCTTCAGTCGTCGGGTCCCGGCTTTCGATTGCCTTCACCGCAGCAAGAACGAAACGCTCGAAAAGGTGCTCGCGTTGCCGATACAAATCGTTGTTTTCGACGGAGACCGCGGCCTGGCTCGCCAGGGATCGCACCAGTCGCTCGTCGTTTTCGTCGAAGGAGAGCACACCGTCGTCGAAGTCGTTCGGGTTTTCGAGGCGCGAATCGCGCTCTTTCTTCTTGTTGATGAGCTGGAGGACGCCGATGGTCTCATCCTCTTGATTGAGCATCGGTACCACGAGCATGGAAACGGTTCGGTAGCCGGTCGCCTCGTCGAAGCTTCGATTGATAGCGAACGGTTTATCGGTCGGCGGGGCGTAGGCGTCCTCGAGGTTCAACGTTTCGCCGGTTTCGGCGACGTAGCCGGCGATGCTACCGGAGCTGATCGGCAGGATACTCTCTTCGAACCGGAGCGGGCGCGAGTCGTTTTGGGCGAGGCGGAACTTCAGCCAGCGTGACGTGACCCGTTCCTCTCGACCGTCGGGGTGCTCGACGCGTTCGTCGATGCCTGCGACAAGAAAAAGGCTTCCAGCGTCCGCATTGGTGATTTCTCGAGCCTTGCTGAGAATGAGCTCGAGGAGCCGTTCGTGGTTGCGCTCGGCCGACAAGGCGATCCCGATCGCGTTGAGCTCTTCTAGCCGCAGTTGGCTGTCGACGTAGCGAGTTGCGTTTCGGAGTTTTCTGAGCAGCTCCGCTTCGGTGGGCGGCGTCGAGGTGGCGTCGAACAGCAAGTCGTCGAAGCCGTCGGTGTCGAGGGTTGTGGCGACGACTGCGCCTCCGGCCTTGACAAAAGCCTCTATCGAAGCGCGATCGAGCGCGAGTCGTTGGGCGTCGACGAGCATCACCCCAGGCTCCGCGGGAGGTGAGTCCACGAGCGAGATCTCGAATCGCTCGAAAACGGCAGGGTACTCCTCGGCGGAGAGCGAGCCTCGCTCAGACGTCCACACGAAAACAGGACACATTAGTGCACCAACGTCCCTTCGGCGCGAAACTATGGGGGAGCAAAACTATGCTAACGGCTTCCTAGGACGGGGTCAAGTGATCGCATGCGACCTTGTCTGACGGTGTAGATCCCGACAAGAATCGTGAAGGCGCCGATGAGTTGAATCGTTCCCACGGGCTCACCGATCCAGAAATGCGCGATTGCCAGCGCAGCCACGGGCAGGAGATTTGAATAGACCGCGGTCTGTGTAGGGCCTATCCGCGATACAGCGAAATACCAACAGGAGTAAGCTACCACGAGCGCGAACACGAACGAATACACGGTTCCCAGCCAAGCAATCGCCGGGACTGAGTCGTGCGGGACCGAAAGGAGAGCGGGTAGACCGATCGGCAGAAAAGCCAGGGTTCCCAGTGCCATCGTGTAAGCGTTCGTTTTGAACAACCCGTAGCGCGCGACCACGGGCTGTCCCGCGACGGTGTAAGTCGACCAGCAGAGCGTGGCCGCCAACGTGAGCCAATCCCCATGAGAGCTTCCCCCGAGCCGCGCCGAATCATGCAGCACGAGGTAGACGCCGAGCACAGATACCGCGATCCCGACCCAGACGCGGTGCGAGGAGCGCTCGCCGATGAACACGGCGCTCAAGATCGCAACGAACACCGGCGTGAGCCCGAGCAGGATGGCGGAGTTCGAGGCCGTCGTCTCGTCGATGCCGGTGATGAACAAAAGCTGGTACCCCGTGTGCCCGACGAGGGCTAATCCCACGAAGCGCAAGCGGTCCTCTGGCCGAATTCTCGGACCGGGAACAAAACGTGCGAGGGCGAGAAAAACGACAGACGCGCCGATCAGGCGAACGCTGTTGAATGCGAAGGGGTCGAGATCCGCCAGGACGAGCTTGACGACACTGAAATTGACCGCCCAGATGAGGACCGTCCCGATGAGCGCTGCGTCAACGGAGGCGGTGTGTTTTACCACGGAGAAACGGAGACACGGAGATTACACGGAGTGTACAAATTGATATCTCCGTGAACCCTCGGTACTACTAACATCGAAAAATTTGCTACAAAAAGAGAACTCAACGCAAAGGCGCAAAGACGCGAAGGCGCAAAGTGAGCGCCTTCGGCGCGGACGTGTTCCGGCGGATGTTTCTTTCACAAGTGTCAAATCATCGTCTGCGGAAGACTATGATCGTCGCTCATACTCGACGACCTTTGCGTCTTCGGCGACTTTGCGCCTTTGCGTTGAAAAAGCAGTGGGTTGACGGACTTTCCGCGCTGTGGTTCCGTCGCTCCGTGGTGACGACATCTACATCATTCGCTTGAGGATGCGATCGCCTTGCTCTTTCGAGAGGGCCGGAACCGCGGTCGCCACGGGGCCGGCTTCGAGCACCGGCTCTTGATCGTTGAGCGCGGGGACGCTTTCGTCTTTGTAGTACACGCCGGTGTAAATCTTGTCATCCCAGTGCAGCGCTTTTTCGCAGGCGCTTTTCCAGTCCGACGTATCGTGATCTTCTTCTTCGAGCTTCTTGATCCGTTCGCGGAAGAAGTCGTAGGTGTTGTCCTTGTTGAACGTCACGCACGGGCTGAAACAGTCGACGATCGAAAAGCCTTTGTGCTCGATAGCCTGCTGGATGATCGACACCAGTTGTTTGCCGTGGCCCGAGAACGCGCGCGCGACGAACGTGGCGCCGTTCATAATCGACGAGGTGACCGCGTTGTAGGGCCGTTCCAGATTGCCGAAAGGCGTCGACTTCGTCTTCATCCCGACCGGGCTCGCGGGGCTCACTTGACCGGTGGTCAGCCCGTAGATCTGGTTGTTCATGACCAGGTACGTCATGTCGACGTTGCGCCGAGCGGTGTGGGTGAAATGGTTGCCACCAATACCGTAGCCGTCGCCGTCGCCGCCGGTGACGATGACGGTCAGCTCTGGGTTGGCGAACTTCACACCGGTTGCGACCGCGAGCGCGCGCCCGTGGAGCGTGTGCATGCCGTAGGTGCTGAGGTAGCCGGGGAAATTGGACGAACAGCCAATGCCGCTGATACACACGACTTCGTGCGGCTGTTTGCCCAACTCCGCGAGGGATTTCTGGACAGAGTTCAGCAGACCGAAGTCGCCGCAGCCAGGGCACCAGTCGGGATCGACCTTGCCTTTGAAATCTTTAGCCTTGAGCTCAGGTAGTGTTGTTGTCGCCATCTTACTCTCCTAGACCAGAATCTCTTGAAAGGGAACGTAGACGTCCTTCGCTACATCTTTCTTGTCACCGAGGTGATCCACCACGCCGTTGACGATGTGATGTGGCTGGAACGGCTCGCCGTCGTATTTACGGATGTGGCCATCGACGCGGCAGCCGGTCTCGCTTCTGAGAAAGCGATGGAACTGCCCCGAGTAGTTGTTTTCCACGATGAGCACTTTCTTGGCTGCTTCGATCACCTTGGTCACCGCGTCCGCGTGAAACGGCTGGATCCACTTGACCGCGAGCTGATTCGCTTTGACCCCTTGTGCTTCGAGCAGCACCCGCGCGTCCCGAATGACGCCATCGGTCGAACCGAACCCGATGAGCGTGACTTCGGCATCGGCTGGACCTTCGAGCTCGGGTGCGGCCACTTTGTCGTGAAACGTCGACATCTTGCGGGCGCGTTTTTCAACCATGTCGCGACGCTTGTGCGGGTTGGTGTACTCGTCACTGATGAGCACGCCGTCTTCGTCGTGCTCGTCGGTGGGCGCGACGTAGGCATGTCCAGCCACACCGGGTATCGCGCGCGGTGAGATTCCGCTCTCGGTGATCTTGTAGCGCTGATATCCGCCGTCACTCGAGCCCGCCTCGGTGATCATTTCGCCGCGATCGATCGTCGGCTGCATGTTCACGGCGTCGGGGTCGACGCTGAACGTTCCTTCCGAGATCAAGAGGTCCGACAAGACGATCGCGGGGCACTGGTAGTGATCCACGAGGTTGAAGACTTCGGCAATTGTGTTGAACGCGTCGAGAGCGTCTTTGGGCGCGACGATGATGCGCTCAAAATCGCCTTGGCTCGCCCCGAGCGCCTGCCACAAGTCGCCTTGCTCCGTTTTCGTTGGAACACCCGTCGACGGGCCTGCGCGCTGCACGTTGATGAAAACCACCGGGATCTCCATCATGCCGGCCGCGCCGACCGCTTCCGTCATCAGCGCGAAACCACCGCCGGCAGTCGCGCACATCGTACGGGCACCGGTTTGCGCGGCCCCCAGCGCGACGTTCGCCACACCGATCTCGTCTTCGATTTGGCGCACCATGATGCCGCACTCGCGCGCGTTTTTCGCCATCCAGTGGAGAACCCCGGTGGCGGGGCTCATGGGGTAGGCGACGTAGAACTTGACGCCAGCGGCGGCGCCGCCCATGCCGAAGGCATCGTTTCCGGTCCAAACGGCGAGCGGTTTGTCTCTTTCGGGAAGTGCGCTCGCAAATGGCTTGAAGTTCATCTTGGCGTGATCGAAGCCTGCCATCGCCACGTTCACGTTGTCGGCCACGACATCGTCGCCCTTGCGACCAAATTGGAGGGCCAAAGCATCCTCGAGGACCTTGAACTCCACTCCGAGCAAGTTCAGCATCACCCCGAGCGCCACTGTGTTCTGGACTAGCTTGTTGCGGTTGTCTTCGGTGAGCTCTTTGATCGGCATGCCGCACAGCTGCACGCCATCTTGAACCTCGGCCGGTTTGATGTCGTCGCTGTTGTAGATGACCACTCCGCCAGGGACGACGTGCCGCGCATGCCGGTCCATCGTGTCCTGATTCAAAGCCAAGATGAGGTCGAGCTTGTCGCCGTGGGAGTGCACCGGCTCGTCCTTGACCCGTACGGTCAAAAAAATATGCCCGCCTCGGATAATGGACTGGTACGCGTTGTAGGCGTATAGGTTAAGGCCTCGGCGCACGAGAATACGCGCCAGGATGTTTCCAGGCGTTGCAATACCTTGCCCCGCTGCCCCGCCGATGGCGAAGGCGAAATCGTAGCCGCTGGACATTTTTCCTCCAAGAAAGAAAACGGGTCAGATTGGAGCCCACGGGGCTCTCGTGCCCGCCAAAGCGCTTGTTCGCCCTAGCGGGAAGCTTGTGGGGAGGGTGGCCGCCGCACGGATCGTGCGAACACGGCTCTCCACCCAACTTAACCTCAGGAGTTTATCACTCTGGGGCGAGTGTGGAAAGTGGCCGAGACGACGCACTTTCCGACGATTCGCTACTACCTGACAACGAGGATTCTCATATAAGCGATGGCTTGTTACACTGAAAGCGCATGAAAGGGCGTTGGGCGCGGGACGCGATGAACATCGGCGTGGCGTTGGCGGTGTTTGGCGGGGCTTTCGGGTTCTACTACCTCACGGGGCCTACTGACGTCGCCTGGATGGAAGGTGCGGAGTACCAGCGCCGTGTTGCGCAAAGCGATATCGGCAACGGCCCGTGGGCGCATCCGCTTTTCGTCTTCTTGTCCCAGCCGTTTCTGCTCCTGCCCTGGGGAGAGCTCGCGCGCCGTGCCAACTGGGCGGCGGGCGCTTTCTCGGCCGGCGCGTGCCTGTTTGTCTACCTTCTGCTGAAGAGCCTGCTGCAGATGGCGCCGCAGTTCATTGCGCGTCGTGTCGGGGTGCTCGCTGCCGTCTCTCTCGCCGTCTCCCATACTTTCTGGATGCGCGCTGTGACCCCGGGGCCCGAGCCTCTCGATGCGCTGTTGCTCGCCGCCATTTTGTTCTTCCTAATCCGCTTCGCGAACGTAGGCGGCGCGTTTAACCTGTATATCGGGATGGGCATTCTCGGAATGTCTATGGCCAACAATCTCTTGATGGTCTTTCTCATCCCGATCGTTTTCATTTGGGCTCGGGTCGTGCAGCCGCCGCTCATCCGCGAGATTGGCAAGGTCCGGGTTCGCGGCCTCGCCGTTTTCGTCGTGGGTGCGTCGTTCGCGCTTGCGGTGACGGCGTGGGGATGGACGAAGACGGGTTTTCTCATTCCCACGGAGCAAAAAAGCTGGCTCCCGTTCTGGGAACACATGATGCTTGCATGGGATACCCCGCTCCAGGAATCCCTCATACGGTTTGGCTCGATGCTGCTCTTGAATTTTCCCCCATGGACGGCAGTCATTGGGCTGCTGGGGATGTGGGAGCTCTATCGGCGACAGAGGTACGTCTTTTTTCTCGTCTTCCCGCTGTTTCTCGTCTACGCGTTTCTCGTCGTCACGCTAAGGCTTCCTGCGCCGGTGCCATCATATCTGCCGGCATGGGTGTTCTTGTCGGTCGCCGTCGGTTTCGGGTGGTGGAAGCTCCTATCGAGCGGAGGATGGCAGGGCTTTGCCGTTGCCGTCGTGCTGTGTGCCTCGCCCCTCGCTATTTACCGATATGCTCCCGTTGCGGTTCGGCAAGCTCAGATGGAGTTTCGAGCCGAGGCGCTACTGGATGTGCCCAAAGAGCTTCCGCTCGACCATCTCGCATTCCAGCTCAACCCCGACAGGCGCGATCTTCCCCAGGCCCGAGAGTTCGCGGTCGCTGCGCTCGCGACGCTTCCTGAAGGCGCGGTCGTTGTCTCGCCGTCCCGAGCGAGCGAGCTCATGGTGGCGCCTGTGCGGTATCTGGTCGAGGTCGAGTCTGCGGCGCCGGTGCGCTTCGTGAGCCTCGATATTGGCGACGAGCTTCCGGACGACGTCTACGTCATGGGCCTGCACCCACCCCATCCGATCATCACCGCCAAGCTCGCGACGCACCATCTACAGGCTGAAGGGGATTGGTTTCACGTGGTTCCCAGATCGATGCTCACCCACCGCGTGCTCGTGGACGGCCCGATGACGCCGACGTCAGCGGAGCCCGATGATTTGGAGCAGGCGGCTGCGGATGACGCGGCGGTGGCAGACGACTCCCTGGACGACTCCCATCTGCTCGGTCAGTGGTATGGCTACGTCGAGCCCCAAGGCTATCCGGTGACCCTGTGGATCCAGGGCGCTCCCGGTAACCTGACGGGAAGCGCCGTGTTGAACGAAGAAGGTGCCCGGCCCCATGAGGGGAAATTCGTGCGCTTGAGCTCGACCGTCGGCGCCGTCTTGGGAAGCGTGGAGTTCGGAGAAACCGATACCGATCAACTCCACGTGCACATCGACGCAACCCAGCAAGGCAATCGCTTGGAAGGCTTCTGGAAGGTCTATGAGCTTCCGGAGCTCAATGGGCGGTTCTTGGTGTGGAAGCAGTAGCCGCTAGCCCGCCTGCTGCTTCCGGAACGCCTCTGGCTGGATGCCGTACTTCTTCATGACATCGTAGAAGTCTTTGCGGTCTTTCTTCGCTAGCCGGGCGGCTTGGGAGATGTTGCCCTGGCAGATGCGCAGGACCTGCGAGATGTATTCCTTCTCGAACTCGCGCTTCGCTTCCTTGAACGATTGGAATTTGTTTGATGAAACAGGAACGTGGAAGAAGAGATCTTCGGCCGTGATCACGTTGTTGCGCGTGAGGACCATGGCTTGCTTGACCTTGTTCTTGAGCTCGCGAATGTTCCCTGGCCACTGGTAGGTCATCATCTTCTGGATCGCGGCGGGCGAGAAACCCTCGACGATCTTGCCGAGCTCTTTGTTGAAGTCGGTCAAGAAGTGATTGATAAGAAGCGGGATGTCTTCTTTGCGCTCGCGAAGCGGCGGCAAGTGGATCGGGATCACGTTCAACCGGTAGAAGAGATCTTCGCGGAACGTCTTTTCGGAGATGGCCTGGATCAAGTCTTTGTTCGTGGCTGCAATGACGCGTACATCGACCTTGATCCCGCGTGTCGAGCCAATACGCTTGAACTCGCCGTCTTGAAGCACTCGTAGGAACTTGACTTGCAGCGGTAGCGGCAGCTCTCCGATTTCGTCGAGAAATAACGTGCCGTCGTGAGCTTCTTCGAACAGACCCTTCTGATCCGTGCGAGCGTCGGTGTAGGCGCCTTTGACGTGTCCGAAGAGCTCGTTCTCGATGAGGTTCTCCGGAATCGCTCCGCAGTTTTCGACCACGAAGGGCTTGTCGGCGCGCTTGCCGGTGTAGTGAATGGCGCGGGCGACGAGCTCCTTGCCGGTGCCGGACTCTCCGTAGATGATCACTGGGACGTCGTTTTGGGCGACGATCGAGATTTGCGTCAGAAGATCTTCGATTTTCGGGCTAGCTCCGACGATGAAGTCGGACTTGCGCCGGCTCATGATCTTGGTCCGCACCGAATTGACTTCGGTCGTGGTGCGGTGGCGCTCGACGGCCTTTTGAACTTTCTCGACGAGGACTTCGACGTCAAAAGGTTTCGTCAGGTAGTGGTACACGCCGTCCCGCATCAATCTGACCGCCTCGCTCACTTCTCCGTACGCGGTCATGATAATGACAGGAATGTCGGGATTGAACTGTGTGATGGATCGCGCCAGCTCATCGCCCTTCAATTTGGGCATCTTCATGTCGGTGATGACCAAGTTGAAGACCTGTTTCCGGATGAGCTCGAGCCCTTCGTCCCCGTCGTTGGCTGCAACCACATGGTAGCCTTCGCGCTCGAGCCGCGTCTTGAGCATCCGCTGCATGCTCGGGTCGTCATCGACAACAAGAACCTGAGGCCCAACGGGCTCCTTCATTACGACAGCTCCATCAGTTGTTTCTTGGGTGTGGGGAAAATTATACATCACGAACCTCTCCAAGTGAAGCGGGTGTCGATCTGAAAAACGTCTGCGCTTGCTTCATCCGTGCGAGGGATGAATTCTTAAAGCCATGATTCCAAATGAGTTGTGTTGCGCGTCGCGCCCAGCTCGAGGCCGTTGGCGTCGAACCCTCGCCTCGGGGACGCAATACTTCTATTAGAAGAGCTGATTTGGTCGATATGTCACCGGCCCAAAACAAACGTCGGAAGGGAGGCGTCAAGTTCGTTTTGGGATCGGGCAAGAGCCCGTCGGCCGCGTCGAGCCGAGATAGCTTACGAATGAGGACGTTGGGCACGGAGTCGCGAAGATCCGCCGCGAGCGAGCCGAGACCCGTGCTCGGGAAAACGAGGTGGCTGAGGCGTAAGCCTCCATAGACCCAGGCGACCAATTGCGGGGCGCAAGCGCGCTCCAGGAATTGTTCGCGATCGAAGCCCGGTTGAGCCACGAGCAGGTTTGCATCGTGAGCGTTCACGGCCGCCTGTCGAAAGCCGTGTTGGATGCTTGCATGAAGGCACAGGTGCATCAGGTGGTCCTCCGGACGCAGCGTCCGCAGGCCCCCGGCGGCGAGCGATCGCTCGAGCAGCTCGTGTGTCCGCACGCGAAGGTGTCCATTGCACGAGGTGAGGCTCCGATGGAGCTCGATGAAGACCCCCGTGTGTCGATGCCGAAAGCAGGCCGCGTGGTCGGACGACTCGTGGTGCTGGAAACCGAGCCTGTCGATCTCGGACACCCACCCCGGAAGCTCGTTCGGGTGGACCAAAGCGTCGATGTCGGCCATCGGCCTCGACGCGGGATTCGGATAGAGCCAACCCGCAAAGGCTGCCCCTTTGAGCAGGCACAGTGTCCGTCCGGTCCGCTTTGCCGTAGCCTCGAGGGCGTCGAGGTGGTTCAATCGTACGACGGTTCTGGCGAGCTCGACGTGAACCGCCTTCTCTAGGCGAGCGAGCGTGGGGCTTGGTGCGTCAACGGGGGATTGCTTCAAACCCGCGTACATCAGTGGGGCCAGCCGATGGTAGCCTGCGCTCGTCGCGATGAGGTCCCAATCGATGGAGCCTTCAGGTCCGGGGGGCTCGGCGCCGGTCACCAAGTGACGGATGAGAGCGACTTCGTACGAGTTCAGCTTGCGCAATGGAGTTCGACCTTTCTCGGCACAAGCGTGCGGTAGACACGGACGAGACCTGGGTATACCGCGGAGAGATGGAGTCCGATCGCCCGCATGGGCGCGTTTTGGAGAGGCAGGGCGATCCCGCGAATCTCCAGGGCCACGGCTGTCCCCAAGACACGGGCGTGCGACACTGGCGGATCGCAGGTTGTACTCGAGTCCCCCTGGGTCCAAACGTACTCAGTGTTCATGCCTACGACACGATGGGCGACGAGCTTATCGTGACCCCCGTTTGCGAAGCTGAGTAGAACAATGTCCCCGACTTGGGGTGTCGCCATCCCCGAGAAACACAGAACTGAGCCGGTGCGGAGCAGAGGCTTCATGCTGTGGCCCGAGAGCCGAAGGCGGAGATCGACGCCGTCGTTCAGAAACGCACTGAGGATCTTGGGGTTGTGCGCACGTAGACTCATCGGCGAGTGTTGGGGGTCCATAATCGAGCTTTTGTAGTGCAACTCGCGTGCCAGTCGCTCTCTTGGCGATGTCATATAAATAGTTTAGTTTCAATGAGTTGCGGTGGATATGGTGCGTCGCCCAGTAGGCTTCGGCCTACGTCATGGGGCGAACCCCCCATCCGATTCGGACCGTTCACCCGCCAGAGACGATACCAGAGCCATTGGCGAGCAGTTAGTACCGGTTCTTTCGACGACTCAGACGACTATTGTGTTGCGAACAAGAACGTTATGGTGGTTGCTGCGAGCTCGTTGTATCGTGAGTTGTTTGAGCACAGCCTGTAGGCTTTTCCCGACATCGAGAAGTCGATTCCTTGATACCCTCATGGCTGGCGCCTGACAAAGACGAAGTAGCGGCTTTCAGAGAAGGAGCCTTCGAATCCGTCGCTGCCGAACGCGCTGACCCGCCAGAAATAAGTACCGGGCTCCATACTCGGAATCCGGACCGAAGCCTCGCGTCCGACTTCGCGTTCGTCCACCACGTCGAAGAACTGGTCGTCCCTCGCGATCACGAGATGGTATGACACGGCGGAGGCAACGGGGCTCCAGCGAAACAGCTGGTCGAACTCGTCGCTTCGAATGACTTCCTGGTCCCCGGGTGCGTCGAGACTCTGCGGCGGTGGCGGCAACGCTGAGGAGGTGATGGGCTTCCCGCCGCCGACGGCGAGCGCCCCTTGTTGCGCTCTGACTGAGACGGGCTCGCCTCCGGCTTGGAAGTCCACCGATCCCTCCAAGATTTCGACGCGAGTTGCGTCACCCGGCTCCACTTTCACTCGGAAGTGGGTGCCGCGGATGATAGTGCTGGCGGTCGACGTGCGAATCTCGAACTCCCGATTGAGCTGTTTTTGCACCCGAGACCAGACGCTGCCTTCCTTCAGAAGTATCTGGAGTCGAGAGGCAGCGCTCGGCTGCTGCTCTCCGAGCGAGACGACTTTGACTTTGGTATGGCTATTCACGAAGACGTAGCTTCCGTCCTCGAAGCGGATGCGAACCCCAGAGCTGTTCCAGGTCCTCAACTCGTCACCTTCCCTCAGGAGCAGGTTCGCTACGACGGGGATGAAACGTCTGTCGAAGACGCGCTTGACCTCTACGTCCCCGTAAGCATTGCCGACTTTCGCGAGAATGCCGTCCGAGGAAAGCAGCTGGCGCGGAATCTCGATTGCATGTCCGGAGCGCAGAAGATTGAACTTCGCTAGCTCCTCCCAGGAACCGGAGACTTCCGGGTAACGATCGAACAAAGCCTGGGTGGAGGTGTCGTCCTCCGTCATGACCACGACAAACAGCTCTCCATCGTTGTCAGCGGGTACCTTCTTCTCGGAGCCCGCAGCCACCGCGGTAACGGAGCAGAGGATCCAGGCGATCCAGAGGCGCGGCTTCATCATTATTGTGTGTCCTTCTCGAATGCCTAGCCTGGCAACTCTCGACCGGTCGGGTGGGCATGGCAACCCTGGATGGCATCGGGCCAAGTCGAGATTGCCGAGGCTTTATCTTCTTTTTAGTAAGAGAAGCAATTCTTCTGCCAGTCGGCCGCGGCCAGGATGCGACTCTTAAGTGTTGTCATATCAGTAAAATGGCGTCCGTGGGGCCAAACGGGTTGGCGCGGGAGACGTTGGGGATTTCCTACAGGCGAGGGGTAATTCCCCGCAAGCCCATTGCGGGAGCTAACTTGGCTCGTCGAAGTTTTCGATTCTATGCTATTGATATGTAAGGACTTGTTTTGGGTCGGCCTGTTTAGCTCCCATGGCACGAGCGTTGCAGCTTTCGAGCTGAAGCGGGCTAGTGTGCTCGCCCAGGGGGTAGAGAATCATGTCCAGAGGCACAACTCGGCTAGGTCGTGCCGGTACCGCTATCGCCGTGTTGGGGCTGCTCGGGTTGGCTCTCGGATACGGTGTCGCCCAGAGCACCTTGGTCACCCAGGCAGAGTGGGCGGTGTACATGGCTCAAGGGTTGGGTCTCGACTGGAATCTCCCCGAAAACGCCAAGAGCGACCACTACCTCGAGCGACTCGACTGGACCAACGGCATCGAGTTTCAGGCCTCCCAGATGCTGGATGGCTCGACCGCGACCCCCCTCGACGATGGCTCTGTGCAAAGTGAAGTGGGAGCACCTTCCGAGGCGCTCTACCAGATGGCGACCCTTCGAGCGGGAGACTATGGTTTTCGCGTGAAGCTCGGCGGGGGCCGGGCCGTGCTCAAGGTCTCGGACCAGGCCTACGATCTCTTTCAGCCGAACGCTTCGCCGCGTTGGGTTGACCTCGATAGGGTTCCACTGGATCCCGGTGAACACCCCATGAGCTTGATGCTGGTCGATGGCGCCCGCGCCGAGTCGCTCGGAGTGATTCCGCCGTGTATGACGCCCGTGCAACCTTCGGGCGGTTGGTCTCCTCTCGAGCCGTTGACGTTCGATGAGATGGCCGTCACGCTTGCGAAGGCGCTGGACTTGGAGCGCAATCTTCCGGAGCTCGGAGATCCCGTCACGCTTCGCGGCGAGGATTTTCGCAAGACGATCGTTTACCCGTACCCCGGCGAGCTCGAGAACGCTTCAGAAGACGATCCCTACTGGCTCTCGTCGGGTGGCTCTATCGTGGCTGCGGTGGTTCGCTTCGAGGTACCCGAAGATGGTGTTTACTCCGTCGAAACCCGCTATCTCAGCCCGCGCCCGATTCGTTGGGCGATGGACAGTTGCTTGCGGGTGGTGACGTGCCCGGTCACCGTGTCTCAGGTTGGGCGTCGCCGAAGTCTCGCCCTCGAGCTGACCGCGGGTGAGCACGTGCTCGAGGTGACTTTGCCTCCGGGCGCGAAGCTCGACCGCGTCGACGTGCAGCGGCGAGATGGATCGCCGGAAGAGTACCTGGGCGTCGTCGAAGACGAGGGCTTCAAACTCGGAAAGGCCGACGATGCCGTTCGGCGCCGCGATGCGCTGCATGCTGCCCGGCGGTTACGGGATCGCTTCGATGAACTCACTCAACTTCGTTGCAGCGACGAGCTCGTGGCTATGGAGGCCGAGGCCATCGCCCTTTTGATGTCGTCGTCGTCATTCCCGGACGTCGGAGGCGCGGGTATCGCGCTCGTGCCGAATGGTCCGCCGAGCACGCCTCAAATGCCGAGTGGGACGCCGATCATCCCTCCGGTCGATCCAAACGGCACCCAGGCGAGTAGTCCGGTAGAGCCGACGCAGTAAAGCTCCGCTGTCCGGCCAAGCCGCTCTCGATCGGGTCAGTTCTTCGCCCGTGATACTGTGCCGTCCTGATGCGTTCGTGCGTCTTGGGGCTAGTGGGTTTGGCGGGGTTCCCGCTTTCGGCGTTCGCGCAGAGCAACCTTCCCACCGAGGACGTCTTCAGCCGGTTCTCGAACCGCGTGGTCAAAATCGAAGTCCAGGAGACGGGGTCGAAGGCCAAAGCTTCGATCGGATCCGGTTTTTTCGTGAGCGGTGACGGCCACCTCGTCACCAACTACCACGTCATTTCACAGGTCGTGCAGCATCCAGACCGCTACGGCGCCAGCTATTTCGATGGAAATGATGTGCCGATCCCGGTCGAAGTGCTGGACGTCGACGTTGCCCATGACCTGGCGGTCGTAAAAGCCGACACGGTCTCGCCTGCGTTTTTTCAGCTCGAGCCGGTTGACGCCCCTCAAGGGCTGCGCCTTTATTCAATGGGGCATCCGCTGGACCTCGGTCTCAATATTGTCGAAGGCACGTACAACGGGTTCTTGACGCATGCCCTCGATGAGCGCATCAATTTTACCGGCTCGTTGAACCCCGGAATGAGTGGCGGCCCAGCGATCACTGCGGACGGGCGAGTGATCGGGATCAACGTCTCTACGGCTGGGGAACAGGTGAGCTTCCTCGTTCCCATCAAGTGGGCCATGACACTGAGCGCGCACACCGGCATGCCAGGTTTCGAGCGAGCGAGCTCGTTGCTGAGTACAGTCCGCGATCAGATTTTCGAGTATCAGAAGCACTACGTTTCCGTGTTACTCGCGAGCTCACCTCCCACCGTCCAGCTCGGCAGTTTCGTGCTCCCGACCGAGCCCGCGGCTTTCTTCGATTGCTGGGCCGATGCGTATCGTGAGGACAGCGCGACTTACGAGACCGTGGACCATCAATGCTCGACCGACGACTACATCTTCGTTTCCGACGAGCTCGTCTCCGGCCAACTCTGGTTCTATCACCGGCTCCTCACTAGCGAAGAGCTCAATCGGTTCCAGTTTGCTTCGTTGTATACCTCGGACTTCCAGCAGACGTATCACGGAATGGGCGGCAGCGAGAGCGAGCTCACCCGGTTTCGCTGCCACACCGACACGGTTCGACAAAACGAGCTCACGTTCAAGACCGTTTTTTGCCTTCGCGGATATCGTAAGCTCGAATCTTTGTATGACCTGGTTTTCAAAGCCGCCGTCGTTGGCCATCCGCATACCGGACTCGAGACAGCACTCATGGCCTCCGGCGTGAGCTACGACAATGCCGAGGCACTCGTTCGTTGGTACATGGATACGATCTCATGGAGCGAATAGTTTTCGTCGAAGTGCTCGACCGTCGGGGTCGGGTGCTCGAGCGGACGAAGCTCGACGTATTCCCCGCGACGATCGGCCGTGCCTACTCGAACGACGTCATCATCGCCGACCGCTACGCATCGCCGACTCATTTGGCGGTTCGGGAGTCGGACGACGGTCGGCTGCTCGTCGAGGATGTCGGAAGCGTCAACGGAGTCCATCGGCTCGGCCACGATGAGCTGGTGAAATCGATCCCTCTCGAGTCCGGAATTCGATTGCGACTCGGAGAGACCGTGATCCGGTTGGTCACTGCGGATCACCTCGTCGCACCGGCGAACGTTATGCCGCGAGCTGGGTCGGGGCTCCTGGACATTTTGAAAAAACCTCGCGTCGCTCTGGCGATACCCTGGGTAGCGCTCGGAGTTTTCGTCGCAGACATCTATCTGAATGCCTACTACGACGTGAGTGGATCGACTGTGTTCGGTCCTGCCTTGCTCGGGATGGTGGTGCTTTCTCTTTGGGCTGGGATTTGGGCGTTCGCCAATCGTGTGATGACTCACCGATTCGATTTTCCCAGGCACCTCGCCATGGCGTGCGTCGTCTCCATTGCCTCGGTGTGTCTGTGGCCGCTCAGCGAGTACGCGGAATTTTTCTTCTCGTCCGAACGACTCGCGGCGGGAATTGTCTACGTAACCCAAGCGAGCCTCGTTACCGTTTTACTCTACGGTCACCTGTCGATCATTCCCGCGTCGTCGCGTCCCCGACGGCGCGGCTGGGCTCTCGGAGTGACGGCCGTCGTCGTCGGGATAGTCGTGCTGTTTGGGTTCGCAGAGCGAGAGGACTTCTCGTCGAACGTCGATATCCGCGTCCCGCTCAAGAGCCTGGGTGCCGAGTGGGCCCCCGCGGTCACCACAGAGGACTTTCTGGCTAGATCCCGCCGAACGAAAGCCTGGGTGGATGCTGCCGCTGCTGAGTGACCTCCGTGGTCCCCGGAATCTGTGCCGCCCGTAAAGATCTGTTCGTTCCCGTTCCCGAAGAGTCATCTCGGTAAGTGAACCAACGGACAGCAGGACGAGCTCTCCTTCTCGCGCGCAGCATCTCGGCGTCGCGCACGAGAGTCTCCACCACCCGCGCTATCGGCAACGCTGCCCCCTTCGAACGGTATCGCGAACAACAGGACAAATCTGAGTGAGTTGAAGACCATTCGTTGGGGCGCGCCGGCGGGGAGCCAGGTAGTCGAGAATTCGTTGGTCAGGGTTGACCTAACCGATGGTAGGAATTGCGCGCGCGGCTGTTAAGCCGGGCGTCGCCTCTCCGATCAGGCGCCGCGCGCAGGGCGACGGGCAGTGGGCCGTCGCATCCGGGTGACCTTCGACTCCGCCGCTGCTTTGTCCCCGGCATAGTAGTTGTAGTAGTAGTGGTAAGAGTCCTGTTTGGGGTCCACACCGTTGAGAACGACTCCGACGACACGAGCTCCGGTGCGACGTAGGGCCGTGAGCGAGCGACGCGCGAGTTTCCGGTCGACCTGATTGGCACGCACGACCATGAGGACCATGTCCGCGAGCTTCGCGAGCAGAAGCGGGTCGGTCACGGAAACGATCGGCGGTGCATCCATGACGATCCAAGTGTAGCGCTCTCGACATTCTTCGAGAAAACGTCGGACCGCGAGACTTCCGATGAGCGCCGGTGGATTGGGGGGTAGCTTGCCGGAGGTGACCGCCGAGAGATTCTCTTGGCGAGTCGACTGGGAAATGATATCGAGCTTGAGATCTTTCGAGCAATAGTCCGCGAGGCCGGGCTCTCGATAAAGACGCAGGTGAGTGTGGATGCTCGAGCGTCGGAGATCGAAATCGACGACGAGCGTTGGATCCCCGGATTCGGCGAGTGCCTTCGCGAGATTCACCGCTGTGGTCGACTTTCCCTCTTGCGGGATGGAGCTCGTCAGCAACACTACATTTCCGTGCTCTCGTTCGCGATTGAATAGAAGACTCGCTCGAAGAGTGCGGTAGGCCTCGGTGATGACACCTTCGTGGGCTGCCTCGTGTTTGGGGACGATTGCCAGGCAGTCGGCTCGCAGGTGTTTCTCGATGTCCTCTTGTTCTTTGAGCGTGTTGTCGAGGTAGTCGCGAAGCAAGACCAGGCCGCATCCCGATAACAGACCCAGGATCAACGAGACCGCGAGGTTGTTCACGGGCTGGGGGCGGATAGGAGTGACGGGGACGCTCGCTCTTTCGACGATGGACACGTTGTTCTCGCGCAAACTCGATGCGACGTCTGTCTCTTTGATTTTCTGCAGAATAGCTTCGTACATGCTCTTGTTGGAAAGAGCTTCCCGCTCGAGCATCTCGAGCTGCACGGTCTTGCGATTGTCTTCGACGGATTGCTTGCGCTCGGTATTGATCGACGCTCGCAAGTCGCGTTCGCGACGCCGTAGCTGTTGGTACTCGGCGAGCATACCGTCGACGATCTTCTCCGCCTGCGCGTCGACCGCTTCTTGTAGCTGCTCGATCTGAGTGACGACCTTTTTGACCTTTGGGTGGCCGGCCTTGTAATTGTTTTGTAGCTGCACGAACTCGACTTCGAGATCGGCTTTGCTCATGTTCAGCCGCTGCACGAGCGGATCTGCTGCGATTTGAGGCAGGGCGTCGACGGATTCGCCCGCCTTTTTGAGCTTGTCGACTTGAGCGAGTGCGCTCTCGAGCTCGATCCGGCGGGTTTGTGCTTCGGTTGCCTCTTGACTCAATCGCCCGAGGGTCTCAGAGCCAATATTCTGTCCGTCGGAATCGACGAATAGGTCTTCTTGTTTGGTGTACTCGTAAAGGGACTGCTCGGATACTTCGACCGCCCCCTCGGCTGCGGACAGACGCTCTTGCAGCCAGCTGTAGACGCTTCGGGTTGTTTCAATCTTGGATTCCAGAGTTTGCTCGAGGTAGGCCTCGGCTAGCGTATTCGCCCAGCGTGCCGCCTCGTGCGGGTCCTCGTGGTTCACCATGATCTGGGCTAGCCGGGTATCGGGAACCGGTACGACTTGGACCCGGGAGACGAACAGAAGCGGTGGTTCCTTCGCGTTTTTGAACGGCGGCTTATCGCCCAGCTCCAGCTTTTCGATAGAGCGGGCACCGAGAGCCTTGCTCCGGATGATGCGGTATTGGGTGTTGTAGTAGTTCCGATGGTCGAAGTAATTGAATGCGGTCGCAGGGTAGGGGTTCGACAGCGCGGACAGGTTTTGTCCGGGCGGGTCAATCTGAACCAATGCCTGCGCGCGATAAATAGGTGTCTGCAGATAGGTTACTAGAAAACCAAGCCCGAGTCCGAGAATGGCGATGACGATAATCCACGCCTTACCGGCCCACAGGAGTTTCAGTCCATTCTTGAGGTCAAACTCGCCGGAGAGTCCGGCGATGAGATGCCCGGGGTCGTGGGGACCGGTTGCATCGTGGGTCGGGCTGCTCAAAAGATCCTCTTGCCGACTTTAATAATGTCTTGTGACTCGAGTGGTACGTCCGGCTTCTTCCCTCCCTCGATGTCTCCCAGGTCGACTTTGATTCGTTTGGTTCCCCCGTCGCTGGTTTTGCGGAGAATCTCGACTTTGCTCTTGCCACCGAACTTACTCAGACCACCGGCGACGGAGACCGCTTTGAGCACCGTCAGACCTCCGGTGACGGGATAAGAGCCCGGCCTTTTCACTTCTCCCGAGATGAAGAAAAACTGGGTCGACGTCGCGGTCACGATGTCACCGCTTCGAAGGCGAAACGATAGCGACTCCTTCTGCTCGGACGGCGACTGATTCGGAGTCAGGAAGATACGGACGGGGCTATCGCTCGAACTGCCGTTGTCTTCAGACATGAACAACGACGGTTGTTGTTGGTCCAGGCGGCTGACGATGACTTCACCGCTTGCGCGCGTGGTGAACCCTCCTGCCTCAGTGAGTAGGTCGAGCATCGTCTTCGAGCCCTGCAGGTAATATTTTCCGGGGCGGATCACCTCGCCGACGAGCGTTACCCATTGGGAACGGTGTTCTTTGACGCCGACGATGACCTGAGGGTCGACGAGATAGTCCTTGGCGAGGAGCTCGACGAGCTTCGCTTGAACTTCTCTGGCGGTCATACCGTCTATGGGCACGTCACCGAGAAGGGGGAATGAGATATCTCCGCTGTGCTGTACGGTCACCAGGCCTGACAAATCAGGATCGCCGTACACGTCGACCTCGAGAATGTCGCCTGGCCCCACCCGATACTCATTGGTTTCGAGACGGCGTTGCCGGTTGTCTTGAGCCGCGGCTGCGCCGGCGAACACGAACGCCAGAGTAGCCGCGATAAGCTCTAGTCGACAGATCTGCATGGTTGCTTGCTATTCACCGGGTCAAGAATCCGAATCCGACCATGAACTGCACTGCGTTGTTGCGATAGCTGAATTGTTCCAGATTGGAGTTCCGCCGGTCGTGGCGGTAATCCACGCTGAGAAACGACAGTGGCGTCCAAAAATAGGACAGGCCCACCGCCCCGCTGATAGCTTTGTCACTACGTTCGAGCCCCGTCGAGTCATCGGCCAGCGGGTAGCTGTTCCCGAACAAGAACCCGTTGGTGCTCAGTCGCAGTTTCTCAGTAATCGGGACAACAAACTGGACGCTGCCGTAGTTGGAAAGATAGAAACCGTTTTCCTGGTAGGCAGAGGGGTTGGTTCTTCTCCCGAGCGTGAAATCGAGTGCGGTGGACTCACCGAAACGGCGCGTGAGACGGACATCCGCGACGAAACCGGTGTATGCCTGCGGCACCAATGATTGATTGAAGCTCTGGCGAGTGTAGCCAGCGCGAACCTGACCTCGCAGCAACGGTGTTACCTCGCCGCGTAACCCGAACATCCCGACATTGCCGTCCGAGAAGGCTTGCGGCCTCGTGGCGTCGGGTCGAGTTTTGAGACGGGAGTACTCGCCGACCAGACTGGTGAGCGGAGAGAGGTTGTACAGCACGGCCGCACCGAGCGAGGTGTCGTCGTAGTTGAAAAATTCGCTCTCGGTCTGTGTGAACTCAACACGGTTGAAGCTGCCGGAGAGCTCACCGCCGAGGCGTTCGGAGAGCTCGACAGCAAAGGTTGCCTCGGTGCGATTACGGTAGAACGGATCCGTGTTGGTGACGGTCTCGCCGCCGGGATCGAATTCTCGGCTCTCGAACGCGCCGTGAAGGAAATGGTTTCCGAACGCGAGCGATGAGCTCGGGGTCGTGACGAGCTTTGCGTTGACGTCGAAAACGTTGGTGTAGCGGTCCTCGAGCTCGAAGACCTCGAAATCGCGATAACGGCCTTCGTAGGCGATCTTGAACTCGTTCATCGAATCGAGCAGGACCATCGCTACACGCCCTCTGACCAAAAGAGCGCTGTCTTCGAACGTATCTTCACTTTGCAGAAGCAGATTGGAGCCGCGCACGTAGCTGGCATCGATTGACGGTTGGAGTGCGAAGCGGCCCACGCGAAGACCGACCACGGCCTCGTTGGGAACGATGTCTTCGATGGGGTTGACGTTGAACAGCGTTTGTTGCTCGCCCGCGGGCGTGGGGAACAAGTTGAAGAAAAGCTCGTTGTCCGTCCCGGCGTTGTCACCGGTGTCGTCGGTCGGTTCGGGTAGCTCGATCCGGGCGGGCATAGCGTCCGAATCTTCGGAAGGTGGCGGCTGGCTCGGCAGCACGCCCAGAGCGGTTATGGTTATCGGAGATGGCTCGTCGACGATCGGCGCACTCGGGCTTGGCTGTCGAGTTGAAGGCGCCGTCGACGGAGCCGTCGCGGCGCGAGTCGCCTGGGGCTGGACGACAGCTGGGCCTTCGCGCTGGATGCGCACGAAGAGGTGGGCCGCGTTCTCCACGCCCACGACTGAGCTGGCGTTCGTTTCTAGCTCGATCTCGACCCGCGAATAGATCTTGCTGCCGAGCTGCATCGGCCAGACCTGAAACTGCCGGCTGAAGGGAGTCTCGATGTGGTATTTCGAATCGAGTGGTGACAACGCGGGAACGTCGAGCGTCAGCTTGTAAGTTCCGTCCCCCGTTTTCCGGTCGCTGAGGAACTCGGTGATGTCGCCGTCGGCGATGATGTGCACCACATAGCTGTCGCCCTCTTTCAGGGCGTACATATCCAGGAGCTTCGCCTTCGGAACCTCCGGTCCCGCAAAGGCGGGCACGTCGAGCGCCCCGATCGCGCCGAGCGCGAACGTCGCGACAAGCAGGGCCAGGGTCGAGCTAACGGTCTTCATAATCCCTCCACCGTTGTCGTGGAACGACGCGCCGGCGCATGCGAGCCGACCCGTCCCCCGTTCCACGGAGTACCTACACGCATTCCACTGAGTACGAGCACCGCGGCGACGGTTGAATACGCTGCAGTCCATAGACTGCGCATCACTGACGCATGCGCGAGGTTGAGGGCACCCATCCCGAGTGCGAGTGTCAGGAGAAAAAGGAACTTCACCGCCTGCGGCTCCGCGAGGCCGGATGCCACGAGTCGGTGAGAAAGATGGCAGCGATCGCCAAGATAGACAGGCCGACGCTCGCGTAGGCGGATGACGATGACCGAGAGCGTATCGAGCAACGGTACCGCGAGAACGAGCACTGGCATCAAGACCGGGAACAAGGTCGACGACGCCGGGCTCACGTAGGCCTCGAGAATCGTCAGGGACGAGAGGGTGAAGCCGATGAAAAGCGCACCGCAATCCCCCATGAAGACCTTCGCCGGATGGAGATTGAACCGAAGAAATCCGAGCAGGGAGCCGATGAACGCGGCGAGTATCAAGCACAAGAAGATCTCGCCCATCGCCAGCGCGTTCAAGAAAAAGATGAATGCGGAGCTGACGGCGACACCTGCCGACAGCCCGTCCATGTTGTCGAGAAGGTTGAAGGCGTTCGAAATGCCGAGAATCCAAAGGAAGCTGACAACGATGTTGAAAAGGGCGATCCCGGTGAACTCGACCTGAATACCGCAGCCGACGGCGATAGAGGCCGCGAGGCACTGCCCGCCAAACTTGAAGCTGACCGGAAGGCGCTCGCCGATGAGGTCGTCGACGAGCCCGACGATGAAGATGACCAGGGCTCCCGCGAGAAGACCGAACAACTGCGTATGTACTTTGTGAGCTTCCGATAACGCGGCTGCGATGGAAGGAAAGGCTGCGCGGATCTCGGCGAGGGACGCGACGTAGGGGGCTAGAAGAAACCCCAACAAGACGGTGAGACTGAACGATAGGAAGAATGCGACGCCCCCGAGCCGCGGGATCGGCGCCGCGTGTTGTTTGCGGCCGCCCGGCTCGTCGAGCCAGCCCTCGGCGTGCGACCAGCGGACGATCCACGGCAAAAACAGCAGCGTACCGACGAGCGGGATGCCCAGGGTCAGCAAGTACAGCAGGGCTGACATGTTTATCGCTCCGCCTCGATCCATTGATGGGAAAACCCAACGCCACGATGCGAGTTCCCTACGCGGGCTTGGCTCACTTTCTCGCCCGCTTCTGCGGGCCCCCGTTTCCGCGTAAGCCATTCATTTGTAGGCGTTTTGGTCGATCGGGTGACTGTCGAATCTCGAGGCTCGGACCCGTCGTGCGGCGGGGTCTTCCGCCCGGGTGCGCGCAACTCGGATAGCGTGGGGTCTTTCCCACCCACCGCGTCTCCGGATGGGTTCGTCGTCTGGGCTCGAGGGGCGTCTCGACGCGGACTTTGCGCGTTCTGAGCGACGAGCCTAGATTCCCGTTTGTTATTCATTTCAAAGGGCTTGTCTGTGTGGGCCACGAAGTTGGCAGGCGATCGCTCGCAGGGATTCCCTGTGCATTTCAGATTTCCGTGAGTTTGGTTTAAACCGGTACTTCTGACTAAGCAGGAATTGTTCCAGCTGCGTAAACTATTGAAAAATAGGGCGGCTATGTTTGTGTTGGGGACAATTCCGGCGCTTGCGTCCCGATGCCTTTTTTGAGGAGTAGAGCGCGGTAGAGAGCCTCGATATCCAAAACGAGCCGCTCGGAGCGGTACTTTGCCAGAACAGACTCCCGGGCTTTCGCGCAGCGCGCCCTCGTGAGCTCCGGGTGGTGGATCGCATCGGACAGCGTTTTCGAGACGGCCTTCGAGAGAGCATCCGGCTCCCCGGCTGGCACGAGATCTCCGAGGTTGCCGTTTTGGAGCAAATCGGACGTTCCTCCGACGGCCGTAGCCACGACCGGTATCCCGGCTGCCATCGCCTCGATCAACGCAACCGGAGTGCCTTCGTTGCGCGAGCTGTTGACGACAACATCGAGGTCTGGGTAGATGGTCTCTAAGTTCGAGAGGAAGCCGGTGAAGTGGACACGATCGCTGAGACCGAGCTCGCGGCTCCGTGCCTCGAGTTGATCTCGATCGGAGCCGTCCCCGATGAGCGCGAGGTGAGCGCCCTCGACTTTTGTGAGCGCTGCAAGCAGAGTCGGTACATCCTTGATGGGAACGAGTCGCCCCACGCAGCCTAGGAGCGGGGTGCCCTCTGGGATCCGGAAGCGGCGCCTGAAGTCCCCGCGCGGGTGCTGGTCCAAGAATCGGTCGAGCTCTAGTCCGAGCGGTACGGTATGTATCCCATGACGCGGGTTCAAGTGATGGGTGTGGAGCTCCTCGGTCACGGCCGGGCTCACGCCAATCGCGGTATCGGTGATGCGGGCGAGAGCTCGCTCTGCAGCAGCGTAGAGTCGCGAACCGATGGGCCCGAAGTAGCCCGCGAAGACCGAACCGTGAAACGTGTGGACCACGACAGGAACAGCGGTCACGAGCGCGGCGAGTCGGCCGAGCGCCCCGGCTTTGGCGGTGTGCGTGTGGACGACGTGTGGGCGCTCGCGGGCCATTAGGCGACAAAGAAATACGAAGCTGCGAAGATCGTCGACCGATCGGATAGAGCGACCAAGAGTTTCAACGGTCAGGGGAGAAATGTTTTTCGAACGCGCCAGCGCGTCGAAGCTTCCCTCTCGGTCGTCTTCGCGACCGACGACGAGCGTTGTTTCGTAGCGCGCCGGATCGAGCTGCTCGGTGAGCAACACGACGTGTATCGACGGACCACCGATGTTCAAGCGAGAGAAGATCCGCATGACGCGAATCTTTTCTACTTCTTTCCGATCCATTCGTTTCCGGTCGTCGGTCGCCGGCACGAAATCCTACCCTTCCCGGCTTCCCGGATGCGGCACCCAGACGTTTTCCATGACCAGGGTGTCGACACTCGAGCGAAGAAACGTGCTCACCGCCTCTTCCGGAGTACAGACGATCGGCTCTTGTATGTTGAACGATGTGTTCAGCACCACCGGCACGCCCGCGGCGCGCTCGAACTCATGGATGAGCTCCCAGTACAGGGGCTCGCTCGTCTTCGATACGGTCTGGGGACGCGCCGTGCCGTCTACGTGAACGACCGCGGGAATCTCGTCGCGTCGACTCGCAACGACTGGCAGCACGAGGGTCATGTACGGCGAGCTCACGGCGTCGCCAAAGTAACGTGGCGCAGCCTCCTCGAGCATCGAGGGTGCGGACGGTCGAAACGGCTCGCGAAGTTTGATCCGCGTGTTGAGGACTTCCTTCATCTTGGAATAGCGCGGATCGGCGAGGAAGCTCCGGTGGCCAAGTGCTCTCGGTCCCCACTCCATGCGCCCTTGAAACCACGCCAGAATCTTCCCGTCCGCGAGCGCACGCGCGGCTTTCTTCGCGAGCTCGCCTCGGGGAATTTCTTCGTGTTCGAGATGCTGCGCCCGCGCCGATGCCAGACAGCGTTCGGTGCTGAAGCCTGGGCCAAGGTAGGCATCCTTCATGGTGAAACGTCGCGGTTCCCCGAGCTTGTGGTGCAGCACGTAGAGCGCGGAGCCCAGCGCCCCTCCCGCATCGTTGGCAGCCGGCTGTACGAAAAGCTCGTCGAAGGGACTCTCCCGCAGGATCCGGCCGTTCATGACCGAGTTCAAAGCAACGCCGCCGGCGAGACAAAGCCGCTTCTCACCCGTGCGTCGATGCAGATCGATCAGCATGTGGAGCACCGTCTCCTCGAGGACTTTTTGAATGCTCGCAGCGACGTTGTAGTGCCGTTGAGTGATCTCGTCGTCGTGGCGCCGGGCCGCGCCGAAGACGTTCGTGATCTTCTCGGGAAACTCGTGGTGTTTCGCGAGGTGATGATCGAGGTAGGTAATGTCGAGATTGAACGAGCCACCGCCGTTTGCAACGAGCACGTTCTTGCGGAGAAAGTCGTAGTACTCGGGCTCGCCATAGGCCGCCATCCCCATGACTTTGTATTCGTCACCCTGGAACATATCGAAGCCCAGGAAATTGGTGGCGGCGGAATAGAACTGACCGAGCGAGTGTGGGAGCTTGACTCGGTTCAGGACGCTGAGTTTGTTTCCTTCGCCGATGCTGGCCATGGTCGTCGTGCTCTCGCCGGTGCCGTCGAGGGTGAGCACGGCCGCCTTCTCGAACGGAGATGCGTAAAAAGCGCTGGCCGCGTGGCCGATATGATGCTCAACGTAGTGGATGTTCGCATCGTGCTCACCGAACGCTTCACTCAGCGTCGTCCTGAGCTGAAACATTTTTCGATAGTGCCCACCAACCTGTTGGGCGCCGCGTTTGGCTCGTGCTTGAAACAGACGGGGACTCTTGAGCAGGATCGGGATGGTGTGGCCAATGCGGTGTCCAAGCATCCACGGTCGCCAGTAGTGAGCGACGTGGTCGACCTCGGCGAGCACTATACCCGCGCTTTGGAGGCAGGACTTGACCGCCTCGTGAGGGAACCCGATGTGGTGCTTCGTGCGCGAGAAACGCTCTTCCTCCGCCGCGTGAACCAGCTCGCCGTTCCAGAACAAGGCCGCGGCGGATTCACCCATCGTCGTCAAGCCGAGCACATACATGTTGGCGTGTTCCTTCCTGGGAGTCTCGTGTCAAAGAGTCCGGAGCCATGACGAAAGTGTGAGCAGGCAAAACAGCTGTTGGCTTCGATCGCGCCCACCCTCCATGTGCTGTTGCACGACGAGGCGGACTGCGTCGCGATCGAGTTGATCGAAGATAGGCGCCCGGTCGGGCGTGAGGTGCGCATCGATCAGTGGGCGCAACTCACCTCGGAACCAGTCTCCCAGCGGCACGCCGAAGCCCATCTTCGCGCGATGGGTAATCCGTTCTGGAACGAGGTCTTTGAACGCCTCTCGTAGCACCACCTTCGTGGTGAGCCCGCGCACTTTGAATCGGTCGGGAAGCCGTCCGGCGAACTCGGTCAACTTCGCATCGAGGAAGGGCGAGCGCGCCTCGAGGCTGTGGGCCATGCTCATTCGATCCATCTTGACGAGGAGGTCTTCCGGCAGATACGTGCAATAGTTCAGATAGAGCAGTTGCGCGAGTGGAGTGCCGCTTTCGACCTCGTCGAGAAAAACGCCGAAGTGTCGATTGGGTTCGAGCCTCTCGGGCGATGTCGAGCTTGGCCACAACGATGCCAACTCACTCGGTCGAAAGAAGCTACACCACGACTGCATGCGCTCGCTCAGCGGAAGAGCGGAAGCGTCGAGAAACGCCCGGACCCGACGAAGCCGGCTGGCGTGCGCGCGCGGCGCGGGTAGCAGGTGTCCACCGAGTGCGGCCACTTGACGTATCGGCCGGGGGATGCGCTCGCTGAGCGCTCCGGCCACGAAACGGGAGTAGCCGGCGAATAGCTCGTCTCCGCCATCGCCGTTCAAGACAACGGTGACGTCGCGCCGCGCCAGCTCGGAGACAATAAAAGTTGGGATCGCGGAGGAATCCCCGAACGGGCCATCGTGGTGGTGAAGAAGCTTTTCGAAGAGCTCAGGCTCCGGGGGCTCGACCCGGAAGCTCGTGTGCTCGCAGCCAAACGCGCGCGCGGCTTCTTCGGCGTAGGCCACCTCATCGTAGGCAGGGGCGCCTTCGAAGCCGATGCTGAACGTCTTGACTGGGCGCGGCGACATCTCACTCATCAGGCCGACAACGATGGTGGAGTCCAGTCCGCCGCTTAGAAAAGCTCCAAGGGGCACGTCCGCCATGAGGCGCTTTCTGACCGCATCCCGCATGAGCGGTCTCAGGCGTTCGGTCGCTTCTGGCAGCTCACGGATGCCGTTGACCTCGTGAGGAGGCGCCCAGTAGCGCGTCGTCGTGCGCGTCCCGTCGTTGCCGACCCACATCCACGACGCGGGTGGAAGAACATGGACGTTCTCGTAAGCGGTTGCCGGCGCAGGAAAGTAGCCGAATGTCAGATACAGGCCTAGCGCCTTCAAGTTAGCAGAGCGCGTTACCGCAGGGTGTTGATGGAGAGCTTTGATTTCGGAGGCGAAGAGGAAGTGCCGGCCGTCGTGGTAATAGAAGAGTGGTTTTTGTCCTGCTCGGTCCCGCGCGAGCAGAAGTCGCTTTCGCTTGGTGTCCCACACCGCGAGAGCGAACATCCCGTCGAGTCGTCGGATCGCGTTCTCGCGCTCGCGCGCGACCAATTCGAGAACGACTTCGGTGTCACTGTCGGTATGAAACTTGGCGCCGTCTGATTCGAGCTCTCGTCTCAGCTCGCGATAATTGTAAACCTCTCCGTTGAACACGATAGCCAGATCATGCTTGTCGTTCCACATCGGTTGGTCGGCGCGTTCGGAGAGGTCGATAATACGAAGCCGACGATGTCCGAGGCCGGCGCCTTCGGACGTAGTGACGCCCATTCCATCGGGCCCGCGATGCGTGAGCGCTTGGGTCATTGCCTCGAGGCTCGAGCTGCTCGTCGACGCCGCTCCGAAGTCGAGACTGCCGGTAATGCCACACATATCTCTAGCCAACCCCCACCGCGACGGCTTCCCGGCGCGCCGCATCTTCCGGAAAGGCCAGGCTTCGATAGATCGACAGGAATTGGCGTGCGCCGTCCTCGAGGGCGAAGTATTTTTCCGCAGTCGCGCGGCAGCTCTCTTGCACGGCGACGGGGA
>CAMYKY010000020.1:0-45002 GCA_947259165.1 uncultured Acidobacteriota bacterium | reverse complement strand
AGCGGCGGCCTGCAAGTCGCTCTCCGTCAAGCCGGGCACGAGCACCCCGCACTGGTTGGCGCTCAGTATCTTGTCCACGTCGCCCACACCGGTGTTAGTGACTACCGGCACGCCGCAAGCAAGAAATTCTGCGAGCTTCGTGTAGCTCGAAGCTTTTGCGGCGTAGCTCGGGCGGAGAAAGAAGACACCGAGACGAAACGTCGACAGCCAACGGGGAATGTCGCTGGGTTCGACAAAGGTGACAAGCAAATCTTCGTCTCGTAGCCCGGCTTCTTTCGCGAGCACTCGAACCGGTAATTCATCTTGGCGGGTCAAGTAAACAAAGCGAGTTTCGGGACGGTGCGATTTGATGTGGAAGGCAAAGCGAAACATCTCCGGCAACATGTAACGTTTGTTGACGGCCCCGATGTTGCCGATGACTAGGTTGTCTTTGAGCTCGAGATCCCGCTTCAGCCCAGGATCCGCGGGTATGGGATGAAAACGCTCGAGGTCTGTGCAGCCGGAGATGACAGTGATCGGCTTCTCGCGCACGGCGCGTCGTGCGACCATCCGAGTCTTCGCTTCTCGATCGCGGAGGATCGCTTTCGCGCTTTCGGTCAGCACCACAACGTGGTCCGAAATGCCGAGAAGAAACCGCTCGCATCGCTTGCTCACTCGATAGAGCACTCCGTGGGGACGAAACAGTCCCATCTCGACACGTTCTTCGGGCCAGAAACCCCGCATGTCGAAGACGAACCGCACGCCGAGGAACAACTTCAAGCTGCACCCGATGAGCCCCGGAACGTAACTGCGTACGTGGACGATGTGAACCTGCCGTGCGCGCGCCATACCGATCGCGGTGAGGGCACCCACGACAATGTCCAGGAACGTGCCGATTACGGGAGGTCGCTTGTGGTAACGGAGAGGCGTCCACTCGACTCCGCTGGCGTCGAGTCGCTCCTGGAGCTCGAGTTTTCGGCCCGTGTCTTCGAGATCTGAAGTCTTCTCGAACGAGAGTACCCGCGTACGAACCCCGTACCCCGCGAGCGCGTCGAGATACGGAAGGACCTGCGAGCTTCCCACGGGCTCTAACAAGCCGTCGTAGCTGATCAACAGCGTTTCGAGCGTTTGTTTCTGTGATTCGTCGTGGTGACACACCTCGAGCATCGGTTGAGACCTAGCAACACCTATGCCAGACGTAAACTCTAGAAAAAAAGATAGATCCGCCAGTTGTTGGCCGTCCGTCGGTGAGGGGTTCTTCCCGCGGTCTATAGGAGCATTCCCACGTGGTGCGCAGGAGATCGAAGCGGTGGGGCATCGACAACAACGTTGCATGCCCCCACGGTGCTCCCGCGCCTGCGTAACGAGGCGCTCCGTAGTCGGTGCGGCGCGTGATGCAGGCAACGTTCATTGTCCACCAACGGGAGTCGGAAGCTGTTTCTTGGCGTTCGACGGGCCGACCGCCTCGCGGGAGGCTCGTCAATTAACGGTCTATTGTTTTTGGAGAGTTCCACAACATGATAACACGCGGATCGGTAGGGTGAGCTTGCGGCAGGGCCGTCCTGTGGACACGCCCCGCGTCTCGGCTGCTATAATGGTGCTCAAGCCACTACAGGAAAAAAGATCCATCCTCCTCGCTCCGCGTGCCGGGAGATTTCTCGACTCATCACCCGCTTGATCTCGAAACCGATGCAAGTCCTCGTAGCCTTCTTCGTCGCCACACTAGCCAACGTGCTGATTTTGCTGGCGCTGCGCCGTCGCTACGAGGCCGATCTGTTTCGAATCGTAGCGCTGGCTTACGCTGGAACCCTCGCTCTCCGATACGCGCTGGCCGTTTACCTGTGGCTGAATCATTTGGACTCCGCTTTCAGTCAGACCTTCTGGGGGGATTCTCAAACGTATGACGTCATGGGCGCTGCGGTTGCCGAGGGCTGGACTCAAGGGGCCTCGACGCATTTGTGGACGGAAACGGTGCAGGGTCGTGTCAACAGCGGCTTCATCTACTTTGTTGCGGGCCTGTACTACGTTTTCGGGCGAAACGTGCTCCTGGTGCAATTCATCAACGGAATCATCGGCGCTTTGACGCCCATCGTCATTTTCGAGATTGGCCTCATTCTCTATGACAAGCGCGTCGCGACGACGGCGATGTTGTTCACTGCATTCTTTCCGCAGATGATCTTCTGGTCCTCGGCGCTCTATAAAGACCCGGCGGTCATGCTTTGTATCGCTTCTAATATTTTGTGCGTTTTTCGTCTCAAACGTCGATTGTCCCTCTCGTGGGTATTCATCTATTTGGTAACGGCCGGCGCGCTCGTATGGCTCCGTTTCTACATTTTCTATGCGGTCCTTGCCGCCATGGTTGCTGGGCTCCTCGTGGGTCACCGGCGGGGTGCCGCGCTCGGTCTGGCCACTCAGCTCTTTCTCGTCATCTGTGTGCTGGGCCTGCTCCTTTTCACGCCCGTCGGGCAGGAAGCTCTGTCGCAGAGTCGGTTCTTCGATCTCGAGGTGCTTCAAAATTCTCGTCTCGATTTGGCGGTTAGAGGCGATAGCGGGTTCGCAGCCGAGGTCGACGTCACCACCATCGGCGGATTGATCTCGATGCTGCCGCTCGGCGTGACTTACTTGTTGTTTGCGCCGTTTCCCTGGACGGTTAGCAATCTGCGTCAGGTATTGACGCTACCCGATATTCTGGTGTGGTATGCGCTGACGCCAGCGCTCATCGCCGGCATCGGTCTCGCGCTGAAACGGCTTCGCCAGACCATGCCAATCCTCGTCTTTACAACTTCGCTCACGCTCGCTTACGGCGCGTTTCTGGGGAATGTGGGAACGGCTTACCGACAGCGCACACAGATCATGATGTTCTACTTTTTGTTCATCGCCGATGGACTTCATCGCAAGCGCCATCGCACCATTGAGGGGGAGCGCGTCCATCGGGGAACGCTCCCGCCTGAGTTGGTACCCACGGTAAATCGGTAGAACGGTACCGAGGTCGGCGTCGTTACTCCGTGCCGGTTTTGTCGCGAGACGCCCGATAGGATTCCAGCGCGGAGTCAGCCTCCTCGCCCGCGCCGACAGCGCGCCGCAGTAAGACGGAATCGTCACCGATGAAGGGGGCCAGGATGTTCAGTGCGTCCGACGGACGAATTCCCGGTTGCAGCTCACGGCCCAGCTCGAGCTGAACGAGCGCTTCATCGATGCGTCCGCGCGAGGCGAGATAGGACGCGTAATTCGCGCGAATGGGGGAGTGCTGAGGCTCGAGCTCGACCGCGCGCGTGAACAGGACGTCCGCGATCTCGTCGTTGCTGCGATTGGCCTCGGTCCATCCGAGCTCAAACCAGTAGCGTCCCCTGGCGGGTGCCAGTCTCATCGCTTCGTGGAATGCGCCTGCCGCCTGATCGAGGCGCAGCTCGCGATATCGCGCGGCATCGGGAGATCGGTAGGCTTCTTCGTTGTAGAGCCTGCCCAAGAGATGCGCGGTCTCCGGATTTTGCAACAACGCCTGCCGTGAGCGGACGACCCGTTGAATCGAGTCCGTGAACTGTTCGGAGGTGATCAAAACGGGGTCGATCTCACGTGTGAGTCGGCGGCTCTCACCGATCTCGCCGGCAACGATTGCGAACAACACGATGAGCATGGTGATCGTGACGGCAAAGACCGGGAACGCCCGGCGCGAGCTCCACGTGAGCGATGGCGTGTCGTTGCCCGAGGCCAGCAACCCCAACAGGGTTGCGAACAAGAGTGCGTTGGAAGGAATGTGGAGATTGAAATCGTAAATTCCGTGAGTCAGCAGCGCTCCGCTTGCGGCAAGTGCGCCTAACAGTATTCCCCGGTTGCTGTTCGACGCCTCATTGCCGATAGCATGAAGCCCGCAACGGCCGACGGAGACCAGGAATCCGATCGCCAGCAAGAGTCCGACCAAGCCAGTCTCGCACACCAGTTGAAGCCAATCGCTCTCGGCGAACTCTGCGCGTGTTTCGTCGACGCCGGTGCGGTAGCCCGGGATCGCGGATGCGTACGTCCCGAGGCCCGTCCCTACGACGGGTGAGTCAGCGAACAGCCCGACGGAGTCCGACCACAGCTTGAGGCGAAACTGGACCGAGCTGTCTTGTTTCGCGTCTGCGAGTGTCGACAGCCGCTCCGACAAGCTCGCGGGGGCAAACGCTGCGAGGAACAGCCCGACGGCGAGCGCGCCGGCCAAGATCCAGTTGCGACCGCGGCTTTCTTCGCGCCGTGACAAGACGGCCAACAAGACCACACCCGCGACCGAGGCGATCAAGCCGCCGCGGGAATGAGAGAGAAGGATCGAGATCCCCATCAGTCCCGACGCTCCGCCGAGCAGCAGTGCGAGCGATGGGTTCCGGCGTGCGGTGCCGAGGGCTGTGCCGAGGCTCAAAAGGCCGCAAGCCTCCACGAAACCCGCGAAGTGGTTGTGGTTGACGAACGGGCCGTAAGGTGTGCCAGAAGGGACTTGGAAGCGACCGTAGAGCATGTTTCCGAAGCGCGCCTTCTGGTACACGCCGAAGAGGGCAAGGCCCACACCCAACGTCGCCAATGTGTACACGACGACTTTGCGTTCGCTCCCGCGACGATAGAGTTGGGTCGCCATGTAGAACGCGGCGGCGAAGCTCACGAGCTGCAGCAAGCCCCAGCGGGTCTGAAACGGCTCTGCGGAAATCGAGCGCCACCGTTCGGTCTCGGTGATACTGCGAAGAGGTTCATAGAAGTTTCCAACGGCAGGGGCAACGACGTCGGCCCATCCGGAGGGCAAGGGCACTTGTTGCAAGAGGACGAACCCGCACGCTGCAACCAGCCAGATCCATGATGGCGGAGGACGGAGCTCGCGGTAGTAAATGCGAGACAGGACGTAGAGGCCGCACAGCGCGACGAGGGCCGCGCTCAACTGCGCTGCAGGCCTCGGGGTCACGGAGCCGAATGGCCAAGGAGCGAGGACTATGAGCGCGAGCGAACCCAGGCGCAGTGCCCACATAAGAATGCGCTCCATGGACGACGCTCGCATCGAAGGATCTCGTCGAAGTCCCGACGAAGCGCGTACCGCGGGCACGCGCTTTCAGGCCGTAGCTCCTTATTTTTTCTGGAAGTGAGACTATGAAAATCGTAGCACATCGGGTGGGATGGCGCGTGCACCACATGAGGGTAAAACCACCATTCGCTGTGGGTCTGGAAAGAGGCATTTTGGCGGGAATCGCCCACGTCCGTCATCCACCACGTCGGTCATCGACAGACGCACGAGAATGACGTGCGCGTGTAGCGTCAATGTCTCGAGTAGGTTGTGGGCCAATGCACTCTCCCGCGCTGGATCGGTCAACTTGGCAAAGCTCTTGCTATAGATAACCAGCATAGAGAGACAGCAACAACACGCTGCTCCCGAAACAAGCACTTTCTGTTGCCGCCAGCTCGGCGGGCCCGCTCTTTCAGGAACGTGAGAGAGTGATTACCACGCCGGGCGGCACAGTGCGAGGTGGGGTCGGAGTGGGTGTGGAGGTCGATTCCGGTAACGGTCCCGGGCTTCGGTTCGTCACATCCAGGTTGGGGGCTCCGACCCCACCCGCCCCCTTCTTCCGCGGTTCATACGGGCATTCGGCATCGGCATCCGGCATTCGGTCGCCGCGATTAGGGGCAGCCCTGGACAGTCCTTGATGAGGCCGGCCTCACCTGCCGCCTCTGAAATGCACGAAGACGACTTTGCTTTTGTGGGGATGCCTCAGTGTCAGGTGCCTTTTTGCGTGAAGCGCGTCACAGAAAGGTACCTGACACCCTTTTACTTTCGGGTCAGTACGGCAACCGAATGCCGACAGCCGCTCTCCGACAGCCGCTCTACTTCGCAGCCTTCCAGATGTCGACGCACTCTTTGTAGTTTTGTGCGATTGCGTTGACGGCAGCGTCCTCTTCCAGGGTCTTGTCCAAGTAGGCCTTCAATGGTTCGGTGAAGTTGGTTCTTCCGACGGCGAAGCCGATGAAACCATCCACTGGCGCCGACACCTTCAACCACTCGTGGACCTTTTCTTTGTTCGAGCCGCGACCCAAAAGAATTGAACCGACACGCTTGCGTTGTTCGTTCGATCGAGCTTGCGTTGCGACGGCCACCGCGTGCTCGCGCTCGTCGAGTCCTTCGATCTTCCAAATGTCGGGCTCTACGCCGAAATCTTGAATCTCGCGGATGGCTTGGACCATGTGCCCGGGCCGGATATCCGAGTCGTACCTGTCGCCGGCGCTTTTGTCGTCGGCGGTGACTGCGGGAACGAGAAGCTCGAACATCAGGTAGTGGTCGTTGCTCGAATGCACGTAGTCGGAGAGGAGCTTGAGCCGGGTCAACTGTTCCCGGTTCATCAATGCGTCGTCCTCGGGGTGATAGCGGACGAGTACCTTGACGATGTCAGGGCCGAGAAAGCGCAGATGCTCCTCCCAGCGCGCTCCGTACTCGAAGTCGAATACCGATTGACCGCTTTTTTCGACGCACACCGCGGCGGGGATGCCACGTGATTTCGCGTCACTGATAATATGGCTTCCGAACTGTGCGTCCACGAGAATGCCTACTTCGTCGTGGCGGACACCCAGCTCAATGGCTTTGAGAAGCCCGCGGTAAATCAACGTCTTACCTGCTGCGACCGGAACGAACTGATCCTTTGTGGGCTCGATCGCGGGCGCGCCTTTGAAGTCGAAGTAGGTCTTGGTGAAGCTTCCCCGGTGATCGAACGGTTGAACGAATAAGGGCTTGTCGTAGCCAATGTCTTTCATGAAAAAAAACCTCCATCCATCCGCGCGCGTTTCCCTTGCGACGGGCCTTTGAAAAGAAAAGTCCGCGGGGGGCGATCTCGGGATCGGGCGGGTCGCGCCCCCGGCGGCGCAGCTAGTTTACGTCGCGCGCGCTCGAGTGGGCAAGGGCGCCACCGTGGTGCACGCAGCGGAGGCGACAACGACTGATCGCTCGACGAGGGGTTTGCTCGTCACCCGACAGACTCGACTCGGACGCCAGCGAAGGGTGAGCGCCGAATGAACTCTTCCGAGGAGCCAATGCCCGTAGACGCTCCACGGTCGTTCCTGTAAAGGAGCGAGGGTCTGCGTCAGGCGACGCCGAGCATGTCTTCGTACAAAGCGAGGTAATTCCGCGCCATTTTTTCCGAAGTGAATCGCTCGAGATATCGCTGGTAGCCGTTCGCGGCGAGACATCGCCGTTCGTCCGGATTCTCGAGGTAGTAGGATATTTGTGCGGCGAGTTCTTCGGGGTCCGACGGTTTCACGAGTACACCGCTTCGTCCGTGCTCGATGATTTCTTCTAGCCCGCCGACCCGAGAAGCGATGACGAGGCGCTCGGCGGCCATCGCCTCGATCGCTACGAGGCCAAAGGGCTCGCTCAGGCTTGGCACGATGACCATCTCCACCTGCCGAAGCAGTCCTGCGACGTCGTCTACGTGCCCGAGAAAAAGCACTGTCTTCGTGAGATTTCGGCTCGTGACTTCCTGGCGCAACTCGGCCTCGAGCGCCCCAGTGCCAGCGAAGGCGATTGTGGTCTTGGGGAGGCGTGCTTGGACGCGCTCGATCGCGTTCAAGGCCACGTAGTGACCTTTTTCCGGCCGCAACCGTGCGACGAGCAGGATCCGTGCGCCCTGGTCGGGAAGCTCGGGGGCGCCACTTCCTTGGATATCATGGTCGACGTCGATCCCGTTGTGAAGGAACGTGACCTTGTTTCTCGCATAAGGGTGCTCGACAACTGCGACCTCGGACATGGCCTTGGATACGGCAACGATCTTCGTGGCGCGCATGGACGCGATGAGATCGAAGAACTTCAGTTTCATCCCAAGCGTGCGGTTGTGGTGTCGGTGATAGACGAGCTTGGCTGGAGAGCGGGACAGAATTAGCGCGAGAGCAGCGTAAAACGCGGGGATCAGTTCGTGCGCGTGAAGGAGATCGGGTCGAGTTCGACGCAACAGTGAGCTCATCTCCCTTAGAGCGGTGTAGTAGCGAGAGTGACGTTCGAACGAAGAAGTTTCGCTCACATGCATGCGAATCTGCGAGAAGAAGGCTTCCGCTGGCCTGAGACTCGCGACATGAAACTCGTTGCGAGAGTGCTTTTCGAAGTGGCGGAACAACTTGTCGTAGTAGCGTGACGTGCCGCTTTGCTCCATGAAATGGAGAATTCTCTTGGCCGACGTGCTGGAGATTTTGTTGGCCTGCCGCGAAAGGGACCGTGCCGACGTCGGCGTCGAGAGCCCTGTCTCTCGGGGACGCGTCACGACGACGGTGTTCAACCCGGCGCCGCGAACCCCGGCCAACCGACCAAGGAATACTTGGGCGTTTAGGGAGCGTCGATGAAGGAAGACAGCTATCGAGCGGGAGAGAATGTCGATGAGTGGAAACGGTATCAACATCGTCGAGCTTTGACTCAGAAGCTGGTGCTCGCCGTCCCCGGTCACGAGTCGTCTCCATCGCACGCACGACCACGAACGCAGCTCATCCAAGTAGTTTCGAAAGGCACCATGTGTCGGTGGCCAAGGCCACTCGTCCAACATGCTGAGTCCCGAGGTCGACCCGCCCGTGCCCGGTGGACTGGCCGGTGGTCTGCTACCGGAGAGCCATCGGCCAATGTGCACGACAGCTCTTTTCGCCAAATACGCGTGGTACCAGGGTAACGTGACTAGACGGTCGATGCGGGTCGGAACGACGCAAACGTTTCTGCCACCGGGGGAGAGGACGCGATGCATCTCGCGGACCGCTCGGGACCTATCGGGTACGTGCTCGAGCACATGGTTCGATATCACTAGATCGAAGCTTTTGTCGGCAAACGGGAGTTGCTCCGCTGACGCACCGCAGAGGGTCACGTTGTCGATACCAAGCGACTTCACGAAATCGTCGGCGATCCGGAGACCTGGTGAATGAGTGTCCCGGTCGGCGTTGACAAGGTCGACCGCGACGACTTCGTCTGCGAGTTTGGAGAGAAATGCGGTCCAATACCCAATGCCGCAGCCAATCTCAAGAATCCTGGCGCAACCAGTGAGGGGAACGGAGCGGTAAAGCGCCAAGAAATCGAGGTGTCGGATTTCGAAATAGTGCGGCCAGAGCTCGCTCGCGCTCAGCTTGCTCTCCACCTCCCGTCGAATCTCGAGAAATCGTTTCTCGAATTCGTCTGGCGCGGCCTGATCGACGACGAGCGTTTCTCGCAGCGTCGACGATTCTTGCAAGCGATTCTTCCTCTGATAAGTGGATGCGGACAACCGACACCGGTACCGTGGAGAAACTCTCCCGTTTTCTGAGACATGCCAATTCCATGCCGACGTGACCGAGCCGCCGAAAAGCTCCATGACAGAGAGGTTTATGGGTTTCGCGGGTCTGAAAGGCCGTGGGGAACGTCCCATACCCTCGTGGGGTTTGTCCCCCGCACAGGTTCGCAAAGTATGGGAAAAACCACGCCGATCCAGTGGCACATCGCTTGCATCCCTCATTATAGAGGAGTGGTCTCTCTTGCTCCGGAAGTCCATGCACAGCATCCCTGTTCAGGTGACGACTCCGCGCATCTGCATGATCTCGACTGGGTTCTATCCTCAGGTTGGCGGCGTCGAACGTCAATTGCGAGGGTTGTCTGCGGCATTGGTCCGCGAAGGGCACCCAGTGGATGTCCTGACCCGCTACTTGGGAGACGGCCCAGTCGATGAAGAACTGGATGGAGTCAACGTCCATCGGGTGCGTTCGATTCACTCGACCCGCGCCTTGGCGTCGGCATCGTTTCTCATTGGGGGCCTTCGGTGGATTCGACGTCAAACTCCCTCGTCGGAGGATCGGTCGCAGGATTCGACGCCGTTCGATATTTACCATTGCCACCAGGCCTTTTCCGCTGCCAATCTCGGCGTGTTCGCCAAGAAGATGCTGGGAGGGCGGGTCGTGGTCAAGGTCACGATCTCAGGCAGACTCAGCGAAATGGCGACGGCCACGCGGGACATGCCGTTCGCTTCGATTCGCCGCAAGCTCTTCGAGTCCGTCGATGTCTTCATCGCCATCTCCGACGAGATTGCTCAGGAGATCGAAGCCGCGGGCATACCCAAACGGCGCATCGCTCGTATTCCGAACGGTGTCATGCTTCCCGAAAATTCTGGGATCGATTTGGCGTCGAGGCAGCGAGCACGAGACGCCCTCGGCTATGGCTGGGAGCGCGTGGCGGTCTTTGTTGGAAGACTAGCCTGGGAGAAAGGACTGTTCGTTCTGCTCGATGCGTGGAAAGATGTCGTATCGAAGCTTCCGAAAGCGGGACTCGTGCTCGTCGGCGGCGGGGGCACGTTTCGCAACGTGGAGCAGGAGCTGAAAGACAGAGCCGAAGAGTTGGGGCTCGGAGATTCGGTGCTTTTTGCGGGCGCTCATGAGGATGTGACGCCTATGGTGCAAGCCGCAAACCTGCTCGTCCAACCTTCGTTCAGCGAGGGTATGTCCAATGCCGTACTCGAAGGGATGGCATCGGGCCGGGCCGTCGTGGCCAGCGACCTGCCGAGCAACTGTGAGCTGATCACATCGGGTGAGAGCGGCTATCTCACGCCCTCGGGTCAGGCGAAACCTCTCGCCGACGCTTTGCTGCTCGCGTTGGATTCGCCACAGAAAACGGATCGCATGGGACTGAGAGCGCGGCAGACGATCGAACGAAAATACTCCTTCGAGCGTGTTGCCGACCAGTATCGAGCGTTGTACGAAGCGCTCACCTCGAACGGGAACCGCGAGGCGGTGAGCTCGTGAAGTACCGACGAATGCGAACTGAGCGGAGAGCGTTGCCATGGTGCGCTCCTCGCCGCGTCATCTGCCGACGGAGGGGTCTGCCGTGAGCGCCGACGAGCGTCGTGCCGACAGTGATGACGAGCGCCAGATAAAGTCGCTCGCATCCGACTCCGTTGTGACCGGGGGACTCACCCTCGTCGGGATCGCGTTGAGCTTGACCGCGGTGTTGCTCTGGACCCATGCGCTACCTCCCGAGGCCTATGCCGCTCTTGGGACGTTCCTGTTAGTCGGTCAGGTTGGCCGAAGCCTATTGGCCAGCTACTCGCAGACGGCCCTGTTGCACTTTGGGCGGCTGGAAGTCCGCGACCGAGGCGAAGCCGGGCGCTCTTTTTGGTCCGCCATCAGCTTGGCGGCGCCGACACTCTTGGTGGGCGCGGCTGCGGGTTTCTTCTTTGCCGGTTCGCTTTCTAGCTATCTGGGTGGCGGATGGACCACGGTGCTCCTCGTCGAAGCGTACGTCGTCGTGCTCGCAGTCATGGGTCTTCACACTCATAGACTTCAGGCGGAGCGCCGGTTCGGTCTCGCCACGGGCCTCGGCATCCTAGACCGCGGGTTCGTGGTGATCGCCGCAACTGCCCTCGTCTTTTCGGCCACCATGACTGCGAGCCAAGCCCGGCTCATTGTCCTCGCGGCGGCGGCGTCCTCCCTGATGATCGGTCTTCTCATTCGTCCGCCCGGGCTTCCGCGCGTGGCGGACGTGACGCAGCTCGGTCCCATGGCGCGGTTTTCTGGTTCCATCGTCATTGGGGTTTGGGCCGGGACTCTGTTCGCGTGGGGAGACTTTGCGCTTGCCACTCATTGGTTATCCGCGGCCGAGCTCGGCTGCTACTACCTCGCCGTTCAGGGTCTGTCGGTCTTGTTGCAACTCTCCCAGGTCGTTGGCGTTGTCTCGGGTCCTCTTGCCATTAGTCTTGTCGCTTCAGACCAGATGGAACGCGCACGGCAGCTTTTCGGCCGCGGCTCCGCTCAGCTTGGCTTGTTCGCCTCGACACTTCTGGCGGTGCTGATAGCTTGCACCACCTTCTTGTTTCCGTTCGCGGTCCCCGATGCCTACGCCGCGACGCTCGAGCCTCTAGTCGTCCTCATCGCCGCCAGTGCGACGGCACCGCTCTACTTTCTGTCTCTTTCCGTCTTCAACGCTTATCGCCGACCGGACCTCATCACTGCGGCGACGGTCGTGCTCGGTGGCGGAAACCTCGTGCTCAGTCTTCTTCTCGTTCCCTGGTTCGGCGCCATCGGGGCAGCGCTCGCCAAAGGCCTCTCGCTAGTGATCGGTTCAATTTATGCCTGCAGGCGCTCGTTCCAGCTTCTAGAGGTCGCTTGGCCGTCCGGTTTGCTCCTAGCTCTTGCCCCGGCGTTCGTCGCGGCGGTCCTTGCGCTCTTGTACCCGGGTCACTACGGGGGATTAGCCGCAGCCACGTTCAGTTGCCTCGCGGCGGCGGCAGCGCTTCGCTACGGCAACTTACTCGAGCCGGACGACGTCGTGCGGCTTCAAACCGTTGGTTTTCCGACCTGGACTCGGTCGATGCTCCAAGCCGCGCTCCGGTTCGCGTCATGAGTTTTGTGAGACGAGCGTCACGACGTGTCTCGCGAGGACTCTCGGACCTTTCCGGCCAGCTCCAACTGATCAAGAGCTTCGAGCTCGAACCGACCGAGCTCGTGCTCGATGTCGGGAGTGGACAAAATCCCAATATGAGAGCGAACGTTCTCTGCGATCGGTTTCTATCCGACCACTCCGAGCGAGCTTGCGGCGGCAAGCCGATCTCGGACCGACCGCTCGTGGTTGCGGATGCCGAGCGGCTACCGTTTCGTGACGGCGCTTTCGATTTTGTCGTTTGCTCGCACTTGATGGAGCACGTTCGGCATCCAGAGAGGCTCGCCTCCGAGCTTCAACGGGTGGCAGCGCGAGGTTATATCGAAACCCCGAGCCGTATTCACGAACGGCTCTACGGGAACCCGTTTCACAAGTGGTTTGTAGCGCGAGAAAACGGCTCACTCCATCTCGCACCCAAGCCCTCAGCAACCTTCTCCGACGAGATGTCGTCTTGGTTTCGCGGCCAGCTCGATAACCACGATGCGTTCGAGGACCTCGTCGCACGCCGGCTCGACGATCTCGATTTCCTCGTTCGCTATTATTGGCGTGGTGCGATCGACATCGAAGTCGATGGGAGCCTGCCGAGCGACGAGGAGTTCGTCTTCGCGAACGACGGCAACGGGGAGGAGGCAGCCGCGCTCGATTGTCGGCCGACAACGCCCGGTCAAAAGCTCCGGAGTCTCCTCGGCTGGTTGATGAGATACCGAAGTGAACGGCTCGCGGCTCGTCTGCCGGAGCTATTGGCGTGCTCGTGCTGCGGCGCAGCACCGCTTTGGCGCGAACGCGATGCGCTCGCTTGTTCCGAAGGCCACCGTTTCCCGGTTCGGAACAATCTGTTCTTCGCGGGCGAGGAATTCGAGGGCAAATCATGACGTCCGAGACGTTTCAGGTGAGCGTGGTCATCCCGACCTACAACCGCGCCGACCTCCTCGTCGAGACGTTAAAGAGCGTCTTCTCCCAGACGGTAGCTCCCTGCGAGGTTGTGGTCGTGGACGATGGCAGCACCGACGAAACCGAAGCGGTCATGAGCTCCTGGAGCGATCGTCTCCGCTACGTGAGGCAAGAAAACCAAGGCGTGGCCGTGGCGCGCAACTACGGCCTTCGTCTGGCCCGCGGTGAATGGGTGGCCTATCTCGATAGTGACGACTTGTGGGCACCCGAGAAAATCCAGCGTGACCAGGAGACCCATGAGCGCCACCCGACCGCCCAGGTTCTCTACGGAGGATCCCGCCGCATGTCGCCGGGGCATGTCGGGCGGGCCTTACTGCCGCCGGACGCGAGCGACCGGTTCTTGGAGGCGCTAGCGATGCGAAACACACTCAGCGTCGGCGGCGTCACCGTCCGGCGCGATGTGCTCGCGGAGACACCCGGATTCTTGGAAGACGCTGTGCTCGGCCCGTCGGCTGACTGGGAGCTGTGGGTACGCCTTGCCGCTCGCTACGAGTTCGCCTGCACTCATGTCGCCACGCTCTTGGTTCGGGAGCATCCCGACAACATGATGCACAACCCCGCGAGGATGGAGGCCGCGATGACGATGGCCGTCGAACGCTTTCTCGCCGATCCCATTGCCGGACCTCGGCTCGCGGATATCGCCGAGCGCGTGAGGAGCCGAGCGCAGTTGTATGCCGCAATCGGGTATTACGGTTGTGGTGACACCGAATCGGCGCGAGTCCGACTTGGCCGGGCGCGCCAACAACATGGGTCGGTCATCTTCCAGCCGATGTGGATCTACACCGCCGCGCGCTCTCTTCTCGGCGATCGCTGGAGCTCACGGCTTCGCCGCTTCAAGCAGTCGATCGTGGCGCGCGTGGGTTGAGCTCATCCTCGACATGTCGGTAGTCACTGCGCGAACGCCGCCTCCGGCCCGGGAGCCGTTAGAGATCCGAGCCCTTCGCCACTTTCTACGCAACTGGCCGCTCGATCGCGGAAAGGGTTTCTTTCTGGACCTGTGTCGTCCGATTTGGCGAACCAACGGGCTGCTCGTGGAGATCGAGCCGGACGTTTTGGTTCGTGCGCGCTTCGATGACTATGTCTTCCGATGGGCTTTCGCGAACAGCTTCTACCAGAAGCCCGAGATCCGGTTGTCGCGCAGACTCATCAATACCGGGGACACGGTCGTCGACGCCGGCGCCAATATGGGTTTGTGGGCGATGGGTGCCGCGCGTCGGGTAGGGCAAAATGGCGCGGTGCACGCGTTCGAGCCCGTTCCGGAGAATTTCGAGGAGCTTCGCTCGAATACAGAGCTCAACGATCTCACCCAGATCCACGCCGTCGAATGTGGCCTGTCCCATCGCAAGGGTCGGACAACCATCTACGCCGCAACGAATGGCAATAGTGGCATGGCGAGCTTGGCCCCGGCGCCTGGCGTGGACCGAGCGTTGGATATCGAGCTCACGACATTGGACGACTATTGTGAAGCACAAGGGATCGCCCGCGTTGAGTTCCTCAAGATGGACGTAGAAGGTGCCGAGCTCTCAGTGCTCGAAGGTGGCAGGGAGCTATTGAAAAAAGACCCGATGATCCTTTTCGAGGCATCGGAGCAGACAGCGCGCGCGTTTGGCAGATCCACTGTCGAAGTCAAGGCCCACCTTTCGGAGATGGGTTTCCGGTTGTTTCGCGTCGATCGCCGCGGTCTCGAGTGCGTGGAAGTCAATGAGCTCCATGAAGCCAACGAGGACCTACTGGCCGTCAAACCGGCCCATCTCGAAACCAACGAGGTTCTCTCGAAGCTCGTCAGAAGGGTGTAGCGCCACCAGCGATGCCGGGCCAACACAAAGCGTTCGACGCAGCCGCCCCGAGCACGGCTCGGCTCCGAATCGCGATCGACGCCCGCTGTATTCTTCCTCAGGAAGATGGTCTAGGTACCTACGCGCGTAATCTCCTGCGCAATCTGGCGCAGCTCGATCACCCGCACGAGCTGCTCGTTTTGGTCGGAGCCGAGGCGCGGCATGAGCTCGCTTTTCTCGAGAAACCAGACCGATTCCAGCTCATCGAAACGGATGTTCCGTCGATGAAGCTGTCGCAACATGTGCGCCTTCCGTCTCTTTTGAGAAGACTGAAGCCGGACGTCTACCACTATCTAGCTCATGACGCACCGATCCTGCATCGGGTACCGACCGTGACGACGGTCCAGGATCTGAACTTCCTCACGTTTTCCGACTACTATTCGAAATGGGGACCGCTGAAAAGAGCCTACTCCCGCGTGGTTACCCGGCTTGGTATCGGCCATGCAAAACACGTCATGGTTCCCTCGCAGGCGACACGCTCGCTCCTGGTTGCTCGTTGGCCATGGATCGATTCGCGAGTCACCGTCGTACCCTACGGGGTCCATGAGCGCTATCAAAGGGAGTGTGAGCCGCAAGCGCTACGAGCAGTGCTCGATCAGTTCGGACTCGAGCGCGAACGCTATTTTCTCTTCGTCGGGACCGACCGTCCCCACAAGAATCTGCAGCGGATGGTAGATGCTTTCGCGCACCTATCGGATAGCTCGCGCTCTTCGCTACGACTCGCAGTGGCTGGGGTCCATCGCTATGGAGCGTCCTCGGGGGCGAGCAAGAGCTCGCCTAAGGGCTTGCACGCTCTCGGCTATGTCCCCACCGAGCATCTCCCAGCTCTTTACCGAGGTGCCCTCGCGTTCGTCATGCCTTCGCTCGGTGAGGGATTCGGACTCCCGGCGCTCGAGGCCATGACAGTTGGCACGCCGGTCATCGTGTCGCGCGGCACGTCGCTCGAGGAAGTGGTGGGAGACGCGGGGCTCCTTGTGGATCCGACTTCGACGCAATCCATCACCGAAGCGATGGCGGCCGTTGCCTCCGATGAAGGATTGAGAAAGCGGTTGGTGCGGGCTGGTCGAAAGCGGTGTCGTCGATTCAGTTTCGAAGACGCGGCGGCGAGCGCGCTGTCTATCTACGAAGCGATCGGATCGGGAGAGGACTTCAGCTCGCTCGCTGGCGTTTGCGAGGAGACCCGTTTTTCGCGGCCAGACACCAAGGCGACGTGATACGGCATCAGGCCAAGTAGCGGTCCGTTGATCGTGGTGGAGACGAGCGCGCCGAAGATGGGTGCGCCGAGGGATGCGCGAACGACTCGGCGGACGAAAGTATTGCGGGCCGTGCGCTTCAGTTGTCTCGGTAGGAAGAAGATGTGGGCGTCGGATACCCCGGCCGAGCTCAAATAGCGCCGCAATTGTCGCAGCGACCGGGGATCGGTTCCCTCCTCCGTTTGCACACCGCGGAGCTTGAGAATCAGCGGCCTTCGAATCGAGCGCGGAAAGAAACCGAAACACGCTAGCCGGAAATGAGGCTCTGGCGCCAGCGAGTAGCGGTTCGGGGAAAGGCACACGTAGGTTCCGGACGGCCGCGTCACCCGAACGGCTTCGGTTACGAGCGACTCCGGATCGGCGACGTGCTCGATGACGTTGTCCTCGTGGACAAAATCGAAACTGCTCGACACGAATGGCAGCGCTGTTGCGTCGGCGCGAACGAACGACACATTGTCGAGCCCACACTCCATTGCGAGTTTTCGAGCGACAATGATGTTGACGAGCGAACAGTCGAGTAGCACGACGCTGTCGAACCGCGTCGAGAAATCCGGTAGAAAGAGGCCGTTTCCGCCGCCGGCTTCGAGAGCGATGCCACCAGAAACTCTAGGCTCTCCTAGCCCGTCGAGGTACGCGTCGATCCGGTTGAACGTCGCTTCGCCCGCACGCAAACCGACTTCTTTCTGGACCTCGGCGTATCTTTCGTTGAATCGTTTTGCCGCTGTCGACGCGAGGGCGATGCCCTCGTCGTCGGTGCGCATCTGCGCCGCCCGCGCTTCGAGCTCGCCGTAGCTCAGGTGCTCGAAACTCTCGTGCAGCTCGAGTGCAGCCGCGGTGTCCTTTTCGAGATCAAACGTTCCCGCCGAGGCGGCGTCGAGATGTTTCCGATGAGCGAGTAAATCCGGGATGCCTAGAATCATTCGTCCCACGTCGCCACATCGTTGGCATCGAAGCTCGTCCCCGTCTCGTTTTGCGCTCAAGGCTTGGCGGCAGGAGGGGCACGCGAGGTGCTCGAAGAGCTTCTGGTTCACGATGCTATGGAGGGATCCCATGCTTTTGGAAGACAGGTCGGCTCACACCCGGAAGGTGCGAGCCCGATTCGATGATCAGTTTTCGACGGAAACCTAATGCTAACACGGAGCTAATCCATTAGGCGAGCGACGTTCGCTCATGAAGCACATCGGACCCGCCGAGGGTCGATCGTCGAATCGCGTTGTTGAAACAGGAGAAATTCGCCTTTGGAGGCTGGGAGCGATCCGTCTCTCGGCGCGGCGTTTTTGTTACGATGAGAGCGTCCCGTAAGACAGCCGCGGACGACATCGTGAAGCTCGTCGAATGATGTTCTGCCATACAACCGATCGTGACGGTGTATCGAGTTGAGGCTCGCCCTGCTCGACCTGCTTGCCTGCCCGCTATGCCGTGGGCCGCTCCGCCTGAGCGATCCCGCGCAGCCATCGGAAGAAGACATCGTCGCCGGCGCGCTGGTCTGCGGCGATTGCCGCGCATCGTTTCCCATATCCGGGGGCATTCCCAGGCTTCTTCCATCGTGTGCGGTGACCAACGACGAGAAATCACCGTCTCAGGAGAGCGGCGCCCGGCGCACCGCCTCGACTTTTGGGTACGAGTTCACTCACTTCTCACAGCCCCCCTCCGAGGCGAATCGATTGCTGTTCTTCCGAAAGACCGGCATCGATCCGGCGATTTACCGAGCGCTGAAAAACAACTCGAAGGGGGACTCGCTCTCCCCGGTGCCTTCTGGATACGAGCCGAGCGGCGAGTTTCTCGAAGGCAAGCTGGCTCTCGAGCTGGGCTGCGGTATGGGTCGCTTCGCGGCCATTGCGCGAGATTACGCGCGTGAGGTGGTCGCGCTGGATTTGAGCGGCGCCGTTGACGTAGCGCGACGCCAGTATGGGCACCTACCCAATCTTCACTTCGTCCAGGGAGATATTCTCGATCCTCCGCTTCGTCACGCGAGCTTCGATTTCGTCTACAGCCTGGGAGTTCTCCATCATACGCGGAGTACGTCGACGGCTTTTCGAGAGGCCTCCTCCCTGTGCAAGCCCGGCGGCCACGTCGCGGTCTGGGTCTATCCACCTTCCTACTGGAACGGCGTCATTCGGGGAAGTGTCGCGAAAACACTTCGGCTGGTTACCGCGAGGCTATCTCCCTCTCTGCTGCACGTGTTTTGCTGGCTTCTCTATCCTCTGGGCAAGCTGCAAATGTGGCTTGCGAGATCGCGGTGGCGGAAGATTCTGGGAGCTGCGTTTTTTCTCGTTCCTGTCCCGCGAGATCAAGAGCGCGGAGAGGTCGACGTGGGCGTTATCTACGACTACTACTCTCCGCACTACATTTGGACGCATCCGGCCGAAGAAGTGTATGACTGGTACGTCGACAACGGCTTCGACGAGATCCGTATCCTTCCGGTCCCGACAGCGGTCATCGGAAGAAGACGAGGCAAGGCGCCGGCGACGAAGATCGCTTGAGTTGACTCCGACGGACCCGGACTGGGCTCTCTACCGCGTGTCTCGGGCCTTTTTTCCGACCGCGCACCAGTAGGGCGGTGAGTTCGAGAAGTGAATGTCCTCGAGACCTGCCTCCAACATCAACTGACGGATCTCGTCGGCCCGAAACCGTTTCTCCAGGGGCGTGCCGAAGCGATCCCGCGAATCCGTGCGCATGCTATAAATGCTTCGGTCCCGGTAGAGAGCCAGGGGGAAGGTCGAGACGTCGCAGCCCATTGCGTTGAACAAGCGAGCGCTGCGGGCCAGAGGCCAGTACACAAAAAGCGCAAGGGTCTCGCACAGGAGCGACTTCACAGGCCGGGGTAGGCGGATAATCACCCGACGCGCGGCGTCGGTTATTTTCCAGAGCGACCGATACCACAGTGGTCGATTATCGAAAGCGTAGTAGAGATACAGAAGCAGGGGCGCATCTTTCTTCAGCACTCGGACAATGGCCTCGAGGGCTGCCGCGGTGTCGGGAACATGATGAAGGACACCCAGCGAATAGGCGAAGTCGAGCGACCCATCCTCGAAAGGCAGATCACCGACGCTGGCTCGATGAAACTCGATGTTCGAGAAAGCGTGAAGGTTGTTTTCCGCGACACGAAGAGCCTCGTCGCTGGCGTCGACGCAGTGGAGCTCGCCCACTCGCATTGCCACGAATCTGGCCCAGCGTCCCGAGCCGCACCCGATATCGACGCCACTGGCATCACTCGCCAGTGTGTCCCAAGGAAAAATACGAAAGTACTCGTCGAATCGTGCTCGGATCTCTTCGTCGCTCAGAGGGGCCTGATCGAAGCGAGACCACTGGTGGCCGAAAGAGCGCACCGTCGCCCCATGCGCGTTCGTCACATCAGACGCCATGTTCTTACTCGCGTTCGATTCGGGTGAAAGGAGCGTTGCCTTCGCATGTTGTGCGCCTCCTCAGCGCGTGAGCCGTGGATTACCGAGGGGTGAATCTGGAGATCTATCGGCACGGGTCGAGCATTGCGCGCGATCCGATGACACACGAAGTGCAGCTATCTTTTATTAAGTGTACGGGATCGGCTCGTGCTCCGGCAAGGTTCTGTCGGCGTCGACCTTGGATCGCCATCCGAAGAACAAGCGAGCGACGTCCTACCGAGAGAAACCGATTCGTTGGGCGCGTGTGGGTGCGCCCGTATCCCCCGGAGCTCGTCGGTTGGGGAGCGTTGCGACTCGCTTCACCGCTTTTTGCTACGATGGGAAGCGTAATGATGGAAGAAAGGTGGTCTCGTTTGATGGGGAATCGATACGCGGCGAGAGTGCCGTTGATTTTGATCGTCGCGTTCACCGTGATTAGCGGCCCCGGGAGCGCGCAGACGCTTCAGGAGCAGATCCTCGAAGCCCGCGATAGAGTCACACCGGCGCTCGTCAACGTTCAGCCGATCACCGACGTTTACTCGTCAGGAGAGCGTCGCAGCGCGACGGGTGTCGGGAGCGGGTTCATCTTCGATGAGGATGGTCACGTAATTACGAACTATCACGTCGCCGGTAAAGCCAAGCGCCTCATTATTACGTTGAGCAACAAGCAGCGGGTTCCCGGTGTGGTTGTCGGCGAGGACCCTCTGACCGATATCGCCGTGCTCAAGCTCGAGCTCGGCCCGGATCAGGTGTTGCCCCGGCCCGTCGCACTCGGCGACTCGGACTCGCTTGCAGTCGGTGAGTACGTCATGGCGCTCGGTAGCCCGCTGGCGCTTCAGCGCTCGTTGTCGTTCGGCGTCGTCAGCAGTAAGGATCGCTACCTCTCTGACACCTTCAAGCTTCCGACCGGAGAAAAGACAGGCTCGTTCAACACCTGGATCCAGACGGACGCAGCGATCAACCCCGGTAACAGTGGAGGACCGTTGGTCAACCTCGAAGGCTACGTGGTCGGAGTGAACGCTCGGGGCGCTTTTGGCGCCTCTAGCATCGGCTTCGCCATCCCTATCAACATCGTCAAAGAAGTCGCCGCCGAGCTCATCCGTACCGGTCACGTTTCCCGTAGCTGGCTGGGTCTGACGTTTCAGCCGCGCGAAGAGCTCGCGCAGTATTTCGAGTCGGAGTCTGTGCCCGGAGTCGTTATCCGGAGCGTCGAGCCGGATTCGCCCGCGGGTCGTGTCGGAATTCAAGCCGGCGATATGCTTCTCGCTTACCGCGGCGAGGGAACGTCGGCGCAGTTCACCGAAGAGCTCCCAGAGCTCTACAAGAGGATCGCGGATACCCCCATCGGAGAGGACGTGGCTGTCGCCGTGTCGCGCGGTGAGGACGTGCTCCAATTTACATTGACCACGGAAGAGCGCGGGCAATCGAGCTCCGACGAAATGGAGTGCGAGAGCTGGGGCTTTACTGCTCGGGGCATCACCCGAGAGCTTGCGCTCGAGTTCAGCTTGCCCGATAGCACCGGAGTCATCGTGGCCGGCGTGATACCCAACGGTGCGGGCTTCCGGGCGCGGCTGTTTCCTGGGGACCGCATCGTCGCGATCGAGGATGAGCCGGTAGCGAACCTGGACGACTTGAAAGTCATGTATCGCCGCTACGACGACAGCCAGAAAGACGCCGTGCTTCTTACCGTGATGCGGCGTCATTCTCGACGCTGGGTTCTCATCGAGGCAAGTTATGACGACTAAACTGCGTTGCGTCAGCTCGGCAATGCTCCTGTTTCTTGTTTCATTGTTTTGTGTGCCGTTCACCGTTGCTCAGGACGAGACTGCGCGGAAGTTGAAGGGTCTCGACGAGCGCTACAGCCAAAGCCTCGTACAGGTGCGCTATCGCCAACAGGTCGCTCGCTCCACGGCGGAGCCTCCTGACGAGGACGAGCTGACGACGACCGGGGTCATTGTCTCGCCGCAGGGTATCGTGATGGTGAGCGCGATCGTGTACGAGCCATTCAACCAAGTGCCGCACGGCGTAGGTATCCGCTTTCCCGCGTCAGTCAACCGGGCGGTCGCCAGGATCGCAGACGCTCGAATTCGGCTGATGGACGGCACGGAGTACGCGGCCACGCATCTCGGGCGCGACCCTGAAGCCGACGTCGCGTTTTTTCGTATCGAGGCGGACGATCGAGAATTCGTCCCCGTGGTGTTCGGTGCTGAGACCTCCGCGAGCGTGGGCGAGCGAGTCGTCGTGGTGAGTCTGCTGCCGGAGCCGTTGGGGCCGGCGGTTGCGGTCGAATTGTCTCGTGTCCAGGCGATCACTGCGTCCCCGCAAGCCGGCTACATGGTTGCGACGGGTGCCGCCGACCCGGTCGGCTCGCTGGTCGTGTCGCTCGACGGCGAGCTCATCGGCTACGTCGACGCATTGACCGTGGCGGTCCCTGATACTCGTTCGAGGAACCCGTTGGCGTTTCTCACCGTGATGCGGGATCTCCCCAAAGGCATCGGGCGCGGCTATGCCCGGCCGGCCCGGGACTTCGTCGACGCGAGTGTTCGCGAATCTGAAGCGGAACCGGCTCGCCGTGGTTGGTTGGGCGTCGAGATGCAGGCTCTCTCCGACGAGCTCGCGACGCATATGGGGCTTCCGGTGAAGCAAGGAATCTTGCTGGGATACGTGTACCGCAACTCGCCAGCCGAGGCAGCCGGCCTCGAAGTCGGGGACGTTCTCGTCGAGCTCGACGGCGAGCCTGTTGACGTCAGCCGTGAGGAAGACATTGGTGTCTTCGCGGAGCAGGTGCTCCGAGCGGGGGTGGGCGCCAACCTCGAGTTGGGCTATCTCCGCGACGGCGTTTCGGCGACGACGACTGCGTATCTGGATCCCGCTCCTCGCTCCGCGCGCGAAGCCGAAACCGTCAAAGCCGACCAGCTCGACTTGACCGTTCGGGAAATTACTTATGACTTCCTCGCCACCCGTTTTCTCGAGCCGGAGCAAAAAGGCGTGGTGGTCGTAAAACCTCCGGTGGCGGTTAGCAGCAACCCAAATCGAGTCTCTCCCGGCGATCTACTCCTGCGCGTCGATGATCAACCAGTAGACGATCTCGATGCCTTCCGCGCGGTCGTCGCGACCATCCGCGAGCGCCAGCCCGACGAAGTGGTGTTGTTCGTTGAACGTGGCTTCGAAAGTTTTTTCTTCGCGGTCAAACCCGACTGGAACTAACGCGTCACCACTCCGTGCTACTAATGTCGAATAGCTTGCTATCAAAAGAAGAAGAACTCAACGCAAAGACGCGACGGCGCGAAGTGAGCGCCTCCGGCGCAGACGTCTCTTTGGCAGGTGTCAAACCAACGTCTGCGGCGGTAATGACTGCCACTCATACTCGACGACCTTTGCGTCTCTGCGCCTTTGCGCCTTTGCGTTGAGAGTTTTGGTTGCGGCTCTGCTGCGCTGTGGCTCCGTGCCTCCGTGGTGAATCGGGCAGCTTTTGACGGCCAGCTGACTTCGGGCTAGGCTCGTTTCATCGTGGAGCCGGATCGAATCATTGTTCGCGGTGCTCGTCAGCACAATCTCAAGAACATCACCGTCGAGATTCCGAAGAAGAAGTTCGTCGTTTTCAGTGGGGTCTCGGGATCGGGTAAATCTTCTCTTGCGTTCGACACCCTCTACGCCGAGGGTCAGCGCCGCTACGTCGAGTCGCTGTCGAGCTACGCGCGTCAGTTCCTCGGCCAAATGGACAAGCCGCTTTACGACACGATCCGCGGGCTGTCGCCCACGATTTCCGTCGACCAAAAATCGTCGAGCCACAATCCGCGCTCAACCGTAGGCACGATCACCGAGATCTACGACTATCTGCGGGTCCTGTTCGCGCGGATTGGCAAGCTCGCGTGCCACCGATGCGGCCGGCCGGTTGCGAAGCAGACGTCGCAGCAGATCGTCGAAGAGATCGGTCGCCTTCCCGACAAGACTCGGTTTCAAATCCTGTCTCCCTTGATCACTGCTCGCAAGGGAGAGCACAAATCAGTCCTCGAAAAAATTCGGCGCAGCGGATTCTCGCGAGTCCGCGTGGATGGGCGCGTGGTCTCGCTCGAAGAGGAGATCGTGCTCGAAAAGAACAAGAAGCATGACATCGAGCTCGTCGTCGATCGCCTGGTCGCGAACCCCGATCTTCTCGAAAGCGGGCGGTCGCGGTTGACGGACTCGGTCGAGACAGCGCTGCGCTCCGGCGGCGGCGTCCTCATCGTGCACCGTGACGGCGAAGACGACATCTTGTTCTCAGAACACCAGTCATGCCACCACTGCGGCATTTCTTTTCCCGATCTCTCGCCGCAGCTGTTTTCGTTCAACTCGCCGCAAGGCATGTGCCCGGAGTGCAACGGACTCGGCACCAAAGCCGAGATGGACGAGGAGTTGATGGTTCCCGACCCGAGTCTCAGTATCAACGAGGGCGCCGTCAAACCTTGGGGTGCGGTCGAAGACAAAGGTGGCTGGCGCCCCGCAGTCATTCGCTCGATTGCTCGGCATTACAAGCTCGATCTGAAGACTTCCTGGCGTGAGCTCTCGGACGTGCACCGACACGTGATTCTTCACGGAAACGCCAACGAGAAGATTACCGTCCGGAAGGGACGTCGCTCGTTCAAGACGAAGTTCGAAGGGCTCATCCCGATCCTCATGCGTCGTATGAAAGAGACGCAGTCCGAGTCGGTGCGAAAACACTATGCCCAGTTCATGTCGAGCAAACCGTGCTCGACGTGCCAAGGGGCCCGGCTGCGGCCCGAAGCGCTTTCGGTCCGCATCGATGGCAAGTCGATCGCCGAGCTCGCGGCAAGCGCGATCGATGACGCGTTTTTGTTCTCGACAACAGTCGATCTGCAGGGAACCGATGCTCTCATAGGATCGGAGCTCCTCAAGGAGATCGTCAACCGGCTTCGTTTCCTCAGGGATGTCGGCCTCGGCTATTTGACGCTCGACCGTCTTGCTCCGACGCTGTCAGGGGGCGAGTCCCAACGGATCCGCCTCGCGAGCCAGATTGGCTCGGAGCTCACCGGCGTCGTCTACATTCTCGACGAGCCGTCGATTGGACTCCACGCGCGTGACAACGCGCGCCTTCTCGGCGCCCTTCGCCATCTGCGCGATATGGGGAACACCGTCGTAGTCGTGGAGCACGATCGCGAAACGATAGAAGCCGCGGACCATGTCGTGGACTTCGGTCCGGGCGCTGGTGTGCATGGCGGCGAGGTCGTGGCAGTTGGAACCGCGGACGAGCTCGCTAGACAGCGCCGCTCGGTTACCGGGCAGTATCTTTCCGGGCGGCTCGAGATTGCGATTCGACAGAAACGACGGGAGCTCTCGCCCCGGTTCATCGAGATCCGCGGTGCGAGCGAGAACAACCTGCAGAATGTCGACGTGAAGATCCCGCTCGGCGTGCTCGTTGGGGTCACCGGGGTGTCGGGCGCAGGCAAGAGCACGTTGGTGAACGGGATCCTTTACCCAGTGCTCGCGCGCGAGCTCAATCGCGCAGACGCGCACCCGGGAGCGCACCGCTCGGTGCGAGGTCTCGAGCACCTCGACAAGGTGATCGACATCGATCAATCGCCCATTGGACGAACACCGCGCTCGAATCCGGCGACGTACACCAAAGTGTTCGACGAGATTCGCGGGTTCTTTGCGAACCTGCCGGAGGCGCGCGCTCGGGGTTACCAGCCCGGCCGTTTCTCGTTCAACGTGAAGGGCGGCCGCTGCGAGCATTGCACGGGCGATGGTGTCATCCAAGTCGAGATGCACTTTCTCGCGGACGTTTACGTTCCCTGCGAAGAATGTCACGGACGTCGATTCAACGATGCGACGCTCGAAGTGAAGTACAAGGGGCTGTCGGTGGCGGATGTGCTCGATCGGACCGTGGCAGAAGCGGTCGAGCTCTTCGAGAATCACCCATCGATTCGCAGGATCCTGGAAACCCTCATGGAAGTTGGGCTCGGCTACATTCGACTGGGCCAAAGCTCGCCGACGTTGTCCGGAGGCGAAGCCCAACGCGTCAAGTTGTCGCGGGAGCTCGCCAAGCGAGCCACCGGTCGCACGTTCTACATTCTCGACGAGCCCACGACCGGTCTACACTTCCACGACATCGCGCGGCTGTTGAACGTGCTCCACACGCTCGTCGCCGGTGGCAACACGGTGCTAGTGATCGAGCACAACCAAGACGTTCTCAAGACCGCGGACTACCTCATCGACCTAGGTCCGGAGGGTGGAAAGCTTGGCGGCCGCGTGGTGGCCACCGGAACTCCGGAGGAAGTCGCGGCGCACAAGAGCTCCCACACCGGCGCCGCGCTGCGGCCCGTTCTCGAATCCGCCTCGCTCCGCAGCGTCGCCGCAGCGAAAACGAGCTGACGTGGCTTGGGCGGCGGCCGTGGTGCTCGTCGCCGGGCAACTCTTGGCAGCAGCGCAGCTGGACGAGCTCGCTGAAACTGACGACGCCCGGCAAGCCCCGCACTTAGAGCGTGCGATCGAGTCCAGGCTCGATGAGCTCGAGCGGTTTGACGGATCTCTGCCCCCGCCCGACGTCGCCGAGGAGCTCGTCGCCGCGGTGGTTTCGCTCGAGCGGCTCGACCGCGGGCGTGCTTTGTACTGGGCGCGCACGATCTTGCAAGCGCTACCGTCGGGGCCGGTCGGCAATGTATCGGTGGTTGCTCGTCGCGTCCTCGCCCGTTCTGGGGATCGCAGCGTTGTCGGCCCGGCGCTGAACGAGTATTTCCAAGCTCCCGACGACTGGCGCGGCGTTCTCGGGGATGCGGCAGCTGCGACCAACGACATCCGCCTTCGAGATTTCGCAGGTAGTGCTGAACGCGACGAAGAGCCGAGCCCGGAGTTATTTCGGTCGCGCTTGGCCCGTGCGTTGGGTGAGACGATGGCTCCGCCGAGGACGCCGTCGCTAGAGCGGCTTCTTGAAGGTGACTTCCTCGAGACTCAAAGCGCCGTTCTGGCGCTTCCCGCACGGTCGAGATATCGAGCCATCCGCTTTCTTGCGACTCGCGACCACGCCTCGCTCATCGGACTCCCGATGACGAGCGAGACGATCGACCGCCTCTACCCGTATCTCTCGATCTCGCGGCATCGGAAGCTGCGCGCGAGATCGCACCGCGCCCACTCGGCACGCGGTCGTGCCCTCGCATCGTTGCTGCTGTCTCCGAGAGTGGATCGCGAGGAGCAACGCTTCCACGCCGATGCCATGCCGGACGCGTGGCTCGATGCGATCGCGGCGACGGGTCGTGACATCCTCACTCCGATCGTGGGGGAAGCCGCCGTCGTTCGCGTGATCGAAGCGGCTGCTCCGCACGCGGCCATGGTTTTCGTTCCATCGCCCGAAGCACGCGTCCGTCTCGAGCAGGCGGCGACCCCGGAAGCGATTCGATGGCTTGGACGCCGCTCCGACACCGTGGTCTCGATGTCCATCCTTGCGGCTCTTCGCGCCGAAGCCGAACAGGACACTCGTCTCGCGGCGGAGGTCGAGCTGGTTCGGATGGGGGCACCCGGAGCCGCTGCGTTTGTGCGAAGCCAGCTCGATCGCGATTTTCTGGAAGAGCTTCTTCCTGCCGCGGTGGGATCGCCGGTTGATGTCGACTTGGTGCAGCGTGCCATCGAGCGCGTGGGCCGTCGTGGAGGCAAGCAACCGGCAGCTCTCGTCGCGATGCATCGTTTCCACGAGCGCTACCCGCGCGAGTTTCTCGCGTGGCTCGATGCGGACAACGCACAGCTTCGGGAGAGGGCTCACTTCGTGATGGCGTTGTCGGGAGATGCGCGGCGCCTTCCTTTATTAATAGAGCTTGCTGTCACGGGTCTAAATCCGAGCCGGGAGGCCGCGCTGCGTGGGCTATCGGAGACGAGTCTCGGCAACTTCGACAAACGCCTCCATCGTCTCGCCGGGGATTCCGAGCGGAGCGTCCGCTTTCAGACCGCGATCGCGCTTCTGCCGACCGGGGCGGAGTGGGCGTTTCGGCTTCTCGTGGCCGAGCTCAACGAAGAAGATCCTGCTGAGCGGGTTCGTGCACGGCGTGCGGTTGAGCGCTTACTGCCGGAGATCGCGCGCGCACGGCTTCGGACACTCGTGTCGAATACGACTGCGAGCCCGTTCGCGGTCGAGCTCTACTTGGATCTCGACGCCGATCGCGGCGACGCGGCGTTTCGTGAATCGCTGTGGCGAGCTCTCGCCCCTTACGTCGAAGCCGACGATCCGACGGCGCTTCTGGCGGCGGCGCGGCTTTCGCTTCCAGCGGCGACAGACGCGGTCGAGCGCTACCTCGACCGGCGATGACGCTGTGCTAAGCTCTTAGTCGAGTGTCCAACTATCGTCGCGAGATTCGCTTCGGCTTCGCTGACCGGCTCACACCGGCCGTCAAGACGTTGCTGATCGCAAACGCTGTTGCCTTTGTTCTTCAGAAGCTGTTCGATCCCTACATCGGTCCTTCAATCAATGGGCCCGGCCTGTTTTCGCTTTCCGCCCCGCTCGTGCTTCCTTGGAACTTCCAGGTATGGCGTCTCGGGACCTACATGTTCCTTCACGCCGACTTCTGGCATTTGTTCTGGAACATGTTCGGCTTGTTCATGTTTGGCTGTGCGATCGAACAGCAATGGGGAGCTCGCTCCTTTTACCGGTACTACTTCTTGTGCGGGCTTGGGAGTGCGCTGTTCGCGCTCATCCCTTACGGACCGATCTACGGAGCCAGCATCATCGGCGCTTCCGGCGCCATCTATGGTGTGCTCCTCGCGTTTGCGGTGATGTTCCCACGCCAACAGATCCTCGTCTACTTCGTTCTCCCCGTCCAGGCGCGCTACCTCGTGCTCATCTTCGGGCTCATCTCGTTCGTGAGCGCGCTCTCTGGCGCTCAAGGCGTCGCTCACGTCGTGCATCTGGGTGGCCTCATCACCGGGTTCGTACTGCTGCGCTGGGTCGGCGTTGCCCGACCGCGCCGCGCTGCGGTTGGGCAGCAAGAGTTCATGGGCTCTGTGAAAAACGCCTATCGCCGCTGGCGTATGAAACGTCTGCGCAAGAAGTTCGAGTCCTACTACGAAAAACGCTCCGGCGACGACGGTCCTGGCCCCGGCATCATCCACTAGTCTCTTTCGAAGCGAATACATGTTGGATTTCAGGAAGACTGACCAACGGACTCAGATCAAGCTATATCGGGTTACCACCGCTCCCTGATCTCGGCCATCGTCTTGAGGGAGGCATGGTCTTGGACCATGCAGATGAGCGTGTTCACGCCGGCGTCCCGCCACGACTGCAGTTTGTCGGCGATCCGGTCGGGACTTCCGCACAGCGCCACATCGTCCACGAGCGCATCGGGAACGGCAGCGATCGCTTCCTTCTTGTGTCCGTCGAGGTAAAGATCTTGAATCGTCCTGGCTTGTTTCTCGTAGCCGTAGCGGCACGCAAGGTCGTTGTAGAAGTTTTTCCCCCTAGCACCCATCCCGCCGATGTACAGAGCGAGGTTCGGTTTGACTGCGCTCCGACATTGTTCGAGATCATCGCCGACAACGACTTGGACGTTCGCCGCGATGTCGAAGCGCTTGTTCGTAGCGCCCGAGAGCGCGTCGGCGAATATCTCGCTATGGGTAGGTGCATAGAAGATCGGGAGCCACCCATCGGCGATTTCCGCGGCAAGGGCGACGTTCTTCGGACCGATGGCGGCGAGATAGATCGGTACGTCTGTGCGCGCCGGCGCCATCATGAGCTTCAACGGCTTGCCGAGACCGGTTCCGCCGTCATACGGAATGCGGTACGTTTCGCCCGTATGGGTCAGGGGTTGCCGGCGCGCTAGCACCTTACGGATGATGGCGACGGCCTCTCGCGTCCGCGTCAATGGCTTGCCGTAAGCAACACCGTGCCACCCTTCGACGACCTGTGGACCGGAGACACCGAGCCCGAGCAAAAGCCGGCCCCCGCTCAGCCGGTCGAGGGTTGCGGCCGTCATCGCCGTCAATGCGGGCGTGCGTGACGGAATTTGCAGGATCGCGGTACCCAGTCCTATCCTCTCGGTTTTTGCGCCGATCCATGCGAGGACGCTGACTGCATCCGAGCCCCAAGCTTCGGCGGTCCAAACCGAGTCATAGCCCAGCCGTTCGGCCTCTACCGCCATCGGTACCGGATCGGGATTCGCCGAAGTGAGAAAGCCGACGTTGAGAGCGAGCTTCATTTGGCTTTCGACTTTTTCGTCTTGCCGGCGGCGATCCGCTCCGCCAGCGACCTTCGGCGCGGTGTCGGCACCGGTTTGGGTTTGGCCTCGACGCCAATCTTTGGGCACGACGCGGCGACGACGCACTCCTCACAGCGCGGTACGCGGGCCGTGCAAACCGCCCGGCCGTGGTGGATCAGGATGTGCCCGAAATCGATCCAGTCTTTTTCGGGAATGATCTCCACGAGCTGGCTTTCCACTTGCACCGGTGTCTTGGCCTCCACCAAGCCCAGTCGATGGGAAAGTCGAAAAACGTGGGTATCGACCACGAATCCGGACGCGATCCCAAATGCGGTACCGAGCACGACGTTTGCGGTCTTTCGAGCGACGCCGGGAAGTGTCAGAATCTCTTCCATCGTTCGCGGAACCTCGCCTTCGAAGTCAGAGACGATCTTCGAGGTGGCGCCGTGGATCGACTTGGCTTTGTTGCGATAGAAGCCCGTCGTTCTTACCAGCTCCTCGAGCTCGGCCCGCTCTGATGCTGCGAAGTCGGCCGCCGTCGGATAGCGGGCAAACAGTGCCGGAGTCACTTTGTTCACCCGTGCGTCGGTACACTGCGCCGAGAGAATCGTGGCGACGAGAAGCTGTAGAGGGTTGGCGTGGGTCAACGCGCACGTGGCGCCGGGGTAGGCTTTCCGGAGCTCCCTGACGAGGATGAGACTCCTCTTTCGGAGCTGCGCTGGGGTTTCGAGCACCGTATTATTGGGCACCCTGCTAGAGCTCGACCGAGATGTCATCACCGTCCACGCGGACCGGGAAACAATCGATCTTCTGGCCAGGATCGAACAGAGCCTCGCCCGTGCAGACATCGAACTGCCAAGCGTGCCAGGGACACGTCACCGTGGCGCCGTCGAACAACCCGTCCCCGAGAGGACCGCCTTGATGCACACACGTATTGGTCGTCGCATAAAACTTGCCGTCGACGTTGTAAATCACAATCTTCTTGTCATCGACTTCGACCGTCTTGCAGGTTCCCGGCACGACGTTACTGACCGTGGCTATTTTCGCTCGTCGGGTCATAGGATGGATGATACAGCGACCGAATGCCGAATGCCGAATGCCGAATGCCGAATGCTACTTGGTTGCGATCACGGCGTAGTCGAGGTCGCCGTATAGTAATGCGTTGAGCTTGGCGAAGTTCTGGTTTAGCGTCTCGCTCGATGTCCCCGCTTCGGTCAGCTCGAGTAGACGTGCGCGCTCACTCACTGGGCTCGAGTAACGTAGCGTCACTTCGCGAAACCCAACCGCGCGTAGCATGAACTCGAGGGTCTCGGGATGAAGGGGTTTTTGATGGGTGAGGTCGCGGTAGAACCCCATGAGCGCGACGACGCTTTCGGGATTGACCGTTTCCAAAACGACCCGCCCTTCCTCGCGCAGAGCTCTGAAACAATCGCCCACGAACTTGCGGAGGATCGATGGCGGAAGGTGCTCGATGACCTGCGCGGCAAAGATACCGCCGGCCGAACCGGAACCAGCGTCGGCGACGTAGGACACGATATCAGCGACTTCCGCGCTGAGTCCTTTCTCGCGACAGGTATGAACCATCTCGCGATTGCCGTCGATGCCTTTGGCTTCGACCCCTGCCTCGCTCAAGAGCTCGAGAAACTCACCGCGGCCGCAGCCGAGATCCAAGACGGGGGCGCAGCTCTCGAAGTATGGGAGGTAGTCGCGAAGCCGATTCCGGAGCTCTTCGGAGCTACCACGAAATCTTTCTTCGAAGGCGAGATAGTGCTCGGCCTCGAAGCTGGCCGCTGATGGCGGGCTCACGGCCGCTTCGCCGCCACTGTCCGTGCGCGCTGCGACGCCGCGCAGCTCGGCGCGCGCGAGGGTCAAGGACGTGTCCATGCCTTCGACCTTTTGGTGCATCTGTCTCAGTCCAAGCCGCACCGTTTCCAGCCGCTTGTCCATCGCTTCGAGCAGCAGATCCGCCCGGGTATTGCCAAGCGACGCGTAGAGTCGATCCTTGGAGTCCGCGAGGCGGTCGATGCGCTGCGCGAACCCGATGAGCGTCGAGGTGAACGCGGCGTGGGATGCGGCAGCGCGGTTGACGGACTCCGCGAAGCTATTCAGGAACTGGACCAGGCTCGAGTTAAACGCTCGCTGCTGGTCGAGCGCGTTAGTGAGTACGCCGATCTCCGGCTCAACGAGACGCCGCACGAAGCGACGCACAAGGCCCTTTAGTCCGCCCGGGTGTCGCACCGACGAGGCCTCGGGCTCGACGAGCGCCGGTGATTGATTGAGGCTTTGGAGTCGGGGCGCAAGGCTCTCGTCGTCGTCATAAGGAGCACGGATTCTCCCGAGCCCGTCCAGTTTCTCCAGGAGCTCCGCATAGAGCTCTTCTTCTTCGGCGAGTTTGGCTTGCAGCTCGGTAAGGGTGGGCTCGGAGGACAAAGCGCGCAAAGCTTACTGCGATTCGGCGCTAGCCGCCACTAACGAGGGAGTTACTTCTTCTCGTCTTTCTTGGTCGCTGCGAGGTAGTTGAGGATCACCTGGTCGAGACTCTGATCGCCGACGTCGGTGTCATCGCCGAGGAGGTTGCCACCCGACTTGTCGAACTGCCCGCGTTTGATCTCCTCGATCGTACGCCGGTGCTGGTCCTCCATGAACTTGATCACAGTCTTTTCGTCGTAACCGTTCTTGAGAAACTTCGAATAGGCGGTACGTCGCGCTCCGAGAATCTCGCCGCCTTTGTAAATCAACGACTCGACCATGGGGTTGTCTTTCCCCTTGTCCTCCGTCTGCACATGGAAGATCTCGCCCTTGTAGGGAACGTCTGTATTGAAACCTGTGATCATGGAGCCACGCTAATGGTCGAGAGTCGGCGCCCTGAGCTCGCTCTCTTCAGGATCGGCTCGAGGGCGTATGGATCGGTCAGCATTGGACTTAAGCGCCCAAGGAACATTTTGGCCCCGCAGGCGCCACGATGTCAAGTCGTTGACTTGACACGCTTTCGAAGACGTTCATATAGTAGCCGGTTCGCCCAGGTACTTTTGCATGGCCCGGGCCGCGGCGCTTGCCCTTGCTCACCCTACTCGTGCTCCTCCCCGCGCTCGGAAGTCTTACCGTCGCAGCGGTGGGACGTGCGAGAGATACCGTCGCTTCGGTGATTGCGATCGGGTTTGCGGGGGCCACCCTCGGGCTTGCGGGCTGGCTCCTAGCAGCGGCAGGCGCCTCGGCTACTTTGTCGACGGAAACACACCCGTGGATCCCCGTCTTGGGAGTGTCGATCCTCTTTGGCGGCAGTGGGCTGAGTCTGCTTCTCGCGGTGTGGGTTGCGCTAGCAAGCGTCCTCGCGTTGGCGCTCACGCGCCCCGGCTCGCATATCGCCGCCCCGGTCTTGTTCTTCGAAGCCATGGTGATTGCGTTGTTCCTCGCGCAGGACGTTTTCCTCGTCGTGGCGAGCCTCGGGGGTAGCTCGATGGCGGCTGCTTTTATGTCGAGCGAGCCGCGCAAAGTCTTGATCCCCGGGAGCGCTGGGTTCACCCTGCTCTTCGGCTGGTTCGCCTGGCTCTATCGAATGGTGTACGAACAAACGGGCTTCGTCTCGACGGAGCTCGCGCGCTGGCACGCGCTCGTCCTTTACCCGGGTGAAGCGCGATCGCTGTTCCTCCTGGGGTGTTTCGCCGCGGCGTCGATCGTGCTCGCGCTGGCAATCGCGATGGACACGGCGCCTCGCGCAGGCCGGCTCCTGATGTCTGCGAGTGTCGTGCCGCTCGGAAGTTATTTCGTGGTCCGTGTCCTCGTGCCGCTGAGCGGGCCGGCAGCGGAGGCCTTCGCAAATTCGGTGATGGTGTTCGCGACGCTCTTGATGGCCTCGACCTTTTTCGCGAGAGGATGGGCCTGGTTCGCGGCAGGTTGCCAGGGGCTCGTGCTCTTCGGGTTGTTCTCTTTTCGGGAGGAGGCAGTCGCGGGTGGTCTTCTAGTGATGATAGCCGTTGCCGTCGGTGCGTTTGGGATCGGGCTCACGAGGACAAAAAGCGTTGTATGGTTCTTTGTGTTCTTTTTGATCGGTTTACCTCTTACCTTCGTCATGGTTCCCGTGTGGGCGGGCGATCCGTTTTTCGCTGCGATCGGTACCGTTGGGTTCGCCATCATGGCTCATCGGATCGTTGCGGTGGCGATTGCTTCTGGGAAGATTCCGCCGGATGCGCCCGAGCGTCGCAGTGCGCTTTGGTTTGCCGTACCGGTGGTTTTGTGGGCTGTCTCGATGGGGATCGGATGGCGCGCTTGGGAGCCCTGGATCACGCCGTGGGCGCGAGAGTTCTCGAGCCAGTCTTCATCGGAGCGTTTGCCTTGATTGGGCCGACGGTATGAACGGCTTGTCGGGTTTTCTCTGGGTGTGGATCGCGCTCGTGGCCGTGCTCGGCTGGACTGTGTCGACCCGTGACGAGTACGAACGCGGACGGTTTTTCGCCGCGTTCGCCGGAGTGGTTCTCGCCGCCTCAACGCGCGACTTGCTGTGGATCTTCGTCGGGTTCGAGGTGCTGTCGGTTGCGACCCTGCGGCTCGGAGCTCGAACGATCGCCGGCACGATCGCGTCGCTTGGCGGCCTGGTGCTCCTCGTCATTCCGGGGGGAGCGACGGATCTCGCTGCCGTCGAGCCCACGACGGCCGTGAAGCTCGGACTCGTCCTGTTTGTGGGCGGGATCGTTTCGAGGTGGCTCCAATCGAGCGGTACCGACCGGTTTGTTTTCCTGGGAGCCGGGGTCGCTATCGTCGCCGTTTTCATCCGAATTGCGGCATGGTCGCCCGGGCTTGCCGAAGCGCTCGAGCCAATGACGTGGTTGGCGGCAATGGCGGGAATCTTCGTGGGAGGTTGGGGCGCGGCGCTGAGTGCGACGACGCGCTCTTTCGTGGTGTGGCTGACGATCGCGCTCGTAGCGCTCGCTATCGCAGCGGTTGCGGGAGGAGCGCCGGTCCTCCCGCACGTCTTGATGCATGTCGCCGCATCGACTGTAGCGCTCGCGCTGTTGCTAAGCGGCGGGTCGGTGCTCGCCCTGTGGCTTACGCTCTTGTCGCTGGCGTCGTTTCCACCGCTGCCGGGGTTTACGACCAAGCTCGGTCTGTTGATGAGCTTTTCGCCCGTCACGCTCACTCTTGCCCTTGTGAGTCTGTTGTTGATCGGAGTGGGCTGCGCCCGCGCTCTGGGTCGTCGCGAGCCGTCGGAGCCGGCGCGTCTTTGGGCGAGCGTCGCTGCCGTCGTGATGAGCGTCGCGTTCGGATTGTTTCCGGGGCCAATGTTCGGTGCTGCCACTCGCGCCGCCACAGCCTTGTTCTAGTGTCTCGTCTCAGAAGTTCTGTGCATAAAGCTCGAGGTCATTTTGCGCGCTGGCTGCGTTGCGAGTCGTCGGTCCGCTCAGGCGAGCTCGGATAGGGCCGCGAGCACGTGGAGCTCTTGCTCCGGCGCGACGGTACGGAGATCGAGCAGGACCCGCCCCTCGGAAATGCGCGCGATCACTGGGGGGCGATGATTTCGCAGGGTGGTCACCAACGCGTCGGCCGACACCCCTTTTTGGGTGACGACGATGACCGTCGTCGGGATCTCGGCGTCGGCTGCTGCGCCGCCGCCCACGCGTGACGTTGCGTTTTCGGTCGAAAGCGTGACCGTCCCAGAAGTGTCGATTCCAGCGATGAGTCTGTTCGACCGTTCGCTAATCTCCTCGTTCGAGGCGGCCAGCATCCGTAGCACGGGGATTTCCGTCGTCGCCTTGCCCTCGACGAACGAAAGCAGTGTCGCTTCGAGCGCTGCGTAGGCCATCTTGTCGACCCGGAGTGCACGCGCCAGCGGATTCTTGCGACAGGCATCGATCGCGGTCCGGTGGCCGACGAGGATACCCGCCTGAGGCCCGCCGAGAAGTTTGTCGCCGGAAAAGATCGATAGAGCCACGCCGCTCGCGAGGCTTTGTGCGACGGTGGGCTCACGCGTCAGGCCGAACGGCGCGAGCGACAAGAGGTTGCCACTGCCGAAGTCTTCGATGACGGGGAGATCTTTTTCCTTTCCGAGGGCGACCAACTCCTCGGTCGTTGCCGATTCGGTGAAACCGACGATACGGAAGTTCGACGGGTGCACTCGTAGGAGCGCGCCGGTTTCCGGACCCACGGCTTTTGCGTAGTCCTCGATGCGCGTCTTGTTGGTTGTTCCCACCTCTCGTAGGCGTGCTCCGCTACGCTCGAGAATATCCGGCACGCGAAACGACCCCCCAATCTCGACGAGCTCTCCGCGGGAGATGACGACTTCTTTGCCCAAGGCAAACGTGTTGAGACTCAACATCACGGCGGCGGCGGCGTTGTTGACGACGACGGCATCTGTGCCGGGAAACAATCGCTCCAGTAGGTGCGCCGCGTGACGGTGCCGACTGCCGCGCTTGCCGGTCTCGAGGTCGAACTCGAGATTGCTATAGCCGCGAGCGATCTCGGCGACTGCATCCGTGGCTCGCGACGATAGGGGCGCCCGGCCGAGGTTCGTGTGAACGATGACTCCAGTTGCGTTGACCGCGGAGCTCAAACTCCCGCGGATCTCTGACTCGAGGTTGTCTCGCACGGCGTCGACGATAGACTCGAGGGCTCCCTCGAGCCCCGCTTCGTCCATTCCCGAACGCCTGTTCGAGACGGTCGATGCCGCGCGACGCCAGCAATCGCTCGACGCTCGGAAGCTGGCGGAGAAGTCCCGCACGGGGATCGGGGGGCGAGACGGAATCGGGCCTCTTTGACAACTCGGAACCTTGAAGGCTAGCATTTTAACATGGCCATCGAGTAGGCGAGGCAACGTGGACGTTGTAAGCTGGTGACGGGGAAACTGAAACGACCATGACGGACGAACGCCCAAAAAACTTCATTGAGAGATTGCCCCCCATCATCGAGCGGGAGGAAGAGGACGTTTCCCATCTCGACCCGGAGATGATGGCCATCCTTTATCCGGATCGTGCGGACAAGACGTTCACCGTCACCGTCGTGTTCTCTCCGCCGCCGCCGGCTGGAGACGACACCGACACCCGAGAGAGAGACTACGAGCGCGCCGTGGCATCCGCCAAGAAATCAAAGCGATACCGGTCAGACGGGACGGGGCGTTATCGTCGGCACTACGCGACGTTCGGTATCGATGACGTCAATCAACTTCACGAGCTCTTCTACCTCGTGAGCGAGTACCCGAGTTGCCAAATACTCGTCAGAGGCAAGCGAGTACCGTACGGCCGCGAGCTTTGGCTCCCGCTTCTCTGGTTTTTTAGAAAAGATGGCCTGGACCATCTGGAGACGTGACGAATGGGTTTTAAAGAGGATATGGCAAAGCTCATTAGGCACTTCAAGCTCCTGGAGCGCGAGTACGAGCAATGGTTCTCGGGTGCTCTTCCAACGCCCCCGTGGGCCACGCAGAAGATCTGCGAGAACATCGTCAAGGAATACAACCGGAATCCGCCACGCAACCTCTCGGAGCAGACGATCTTCTCGATGCACCAGGCGAAGTTCAACACCTACATGGAAATGTGGAATCGCAGGATGCGCCTCAAAGAGGAGGGGAGACTTCCCTCGGGCCGTGAGGAACGATCGAAGCGAGTGGTCCAACCGCCGCCGCCATCTTCTGGTGGCGGTGGAAGCAGCGGGGGGGACGATCACTACCGTAAAGTGTTCGACTCTTACGTGGCTGCCAAACAGAATGCAGGCGAGGCAACGGCGAAGCTTAATTATGAGGGCTTCAAGAGCGCGCTCAAGAAACAGGCGGATCAGCTTCGCGCGAGCCGGGGCATCGACAACGTCAACTTCGGGGTTACCGTGAAAGACGGCAAAGTGTCCGTGGTCGCGCGAAAGAAGAAAACTTGACGAGGTCACGGACATCTCGGAGGCTGGGACTCACCCTCTCGACTCTTGGTTTCTTGATCGTCCTGTCGAGTGCCCCGCTCGAAGCGTGGCCCAAAGAGGCCTACCGCAACATGGTGTACGACACGATGCGGCTCATGCCTCCCAGACTGGCGCGGGTGCTGCTCTCCCGAGATGATGTGATCCTCGAGGGGGTGACCCGTCTCGAGGGGGATACCGCCTCGACGTTGGCCCGGATCGGAATCAAGGGCCAGCTTTCGGTCGCTCTCGTCGACGACGTCGAGTTGCGGATCGAGCGTATCGTCCGGATGGTCGACGAGCGTCGCCCGTTCGATGACGTGGCAACGGAACTTGGGCGGCTTTTGCGGATCGCCGCGGACATCGCCGATCCGGCCGTGATCGGCGCCGGAAATTCCGACCTGCGGCGGGTCGTCCCCGAGTACTATCGGTTCGTCGGATTGAACTTGACGAAGCTTCCCCTGGTGCATGACGGCGGGTTGCCGTCGACGCTCGAAGGCGCATCGGTAACGACCCTGCTAGCGCAAGTTGCTTCGGCTACGACCGCGTCGGTGTTGCCCCTGTCGGAGGCGTTTTGGCAAAACGGGCGGCTCGTCCCCGCCTCCCAGTTCGACTACCGGTCGGTTCCGTACGCGGAAACGTCGCTCAGTTACTCGCGGGGCGTGACTGCCGCTTCCTACTTGTGGCTTGCCGCATGGGCGAAGGCCAACGGGGACTTTACCGGGTACCGCTTCGCCGACAAAAAGCCCTGACGCGTCGACTTCGCGCGGAGTAGAATCCGGCGCATGAGCAAGCGTGCGCTGCTGAGCGTTGCCGACAAACACGGCCTACCCGAGTTCGCTCGAGCTCTCCATGAGCGGGGCTACCAGATCGTCTCGAGCGGAGGCACCGCTACGGTGCTCGAAGGAGCGGGCGTCCCGGTGAAACGGGTCTCCGAGATCACCGGGTTTCCCGAGATCCTCGGCGGGCGGGTCAAGACACTCCATCCGAAGGTTCATGGCGGCATTCTTGCGCGTCGGCATCTTGCAGACGACTTGTCGGAGCTCGAGCGACAGGGGATCATCCCGGTCGATATCGTGGCGGTGAACTTTTATCCGTTCGAGAATACGGTTGCCGCAGGTCAGCCGATCGACGACGTCCTCGAGAATATCGATATTGGCGGCCCGTCGATGTTGCGCGCCGCGGCAAAGAATTTCAAGGATGTCTTGCCGCTCACCGACCCGAAAGACTATGCGCTCGTTTTGTCGAAGCTCGCCGAGGGCGTTGATCTTAGAACACGGCTGAGCTTGGCCGCGAAGGCGTTCGCCGCGAGTAGCCGTTACGAAAACGCCATCGCGACGTACATGGCGAGATTGGGTGTCAACGACGATAGGCTTTGCCTTGACGAGGGGGACGCGGGTTCGACCGAGTCGTTTCCTGAGGAGCTCGCGCTACGCTTCGAGAAGGTTCAGGAGCTTCGCTATGGCGAGAATCCTCATCAATCCGCGGCGTTTTATCGCGACAGCGCGCTCGCGGTGGCAGGCGCTACGAAGCTCCACGGAAAAGAGCTCTCGTACAACAACATTCTCGATCTGGATGCCGCGTGGCGCCTCGTGCGCGAGCTGCCGCGATCGCGACCGGCGGCAGTGGTCATCAAGCACACCAACCCGGCGGGAGCCGCTGTCGGCGATTCGCTCGTCGAAGCCTACGTCAGTGCGCGGGCCACGGATCCGGTGTCGGCGTTCGGCGGGATCGTTGCCCTCAACCGACCCGTCGATGCTGCGCTCGCCGAAGAGCTCGCCGGCACTTTTCTCGAAGCGATCGTGTCGCCTTCCTTCGAGCCCGACGCGCTCGAAGTGCTCACCAAGAAGAAAAACCTCCGGCTGCTGACGGTGACCGATGAGGATCCGCTACCGTGGAAGGGACGGAATTTCTGCCGCGTACTCGGTGGGCTTCTTGTGCAGGATTGGGATGCGGAAGGCGTCGATGAGGCCTTCGAGCTCGTCACCGAGCGTGCACCTACCGATTCCCAGGAACGGGGACTCCGGCTTGCATGGATTGCCGCCAAACACGTCAAGTCCAACGCGATCGTGCTCGCGAAGGGCGACGCGCTCGTGGGTGTGGGTGCAGGACAAATGAGTCGCGTCGATTCCTGCCGTCTCGCCGTCGACAAAGCCCAGAGCTCGTTGGAAGGAGCGGTGGCCGCATCCGACGCATTCTTCCCGTTCCGGGACGGCGTCGATGCGCTGGCCGATGCTGGCATCGTCGCTGTGGTGCAACCGGGTGGCTCCGTCCGCGACGACGAAGTCATCGCCGCCGCCAACGAACGCGGCATCGCGATGGTGCTGACCCACAAACGCCACTTCAAGCACTAACAAGGGAGCTCCCACAAGCTCTGTCGCGGAGTTCGAGCTCCATCGCACCTCTCCCCTGAAGGGGGAGCGGACGACCGCCGACCGACTTCGCCCTTCGGGCTTCGTCGAGTCTCGCCGAAGCGAAGCGTAGGCGGAAGGCCGCCCGGTGAGGGGGGGCCGCCGAAGGCAAACGCGACGCTGAACCTCAGAAGACCGCCCCCCGGCAAGGCACGGCGCTAGCCGAAGGGGTCTCGGAAAGCCTGCAAGAAGAGGCGACAGGCATCGACCGGCTAAGCCGGATTTCTCGAAATATCTAGATATACCGTCGTCATCACGCCTTGCCAGCCCCCAAAATGGCCTCGCGATTTGCGCAACGAATATCTGTTACAGTCCACTAGTCGATTAGCTCGCTCGGTTCGACGGTGGCGGTGCCTAGTTTGCCGACGACCACTCCGGCGGCACGGTTGGCGAGCTCGGCGGCTTCGGGAAGGGTCGAGCCAGCGGCGAGCGCCAGGGCGGCGGCGGCGATGACGGTATCGCCTGCCCCGGACACGTCGAAGACTTCACGCGCGAGTGTGGGTATGTGAAGCGGTGACTGGCGGGTCTCGAATAGCGTCATCCCGTGCTCGCCGCGAGTGATCAGCACCGCGGTGCACCCGAGCTCGTCGAGGATTGAGCGCGCGGCAACAGCAATGTCCTCATTGGTGTGAACCGCGAGTCCGGCAAAACGCTCCGCTTCGTAGAGGTTGGGCGTGACGAGCGTGACGCCTTTGTAGAGACGATAGCGACGAAGTTTGGGATCCACGAGTATGGGGATGCCGCGCGCTTTAGCGAGCTCGAGTGCCCGGTCGATGATCCGCGGCGTAAGGGTTCCTTTCGCGTAGTCCGAGAGAACCAGGGCCCGAGCGCGCTCGATGATCGTGGTCAATGCGTCGAGCGACCGAGATTCCATCCCCGCGTCCAGATCGTCGACGGACTCCCAGTCAGCACGGACGACTTGTTGGCTCCCCGCGATGATTCGCGTCTTGACCGTCGTGCGTCGGGATCTGTCGTCGAGAACGGCGTGATCGGAAAGACCTCGCTCGCGCAGAGCCGTTCTCAGTTGCTGGGACGCTTCGTCGTCGCCGACGACGCCGAGCAAGAGTGGTGTCACTCCGAGGCTCGCGAGGTTACGCGCCACGTTGGCAGCGCCGCCGAGGTGATAGCTCTCGCGCTCGACCTCGACGACCGGCACCGGTGCTTCCGGTGAAATCCTCGAGACCTTGCCCCAGACGAATCGATCCAACATCAAATCGCCGACAACGGCGATCGCTTCGCCACGGATACGTTCGAGAAGATTGGCGGTGTTCATGAGCTGGTCGTGGTGCTCCTTCCGTGGAGAATCCATGGAATCGCCATGGAAAACAGAAACAACATTTGAAACTCCGAATCGCCGAAGTTGTATTCGAACATCCCGGCGACGAAACCCGACACGACCACTCCGAGGGCCCCCGCAGCGAGGGCTCGGCCCTGGGGATCCTCTACGGTGCGACGGAACGAGCGGCTAGCAGCGACGAGTATGACGCCGAGCAGCCACACCCACGCCGCGACACAGGGTAGACCGCGCTCGGCGGCGATCTGCATGAGATTGTTGTGGAGGTGCGGGTTGTTGCGGTGGGGGGCGTCACGGGCGACGTAAATCGGGTAGACCTCTCCCACCATGTTGGGTCCGACACCGAGCCACGGGTGGTGAGCCACCATGCTCATCCCGGCCTCGAGCATGTACACGCGGTCGAGCCCCGAAGTGTCCGGTCTGAGAAAGGAGCCCAGGCGACGTTCGACGTCGCGAGGTAGCACGAGAGCGAAGGCGACGGCGAGAACCGGTACGAGCAGAAGCAGTCGCTTGTCCCGGAGAAACGCCAGCACGAGCGCCGCGGCGATCGCGCCGATCCACGCGCTTCGCGTCAACGACAGCAGCAACGCGAGGTTGATGACGATCAGACTGGCGACGAGAAATCCTCGGTAGCGGCCGCGATAGAGGAGCTGCGCGAAAGCGAGGACGCTAACGCCCATCAAAAGACCCGAGTACGTCATGTAATGGCTCATGAAGCCTCGGATGCGGTGGTTGAGGTCCCCGAACTCACCGAATTGATACTGCCACAATCCCAACAAGGCGCCGAGATCCGCCATCAAGACTAGGATGAGGACGAGTGTTTCCAAAGTAGCCTTCCGGCGCACCGTGCTCACCAACAGGTAGGGAACGATGAGCAAGAGAAGCTTCTTGCTCGCCTGCAAACTAAACTCCGGGTCGATGGAAAACAGCGCCGCCAGGACGCTAAGCGCGACATACAGCGCGAGCGGTCGATCGGCTGCTTCGAGCGAAGAAACAGTGAGCGTCCCTTTGAGAACTCGGACGAGCCAAACCGCAACGAGAGCCCCGAGGACAATCTGTGAAGCGGCGATCGAGACTTGGATCAAGGCAAGCCAGAAAGCGATCCCGTACACAAAGGGCGCGTCTTCCCCCTCGGGTGGAAACCAGCCGCGCGGAAGCGCCCGAGTGCTAGCAAAGATTGCCATTCAGGCTGGATTCTAGTCCAGCCGTCGTCCATCGGCGACCGACTCGAATCTAATCACGGAGCCACAGAGAAATCGAAGAGAACATCAATGGCTTTGACACGAAGTCACGAAGACAAGCAAGGGGATAGGGGGATACGAGGGGATAGGGAGATACGAGGGGATAGGGAGATACAAAATCAATCTTTATCCCCTTATCCCCTCCTATCCCCTCATCTCCTTGCTTGTCTTGGTGCTTTCGTGTCCGATTCTCCGTGTCTCTGTGGTGAAACAAAGCGTCGCGCAACCGGCTGAAACCCGCTCACTGCGATATAATCATCAAAGAGATTCATGAAGTATTTCGCGCCCATCGCCCTAGTCGTTTCAGTCTTGCTGGCCCTTCCCGCCCCAGCTTCCGCCCAGCAGGCTGCTAGCTCGTCCACTCAGATCAAGGCGGAGGCGTACTACTATTTCTGCCTCGGGCGCCTCGACGAGAGGAACGCGCGCATCGAGTCTGCTATCGACAACTACGATCGGGCGGCGGAGCTCGACCCGGAGGCCGGCTACCCGCACGTCGCTCTCGCGGAGCTTTACGACAAATTACGTCGCACCGAGCTCGCGCTCCAGAAAGCGAAACGGGCGATCGAGCTCGATCCCGACATAGCGGCCGCGCACCGCATCCTCGGCCGAACCTATTTCTCGATGCTTCGAAACGGCGCTGCCGGCGAGGTGGAGCAGCTCGCGGTTCAAGCGTTCCAGGAGACCGTGCGCCTGGAGCCTGGTGATGTCGAGAGCCGCAGCAACCTGGCCCGACTCCTAATCGTCACCCGCCGGGCGGACGAGGCGACCGTGCATCTTGAAGAAATCGTTCGACTGGTGCCGTCCGCCTATTACGAGATGTTCCTGTTGGCCAAGGTGCGGCAGGCCGAAGGTGAGACCGAAGCGGCGATCGGGCTTTTGAAGCAGTCGCTCGCGGTCGAGCCGCGGCAGGCAGAGGCAAGGGAGATGTTACTCCCGCTGCTGATGGCGGAGCAACGCTACAGAGAGATCGCCGACGTGTACCAGGGCGCGGTCGAGTTGGTGCCTGGCGATCTGGATTCACGAATCCGTTTGGCCGACGCCCTTGCGAATGATGGTCAGCTCGAAGCAGCGGCGAGGGAATTTCAGGTTATTCTCCAAGAGGATCCGAAGAACGTTTTTGCGCTGATCGGCCTTGGCATGGTTCGGCGAGATCTCATGGAGCTAGCGGAGGCCGAACGACTCCTCCGCCAGGCACTTGCGATGCAACCGACTCATGTGCTCGGCCAGTACACGCTCGCCGGCGTTTACGAACAAAAGCGTGCGTTCGAGCAGGCTGCCGCCGAGTGGATGAAGCTCATCGAGCTTCCGGACGAAAGCGCGGAGGCGCCGCAGCGCAAGGCCGAGTACTGGGCGCACTTGGGTTTTGCTCACGAGCAGCTCGGCCGTCTCGACAAATCCGTGGCGGCGTTTGCGAAGGCTCGCGAGCTGTCGGACGGAGATGAGCGTTTCGAGACGTTCTATATCCAAGGACTCCTTGCAGCCGAACAGCCGGACGAGGCGCTGCGCGCCATCGAAGAGGTGCTCGAGACGAACCCCGATGTCGATCGGTTCAAGATTCTGAAAGCCCGAGCTCTCGATTCTCGTGGTGACCATGACAAGGCCGTCGAGATGGTGCTCGAGCTTTCCGCTCAATCGCCCGATGACGAAAGGCTCGCGCAAGGTGTCATTGAGATTTATCTTCAGCAGAAACGCTACGCCGATACCGAGGTGTTCATTCGTCGGCGACTCGTGGAAACGCCCGATAGCGTCAACCTGAGGTTTCAGCTCGCTGCCGCGCTCGAGCGTCAGAAGAAGTTCGACGAAGCGGAAGCGCAGTTCGAGAAGATCCTGGAAACGGAACCTGACAGCGCCTCGGCGCTCAACTATCTTGGCTACATGCTGGCTGATCAGGACCGACGGCTCGAGGAGTCGCTCGAGTACGTGAAACGCGCTGTGGCGCAAGATCCCTACAACGGCGCCTACCTCGACAGCCTGGGCTGGGTCTATTTCAAGATGGGCGAGCTCGATCTTGCCGAGGAGAGCTTGCTCAAGGCGATCGACAGTCTTCGGCTAACGGGCGTGGTCTACGATCACCTCGGCGACTTGTATTTCCGCAAGGGTAATCGGGAACAAGCGATCGAATTTTGGAGAAAAGCACTCGAGCAGGACGACGACGAGCTCGAGAAGAACGAGGTTGCCCAGAAGATCGAACGGGCTACGTCGACCCCGTGACCCTACGGCGACTGGTGCTCGTCGCTGCTCTTG
>CAMYKY010000019.1 GCA_947259165.1 uncultured Acidobacteriota bacterium | reverse complement strand
CGCCCCCCGCTGACCCCAACCTCCCGAACGCTATTGCCGTTCAAATCCTCTCCACCCCGGACTACACCGTGTTCGACCATGTGCAATTCACACTCGAGGGCAACACGGTCTTGCTAGGAGGGTCGGTGACAACCGTTGCCAAGAAACAGAACTTCGAGACCTCCATTGCAAGTGTTCCGGGAGTTCGCTCCGTCGAGAACGAGCTCCGCGTTCTTTCGAGCTCGTCCGAACAGCGAAGGATGCGGGAGAGATTGTTCCAACGGATTTACGAAGACGCGTCGTTCGCCGAGTTTGCAGACGCGCCCAACCCGCCGGTCCACATCATCGTCGAATCCGCGCACGTGACCCTGACCGGCCTGGTGGACACGCTCATTCTCCGGATGAGTGCGGAAGCGATCGTGCGCACCACCTTTGGCGTCCGCTCCGTGCGGAACGAACTTCGCGTCCGCGAGAACTAGCTATAACTAAGCTAGCACTCACACTAGCGCCGCGACTCGCTCCCGCACCCGCAGCGCTGAGACCTCACTCACCGCAATCGGCGTACCGACACGAACGCGAATCTTGGTCCACAGCCGGAAGCGCTTCCGCGCCCGGCTGAAGAGACTTCCCCAAAGCCCCTGGAGCCCCATCGGAACGACCGGCGCCGGGGTACGGGCAACAATCCGCTCGATGCCTCTCCTGAAGTCCCTGATCTCGCCGTCGTCCGTCAGGGCGCCTTCCGGGAAAATGCACACCGCTTCATCATCCTGCAACGCTTGTGCGATGTCGTCGAGCGCTTCTTGCAGTAGCTCCGGGTTCTCACGAGCGCTGGCGATAGGGATAACGCGAGCACGCTCGAGAAATCGTCCGACGAGCGGCATCTCGCCGAACTTGTAGTACATGACGAAGCGGATCGGACGGGCGAGCGCCGCGGAGAGAATCAAAGCATCGACGTAGGTCACATGGTTGGCGGCGAGGACGACCGGCCCGTGTTCCGGAACATGTTCGAGGCCGCTAACGCGAAGCCGATAGAAAGTGCGTACGACAACGAAGACGACCAAGCGAAGAAACAGCTCCGGCCCCTGTTTGAAGATGTATACGACGACAGCCGCGTTCATAAGCGCAAGCACGAGATACGTCAATACCGACGGGATCGCGAGCGACGCAAACCCGAGCGTCATTCCCGCCGAGACGACCATGAACAAGGCCGAGACGATGCCGTTGGCCGAGAGAATCCGGGAGCGGCGGTCGACGGGTGCGCGCGCCTGAACGAGCACGTTGAGCGGCACGACGTACAGGCCTCCGCAGATGGCGAGTCCGAGCAAGTCGATCACGATGCGAGCGCTTCCGGAGCTCGCCAAGAAGGTGGCAATCCCAGCGAGTCCCACAGTCGGCTCGAACGCCAGGCTCGCAAAAAAGAGGTCGAACGCGAAGACGCTGAGACCGAGCGCGCCCGCCGGCACGAGGCCCATTGCAAGGCGGAAACGGGCGACGACAGAGCACAGCATCGCTCCGAGGCCAATGCCGATACAAAACGTCATGAGGAAGACCGTCACCACTTGTTCGTTCACGTGCAACACGTTTCTTCCATAGGTCGGAAACAGGGTCAGGAGCGTCGCGCCGAAGAACCAAAACCACGACACACCGAGAATCGCGCGCCAAACCAACGGGTCTCTCGCCGCGTCACGACACACGCTTAGCGCTTGTCGAAGCGGGTTCCAGTCGAAGCGGAGTCCAGGATCGCTTGCCGGCGCCGCGGGAATACGACAGCTCGCCGCCAATCCCGCCGCAGAGATCGCCAGCAGCAGGACCGCCGTCACCGTCGAGACAGACCCGGTTTCCATGAGCAGCCCTCCTCCCATACTGCCGAGAAGAATCGCCAGAAACGTCGCGGTGCCAATCAAAGCGTTTCCGGAAATGAGTAAGTCCGCGCTCAACGTTTGCGGGAGGATGGAATACTTGACCGGACCGAAAAACGCTGACTGCGTCCCCATCAGGAACAGGGCCGCTGCTAGAAGCCACGCATTGCTGGTGAGAAAGCCGACGGCGGCAACAGCCATAACCGCCACCTCCCAGAGCTTGATCCATCGAATCAGCCTCGATTTTTCGAGCTTGTCGGCAATCTGACCGGCCATCGCAGAAAACAGGAAAAACGGAAGGATCAGGAGACCATTCAACATGGGCGTCCATCGAGCGCCGTCGTGCGTCTCGGCGAGCACACCGTAGGTAATAATGAAGATGAACGCTGTCTTGAACAGGTTGTCGTTCAACGCCCCAAGAAACTGGGTCCAAAACAGCGGGCCGAAATGGCGGTCGCGTAGCAATTCTAAGTGACCTACTTGGTGCGATTGGCTCATCGGTGACCTCTCCCACCGCCTGGTAGAGCAAGACCCGTTCCACACCAAAGGGGCTTTGTTTCAACGAGTTACGCGAACGTGCGCTGCAGTTTCTTGCATGCAGGCGTGCATGAACTAAGGCTCGGTGCCGTGCTAGACTGCCCGCGTGTTGCGACCCGCAAGCCTTCCTGTTGCGATGGTGGCCGCCACCTTCGCGGCCACCGTTCTCGTCGCGGCGTGTGTGGAGGAGCCGCGCGGCAAGACCAAGGTCGTCCTGCTCGGCTTCGACGGCGCCGGTTGGGACACCATCGACCCCCTGATCGAGGCGGGGAAACTCCCGCTGCTAGCGCGCTTGAAACGAGAAGCCGCCTGGGGTCCGCTGGAGACGTTCAAGCCAACGAAGTCCCCGGTGATCTGGACGAGCATCGCGACCGGAAAATCCATGGCCAAGCACGGGATTCTGGACTTCGTCTTCATGGAGAACAACGACATCCAAGTTCCCTACAGCAATTCCGAGCGACGCGAGCCGTCGGTTTGGCAAATACTAGACCACTTCGACCGACGTTCTGTGATCGTGAACTGGTTCGTCACCTACCCGCCAGACGAGATCGACGGCATCATGGTCTCGAACCGGTTTCGTAAAACTCTCCTGCTTCCACCAGAGCGGCGCGCACGGATGGCGGATTCCGTGCACCCACCCGAGTTGTTCGAAACGTTGCAGCCACTGGTGAACCTCGATTATGACGCCATACGTCGGGAGCGAGAGCTTCCCGATATCGCAGCGCTCCACGACCGCCTCGACTCGTCAAATGACGCCGCGAGCATTCCCGTGCTCAAGGACTATTGGATCTACGTGCTGCAGGAGGCTCTCACCGAGACTGTCTCCCGTCATCTCTTCGAGACCGAGGAGTTCGACCTTTTCGCAACGTACTTTCGACTGCCGGACATCGTGCAGCATGTCGCGCTCAGCCTGATCGAGCCAGAGCTCGTCGAGTCGACACTGACGAAGCTGAGGCGAGGCGAGCTCGCCGAAGCGGAGGCGAGAGACTTTCAACAGCGCCTCGCGCTCGTTCTCGAACCGTTCTACCACTACATGGAGTCGATCATCGACGCCTACTTGCGCACGCTCCCCGACGATGACACCTACCTCTTCGTCCTTTCCGACCACGGGTTCACGCTCCACGGCGGCGGCTACGACCACTACCATATCCCGGAGCACGCCGAGGCCCCTGCGGGCATTTTTCTGATGAGAGGGCCCGACACGGTGGCGGGCAAAGTAGCGTCTGTCAGCGTGTACGACATCGCCCCAACGATCCTGTATCTTTTGGGACTACCCGTGGGCGAGACGATGGACGGAGAGCCGTTGACCGCAGCGCTCGAGCTCGAGCGTGACGTCAGACACCAACGCTACGCGCGAGATCTCATGACACCCAAGGAGCACCGTCGCGACGCCGAGGTCGACGCACGCACTCTCGAGGAGCTCCGCTCGCTCGGCTACATCCCGTGAAACGCCGGTGAAGATGCAGCAGATCGCCGACCATATTACCGGCTGGCTGTCGGACTACTCTGACACCTCCGGCACCCGCGGTTTCGTCGTGGGCATCTCCGGAGGGATCGATTCGGCCGTCACCTCGACGCTCGTCGCAATGACGAAGCGGCCTCTACTGGCGGTGACGATGCCGATTCATCAGAGCCCCCCGCAACTGCGACGGGCCCGTGAGCATATCGAGTGGTTAGAGAGGCGCTACGACAACGTCTCGTCCGTCGAAGTCGAGCTCGCGAGCGTCCTCGATGCCCTGATCACGGCGCTACCGGACACACAAGACGGTGCCCAGCGCGAGCTGTCCCTCGCGAATACGCGCGCGCGACTTCGAATGACCACGCTCTACTATTTCGCCGCGCTCTCCAAAGATCTGGTGGTGGGAACCGGGAACAAAGTCGAGGATTTTGGGGTTGGTTTCTTTACGAAGTACGGCGACGGGGGTGTTGACTTGGGCCCCATCGCAGATCTCACGAAATCCGAAGTCTACGCGCTAGGGGAGACCCTGGGAGTGAGTGACGACATCCTGAAAGCCGCGCCTACCGACGGGCTCTGGGGAGACGGGCGCACCGACGAAGACCAAATCGGCGCCAGCTACCCGGAGCTCGAGTGGGCCATGGACTTCACCGGCGATGAAACTACGCTGGACGCTCGCCAGCAGGTTGTCCTCGCCATTTACCGAAGCCACCACGGCGCCAACCGCCACAAGATGGTCCCGATCCCCGTCTGCAAAATCCCCGCCTCGCTCCGCTAATTCGTGTCGCTGTTTAGCGGGCGCGGCGGCGGAGTCTTGATTTTCTCGGGGCGTAGTAGCCTTCTCGACTCCGGACCTTCGTGCCTGGCTCCGCGGTGAGGATCTGAAGGTGGCGCCACTTGCCATCCTGTTCCGCGTTGGTCGAAACATAGCCTACACTGTATTGGCCCTTCAGCTCTTCCAGGATATCCTCGTAAACCCCCGCGAGATCCTCCAGCCGTGCCGGTGCGTAAGAGACACCACCGCTCTCTTCCGCCAACAGATCCAGCTCGAATTTCGCGTTACGGTATTTGTCTTTTTCGAGATCAGCTTTGCTCGCCCGGAGTGAAATCGCATAAATGATGACGTTGCTTTTTCGCGCTTGTTGCTTCACATCTTCGAAGCCGAGGACCGATCGCGTGTCATTGCCGTCCGAGAGCACGATGACGGCTCGACGGTCGACCTCGTCCGTCCGATAGGCTTCGAAGTCCTTCAGTGAGATGTAAATCGCGTTGTAGAGCGCAGTGGCGCCACCAACCTCGGTCGATCGAATCGCGGTCGCGACCTCGTCGAAATTCGGAGTGAACTCGATGAGTGTCGAAACGCGGTCACCAAACTCGACCACCTGAACTTCGTCGCCCGGCTTGAGGAATTCCACGAACCGTACCGCCGCCTCTTGAGCCAACTCGAGCCTCTCGCGCATACTCACCGAGATGTCGAGCAAAATCACCATCTTCAACGGAAGCTCACCATGAGCAAAAAATTCGATCGTTTGTTCGGCTCCATCCTCGAAGACAGTGAAATTCTCTCGGGGCAATCCCGTGACCAGATGGGCGTCTTCGTCGAGGAGCGTCAGGGAAAGGCTCACGGTGTCGACGCCAACGCGAAACCGCGCGACGTCACTCGCCTCCTGCGCGACCGCCGTCGTGGGTAGCGCACCCGCAAAGAGCAGCCACGCGACAAAGCGCATCGGGGCGTGGCCGAGACCTAGCGGAAAGCTACCGCGCATCCAATGCCTCGAGTCGACTCTTCGCGCGCTCGATCGCGGACTCGGCGTCAGCGACACGCTCCCCTTCCGCTCCTAGCTCGCGCGCTCGACGAAGGCGAGCCCGACTCGCCTCGAGCGCCTCAGCCAGTGCGTTCCGCTCGATCTGCGTCAGGCTCATGCGTCTCTCCCGAACCGCGTTTTCGACCCAAGATCCACCGGCTTGCGCCGACAGCGTCAGGAGTTTCCACTCTGTGGCACCGGAAAGCGTGTGGCGAAAAGCTAGCACTACCGACGCGTCGCGAAGCGCCACTGCTTGAGTTTGGGCAGCCAGGCTCGTCGCAAATCGCAGGCTGACGTCGCGCGCTTCGGGAAACACGTCAAATAGGCCGCTCAAATATTGCGGGGAGAACCACGGTCCCTCGCCCGGCGTAGTCTCATCATCCGTGATTGCGATCTGCAGCGTCGTATGTTTTAGACGCGAGATCGAGGCACGGCGCGATGTCATCGAGCCGGCGCCTTCGAGAGCCCAAAGACTGAGCTCGACGACACCATCGTCCAAAATCACGTTGCCGACGAAAGCGGCCGTCCCTTTGCCGAAACCCGAGCCGGGCTCGATTGCACTGGAATGGGCGATCTCCACAACCCCCGCATCGGGACTCACCAGCGCTTCGCTCGAAACCGGCACGATAGCCTCCCGGCCCAGAGATTTTCTCGCGAAGTCCTGCGGCAAGTTCACATTGAGGTTAACCATGCTCGAGAGCAAACGCATTCGCAGTTCTGCATTCCAGAGACCGTCGAGCGACGTGTGGTAAAGGAGAAGCTCGTCGGCCACTTGGATCCGGTCACCGGGCTCGAGGGGGACCGGAATGTCGCGCCGCGTCTCGGCGCCGTTGACTCGACTCCCGTTCGAGCTGCCGACATCGACGAACTCAGCTCCGTCGTCCCTTCGGCGGATGACGCCATGGCGCCGGGATACTCGAGACGACGTGAGCGCGATGTGGTTCTCCGGTAGGCGCCCAATCCGATTGTCTACATCGATGAGTGGGTAGGTGTTCAGGGAACGAACGGCGTACAGATAACCCCACGGCTCATCGTCGCCCGCATTCGGCAAGGCCTCCACCGCGGCGACGGCGGACGGCGGCCCTTCTTGACCACGACTCGTCGCAGGAAGCGCGGAAAACGCGATGAAGAGAGCAAAGAATCTGGTCATGGTTGTAGGCCGATACAAGCCTACAGAGTAGGATCGCCCCCCGTCTTCGTCAAGTCGATCCCCGCCGCGTCCCTGTAACAGGCCTTACGGCGTGAGCCACCCTCGTGTTTCCAGGAACTCTGAGACCACGCCTCGGACGGAACGCCCTTCGTCGTCCACCAACCGGTTGAGTCGACGCATCGCCTCTTCATCGATCCCGCCGCTCATCGTCTCAATCACGTCGCCGAGCGCGGGGTGTCGGCTCACGGCATCCGGCCGATAGACGGCCGCGGCGTCATAGGGCGGGAAAAAGCGCCGATCGTCTTCGAGCACAACCAGATCGAATTTTTCGATGAGCCCGTCGGTCGAGTTGCCCGCGACGAAATCCAACTTCCCCTCCACGATTGCCTGATAGATCAACCCGAGCTCCATCCCGCGCGGTTCGACGGAGAACTCGAGATCGTACGCTTTCGTAAGGCCTCGAAAACCATCTTCTCGCTCCAGGAATTCGTGACCCGAACCGGGACGGATCGTGGCCTCGTGCTCCTCGAGGTCCGAGATTCTCGTGACGCCGAGCTCTTGCGCTCGGTCGGGTGTCATGACGAGGGCAAACGTGTTGTTGAAGCCCAAGGGCGCGCTCCATTCGAGTTTCAAATCGTCGCGATAGACTTCTCGCACCCGTTCGTAAACTTTTTGCGCATCGTAGTCGAACGGCTCTTTGAGAATCGCGGTTAGCGCCGTTCCCGTGTATTCGACGTAGATATCGAGGTCGCCGGAGATGAGCGCCTGATGGCAGATGAAGGTGCCGCCAAGATTGAGGCGACGATCGACGGCAACACCCCGGGCTTCGAGAAGCTGCGCCACGATTTCACCGAGGATGACTTGCTCGCTGAAATTCTTCGAGCCCACCACAACGGGACGGGGACCGCTCGAACAACCCATGACGAAAGCCCCCAGCATCCCCATCGCGAATATGGATTTCTGGATCACGACATCACCCACCTCTTCTCGGCACGACCGAGTAGCGCGTCCAGGGCAATCGCCAGAATTGCCGCCGGCAGAGCACCCGCCAAAATGAACCGACTATCGACCATCGTGATGCCGCGAAAAATGAAGTCTCCCAACCCGCCGGCGCCAATCGCGGAGGCAATCGTCGCCAAGCCAACCGTCAGCACCGTCGCAATCCGAACGCCGGCGATCACGGTCGGAAGCGCAAGCGGCACTTCGATCCAGCGTAGCCTCTGAATATCGGTCATGCCCATTCCCTTCCCTGCCTCCACCACCGCAGGATCGACCGACCGTATCCCGGTATACGTGTTCCGCAGAATGGGTAGGAGCGCGTAGAGCACGAGAGCAATCGTCGCCGAACGCATTCCGATCCCACCGATGATCGGGATCGGAATGAGAAACCCGAACAGGGCAAGACTCGGTATCGTCTGTACCGCATTGGCGAATCCGAGAAGGGGCGGCGCCAGCTTCTCTTTCCGCGTCAACAACAAACCCAGAGGAACCCCGACGAAGATCGCAATGAACATAGAGAGACCGACAAGCTGCAAGTGCTGCCACGTCTTGCTCAATATTTCGTCATGGCGCTCGACAAAAAACTGGAGGATCTCCATGATACGCGTCACGATCCGAGCACGGCTTCCTTCGTATCCAAGCGCACTAAGTCACGTACGAACGCGTCGGCAGGACGCTCGAGCACCGTTCGCGGCGAATCGAGCTGCAGCAGTTTTCCCTCGTGCATGACCCCAATTCGGTGGGCGAGCCTGAGTGCCTCGGGCACATCGTGGGTCACGAACACGATGGTCTTGTTCAAACGGTCACGAAGCTCTCGAAACTCGTCCTGTAGTTTTCGGCGATTGATGGGGTCCAACGCACCGAAGGGCTCGTCCATCAAGAGTAGGGGCGGGTCGGCAGCGAGTGCGCGCGCGACACCCACGCGCTGACGTTGACCACCCGACAGCTCGAACGGGCGTTTGTGAGCAAACGCCTCTGGCGCGAGCGAAACGAGCTCGAGAAGCTCGAGGGTTCGTTCACGCCGCTTCTGTTCCGTCCAACCCAATAGTCGAGGCACGAGGCCGATATTGTCTTCCACGGACAGATGCGGCAAGAGTCCGACCTCTTGAATCACGTACCCGGTTTGTCGCCGCAAATCGATTGGATCCCAGGAGCCGACGCTTTTCCCACGAACAAGAATCTCGCCGGAATCGGGAGTGACCAGCCGGTTGATCGTCTTGAGCGTTGTTGTCTTCCCCGACCCCGAAGACCCCAAAAGAACGACAGTTTCTCCGCTTCCGATTTGGAGCGAGACTTTCGAAAGCGCAGGACGATCGCCACCAAAAGCCTTGCTGACCTCGCGGAGCTCGACGGCGGGATCGGCCATTGTCGATCGAGCTCAGGAGCGTTTCATTTCGCGGAAGCCATCGCCATGATGAACGAGAACGACATCGGCCATCCCGATGAACAGACCGCTATCAACGACGCCAGAAAGCTCATCGATGCGCTTTTCGAGCTCGAGCGGATCGTCGATACGAGTCCACCGGGCGTCGAGGATTTGATTGCCATTATCAGACTCGAAAGGCCCGTCCTCGCCCATCCTCAGTTCAACGGCCGCGCCCAGGTCGTGAAGACGCGCTCGGACGACCGGGACCGCGAACGGCACCACCTCCACGGGCACGGACATTTTGGCTCCGAGGTGGGGAACGAGCTTCTCCTCGCCAACGATCACCACGAAAACTTTCGAGATCGAGGCCACGACGCGCTCTCTCAGCAGAGCTCCGCCGTGTCCTTTAATCAGGTCGAGGTTGGGGTCGACTTCATCAGCACCGTCGACGTCGATATCAATGCGATCGATTTCGTCGAGCGCAGTGAGCGGGACCGATAGCTCCTTGGCGAGCTCGGCCGTTTTGACCGAGGTGGGAACGCCTCGGACCGTGAGGCCGCACTCGATCCGGCGAGCCAGAGCGCGGACGAACATCGCGGCGGCGCGCCCTGTCCCGAGCCCCACCACCATATCGGGCTCCACTCGATCGGCGGCCTCAACGGCCGCGGGCCAGATATCGCTCATATCAGCGTAGCGTATCAGCATCCAGCAGCCAGCAGCCAGCATTCGGCTTTCTTCACCACGGAGACACAGCGCAGCAGAGCCGCAACCAATACTCTCAACGCAAAGGCGCAGAGGCGCAAAGGTCGTCGAGTATGAGTGGCGGTCATTGCCGCCGCGGACGTTGATTGGACACCTGCCAAAGAGACGTCCCGCCGGAGGTGCTCACTTTGCGCCTTCGCGCCTTTGCGCCTTTGCGTTGAGTTCTTCTTCTTTTGATAACAGGCTTTTCGACAATAGTAGTACGGAGGCAACATGGAGGAATAGCTCTTTTACTCCGTGCCTCCGTGGTGAGCATTAGCAGTAGAATCACCCATGCATCCGTCTTCGACGCTCTTGCCAGCACCCCGACGCGTTCGGCTTCGCGAAGGCAAATTTCGTCTGCGGGCCAATACGCCGATCGTTTTGACGCAGACCGACGATGACGATTTTCGTTCGGCTTGCGCCCTTCGGGACAGCATTTCACGTCGCACTGGGCTCAGCCTTCCAATCGAGACGCATGCGGGCACGAGGGGTCTCGGGCGGCGCATCGAGCTTTCGCGTAACGCGAACGAAGGACAGGGGTATCGGCTTCGAGCTCGGCCGGACGCGATTTCGATCCTCGGAGAGGGTGCGGCGGGACTTCGATACGGCGTCGAGACGCTCTCGCAACTGGCGCGCACGTCGGTGCCGGCTTGCGACATCACCGACTCCCCGGATCTGGAGCGGCGAGGGCTCCTGATCGATATCTCGCGCGGCAAGGTGCCGACGCTCGAAACACTCAAAGGGATCGTCGACCTCATGGTTCAACTCAAATTGAACCTGCTCATGCTCTACACGGAGCATGTGTTCCGGTTTCGACGTCACCCTTTGATTGGCAAAGGTGCCTCACCGATGCATGCGGCAGAGCTTCGCGAGCTCGATGCCTACGCGGCTGAACGCCACGTCGAGCTCGTACCGACGCTCCAGTCGCTTGGCCACATGCACCATCTCCTCGGAATTTCTCGCTACCGCCACCTCGCGGAAAGCGACCGCCGTTGGTCCATCTCGCCCGCGCTCGAGGGGAGCTACGAGCTGTTGGAAGATCTCTACTCGGAGTACATCGGAAACTTTCGCTCGCCGTGGTTCAACGCGAACTGCGACGAGCCCGTCGATCTCGGCAAGGGTCGATCTAGGGCGTGGGCGGAGAAAGAGGGTCGCGGCGCCGTCTTCCGCGCGCACCTCGAGCGCGTCGAAGCCTTGGCAAAGACGTTTGGGAAGAAGACGATGGTCTGGGGCGATGTCGTCCACGAACACCCAGAGCAGCTCCCTCTTTTGAGCCGCGAGCTCATGTTGCTCGACTGGTGGTACGAGGCCGACCACGACTTCCGGCGCGTGCGAGTTTTCAAAAAGCATGGCATTTCTTTCATGGTGTGCGCGGGAACCGCGAGCTGGAACACACTGTTTCCGAGAGGCGACAACGCTATTGCGAACATCAAGGGACACGCCGAAGCCGGAAAGAAATTCGGCGCCAAAGGGTTCATTAACACGGACTGGGGAGACAACGGAGCGTACAACCTGCTCGGGAACTCACTGTTCGGATTTGCTTGGGGGGCTCAGGCGAGCTGGGGAAGCACTCACTTCGACGCGCGCGCGTTCTCGCGTGCGTTCTCGTCCCAGATTTTCGGTGACACTTCGGGCGCTACCGGCCGCATCTACCGGACCCTCGGCGGATTGCACCAAACAGGATTCGACCACTTCAACAATTCACCGCTCAAGTCGTTGTATTTCGATGATGTCGTCGAGGCGAAGTTTACAAACCAGGTGAACCCCACAGTCCTTGGACGTACGCTCGCCGGACTCGTGACAGCGAGGGACACCTTCATCGCCAACCGAAAACGATTCGCCCCGCGCCCTATTGCAAGAGACGAGCTACGCTTCGCGATCGACGCGTCCATCTTTGCCGCAGAAAAGGGACTTTCACGAAAACGACCGAAGACGCTCGCCCGCGAGCAGCGGCGACTCCTGGTGCGTCATCACGAGCTGTGGCTCGCGCGCAATCGTCCTTCGAACTTCGAGGCCACCGATAAGCTTTACCAAACGTCGATTCGCAGTCTCGAGCGTCGGTGACGTATTTTCGCCCCACGTACACGCGGAGTTAATCCCACGCCGGCCCACGAGGGAAGTAACCCTTTCGGGGACGGATGCTACGAACACATCCCCCGAACTCGACTTTTCAAGAAAGGCTCGGCCTCACCGATGAAACCCTACTCGTCCGCTCGGTCGCTCGGCGGTTCGTTTTCCTGCTCTTTCGTCGCCTCAATTTGAGGCTCCTCAGCTTCAGGCTTGACAGCTTCAGGCTCGTCGGCCTTCAGCTCCTCCGGCTGAGGCGCAGGCTTCGCCAGTGCCTCGGGCTTGGGGCGGAAAAACGAGGGCAACCCGCCGTCAGCGGGTGGCTCAGGCGGAGGAGGGGGCGGGGGTGGCTGAAGCTTCGGCTCGGCCGGTTTCGGCGCAATACGGACCACAGGCTCTTGCTTGCGCGCCGGGATCGCCGCCTGGAAAAAACTCGGCAAGTGAGCGACGTCCTCGCTCACTTCTTCTTCGACGAGCTCGGCGGCAGCGTCCCCTTCAGGCTCAACGCCGGTGATAACCTCGCCCGACGGTTTGTCTGTTGCTGGCTCGGCAGGTTCAGCTGGCTCCAAAGGCGCTGCCTCAACGCTCCGGGGCTCGTCACCTGAATCGACGACCGACTCGGCTTTCGCGGGCTCGGCCAGATCGCCTTCGCGGGTAACGCGAGCCTCCGCGGGAAGGCCGGAGCCTTCCCTGCTGGCATCGACATCATCGCGCGACGGGGCTTTGCGCTGCTCCATCTCGCTGACCGTCGCGTCGGTGTCCGCGGATTCCGACACCGCACCGACAAAGGCTCCCGCGCTATCCGGGCTCTCGTGTGGCGCAGCGTCACGTTGCCCGCCTTGGGCAGCGTCAGATTTCACACTCCGCCCACGCTCGGGTCTCTCCGACCGTTCGGGCTCTGGTTTTTCATCGCTCTGTGACGCAGCCGGTGTAGCGGCCACGATCTCGGCGGGCGGCCGTTGGTCGTCGCGTTCGCGCCCCTTCTGAGTCGTCTCCGCTCTCGATTCGCCCGGGTCGCGACGTCGAGCTTCCTTGGGCTCTTTGAGAGGGCGTCCGGAGGCGCGCAGCGCAAGCTCGTACTTGTTCAGAAGCTTCTGCCATCCATAGTTGTCTTTGATGTAACGCTGTCCGTTCTTGCCAAGGCTCTTGCCGAGGTTCCGATCCGAGAGCAGCAGATTGATAATCCCCTCGAACTCCTCGAACTCGTGATAGTAGAACCCGGCGTTGGCCTTACGACAATGATCGATGAGAACGCGCGACGCAGCGTTGGCGACGACCGGCGTACCCACGGCAAACGCTTCCAGGGTCACGATAGAAAGACTCTCCATCTTGGACGGCTGCAAGACCGCGATCGCACCGGCCATCGCCGAAAGCTTCTCGGCTTCGTCGACGAATCCGGCGTAGCGGATAGACTTGTCGTCCGGAAGCTTCATGCCAAGTTTGCCAATGAGCATGAGCTCCAAGTTTCCGGATGCGGGATTCTCTTCCTTATAAAACGTGAAATACCGGAACAGCTCTTCGAGGCCCTTACCGCCGTCGATGCGCCCGGCGTAGAGAAAGTACTTGGCCGAGGCGTTGTGACGGCTGCGGAAAATCGAAGGATCGGGTTGGTCGAGAAGCTCCATGCCCATCCCGATGGTTTCGCGCATCTTCTTGTGAACCGGAAAACGTTCGAGCACGAGGAGCTCTTCGGCTTCCGTGTTGAACAAGAAAGAACCCGGAAGCTGAAACATTTCCTTGAAAATAGAGAGCTTGAGCGGCGGTTCGTCGTGAGCCGTGGGAATAAGGACGCTCTTCTCTGGCGCGACTTGTAAACCGTAAAACGTCGGATAGTAGAGGTACGTGAAAAACACGAGCAGGTCGAAGTTCTCGTGCTCTTTTTCGAGATACTCAATGAGACCGGGACAAACCGGGCCCTGCCGGTTGAGCCAATCGAGCTCCTGCTCACGTGTCGGCTCGCCCTGATAGATCTCTTCCGAGAACTTGTTGAACTCGTCGATATCTCTCTCGCCGTCGACCGCAAAGCGTATGAGTTGAACGCCGCGCTGCTTCTCCTCGCCTGGCTCGTACTCGTTTTTCCAAGTAATGTAATCCTTCGCTGTCGTTGTGAGCACGGTGATCTCATGGCGACGCGACAGTCGCTCGGCCAACTGGCGAGCTAGAGTCTCGGAGCCTCCGAGAATCTCTCGTCCATATCGCTGTACGATGAATGCCAGCTTCACGAGCGCACCTCCTCGACGTAGCCTAGAAGATCCGCCTCGACGCGACCAGGTTGGAACCGCCCCAATCGCTCTTGCTCAGAGCGGATCACGGCTGCTCTCAAATTCGTATCGACTGTAAGTAAAAGGGCCATCTCGGCCAACTCCTCGTATCGCTTTTCGCGAAACTGAATCCCGGCGCCGCCCAGAGTATCGGGCACCGCGGCAGCGGCATAGGCCATCACCGGGAGATCCATGAGCATCGACTCCACGAGAGGCACTGCGAAGCCTTCGTGCTCACTCATACTGATAAAAACATCGGAGCACCGATAGCACGCAAGCAGATCGTCAAAGCTTACGTGACCGGTGAACAAGAACTCACTCGGCCTCAAACCCCACTTGTCCGCCAGGGCCTGTACCGATTGTTGATAACGCTCCATCCGCCCGGCTTTGCCGACGAGGATGAATCGAAAATCTTCTGATACGTACTTCTTGTAGAAAAAAGCGAGCCGCGCCAGGTCCTCGAACCGTTTGTTCGGAAAGACACGCCCGACGAAAAGGAAATTGGCACGTCCGTCGCTCAACAGCTCCTCCATGACCGGGTTCGGGGTTCCATCGGTAAACTCGTCGAAATTCATGAGAATGGGAAGCACTCCCGTCCGCGAGAACCCGAGATTAGCTAGCTCCTCCCGATTGAACTCGGAATCGCCAAGCGCGAGATCGACTTCGTCCGCCAACGAGACCAGTTCCTTGACGCCCGCTTCGGCGATACGAGCCAGCTCATCGTCATAGCCCACAAAGAATCGGGACGGTGTAATGTTGTGGTAAATGAGAATCTTCTTGCCCGATGTGTCGGCGAGCGCCGCCGTCAGGGGAGACGGCAGCGCGAAGTGAAGAATCGTCGTGTCGCTTCGCGGCCTTTGGGAGAATTCGAGAACGTCTCCCTCGAGATCGTCGTCGACGTCTAGCGCGAACACGTCAGAGTCCATCCCGGCTCCGCGCAGGACGTCTCGGATGCGCATCGCCTCATCGCCAATCGCATCGCCGCGATGCGCTGCCGGCACCCATTGGTCGACACGCATGTCAGCGGCTCACCGTTTCCGTTGCCAAAGCCTGTTTGACGAACCGCATGAGCAGCTCGGCGTCATCGAGCGACTCCATGCGATCGAGCACGCGGTCCTGGCCCTCGACGATCTTTTGGGCTAACGCTTCATCGGTAACGATGGCGTGGGCCATGAGGGCGATCTCATCGATTCGTTTTTCGCGAATAAGAACGCCCGCATCCCCGAGGGTCTCGGGAACGGCGCCCGCATCAGCCGCCATAACGGGAACGCCGAACCTGAACGCCTCGACGAGTGGCACGCAGTAGCCTTCGTGCTCACTCAGACACAAAAACAGATCGGCCACTTCGTAGTACGCCGACAGGTCATCGTCATCGACGTGCCCGGTGAAAACGACATCCTTCAACGCCAAGTCATCGACGAGTCGAACCAGCGCTTCATAGTACTTCTCGAACCCTACCCATTCGCCGACGAGCAGTAAACGGGAGTTGCGATCGATGAACTTCTGGTAGAACGCAAACACCTTGATCAGATCTTGGAAACACTTGTTCGGGATCACTCTGCCGACAAACAAGAAATTCGACTTGTTATCGTCGAACATCTCGAGCACGACCGGGCTCGGATCTTCCGCGAGACGGTCAGGGTCGAGCAACAGCGGCAAAACCCCCGTAGGGTGAAACCCAACGGCCTCGAGCTCGGCGCGGTTGAACTCGGAATCGCCGAGCGCCAATCGGGCTCGAGGGACGAACGCCGAGAGCTCACGACGACCGTGATAGCACAGACCGGCGAGGTGCTCGTGAAACTTCGCGAACCATCGCGCCGGCGTGATGTTGTGATAGACGAGTAGTATCGGGTCCGGGAGATGATAGGCGAATGTGCTAACGCCGGCGCCGATCGAAAAGTGCAAAATGAGAAGATTGTCGGGAGACGCTATGTTCTGGTAATCCCAGAGCTTGTTCGCATGACCCGCCATCTCGGGGTGCACCGATTCCGCGAAGATATCGGAATCGAACCCTTCCTCCCGCAGAATCTGCTGGATGCGAAGCGCCTCGTTACCGATCGCGTCGCCGTATGACAGCGCGGCCAGCATCTGGTGAACCTGCATCTACGCGACAACCTGACGGGCCTGCCCGGCGAAGCGCGTCAGCCGGGCCAACAGGCCCACTCTAGCGATCACCGGAGGCTTCAGCCGATCTTCTTCGCGGAGCAACGACAGCATGCGGTTGTACTTGCCTTCGACAACTTCCCAACGGTAGTGATCGCGGTAGTAGATCTTGCCGTTTTCCCCGAGGCCCTCGCGCAATGCCGCATCGGATTCGAGACGCGACAGCGCTTCTCGAAATTCGTAGTAGTCCTCGAAGTAGAGGCCGGCATTCGACCGTCGGCATTGCCCAGCGAGCACGTCGCATTTACCGTTCGCTAGCACGGGTTTCCCCACGGACCAGGCTTCGTTCGTCACCATGGACAAGCTCTCGAGCTCGGACGGCATCACCAGTAGCTCGGCGCCCACGAGCGCACTCCACTTCTCGGCTTCCGACAAAAACCCGACGTAGCGAATCCCCGGCTCCTCGGGAATCTCCATCATCTTGCCGCCGACGAGCACGAGCTCGAGTGGGGTTTTCGTCTCCTCGCGATAGCGACGGTAGTAGTTGAACAGCGTACGGCAGCCTTTGTTGGGGTCGACCCGTCCGACATAAATAATGTAGCGCCCCGACACTCGATAACGAGATGGAAAGAGCTCCGGATCAATGGACGACGGCACATCGGAGCCGACTCCGACAACCTCGCCGCGAACGGCTCGGTTGCCCGACGTCTTCCAAATCATCGAGCGCTCCTCCACGGAGTTGTAAACAATCGCTCGCGGAAGGTTGAACATCCCCTTGAAAATATCGAGATTGATGACTTCGTCCCTTTCAGCGGTTGGCACTAACACGGCCTTCGGCGCGACGGCCTGCACCCCGAAAAAGCTGTGATAGTAGCGATAGCTGAAAAAGATGAAGTAGTCGTAGTCATCATGGCGGCGTTTCAAGAACGATAACAGCTTCGGCGAAAACGGTCCTTGCTCATCGAGCCACGCGAGCTCATCCTTCTCACTGTGGCGCCCGAGAAAAACCTTCTGCGACAAGCGCCCGAAACGGTCGGGGTCCCGAGGTCTCCTGACTTTGAACCGACGCACACGAACCCCGTTGACTTCATCAAGCCCAGGACGATGCTCGTTGCGCCAAGTAATGTAGTCCTTCGCGCACGAGGTCATGACCTCGACCTGATGCTGCGGCGCCAGGTGCTCCGCGATCAGACGGCAGTGATACTCTGCGCCCCCATTCACGTCCTCGCCGTAGCGCTGCACGATGAACGCGAGTCTGAGCGGCTCGACGTCTCTTCGCGGCTGCGAAGAAGGTCGAGCTGCACGCGGAGTCACAGTCTGAGAAGAGCCTCCTGGCGCTCGGTTACTTCGAGCCTCCACCGCCACTTCCGCCGCCACTGTCCCGCGAGCCGGAATCCCCACCGCGACCGCCGTTCGGCTTGCCGCCGCGACGGCGACGATAGGGGCGACGCCCGCCGCCACCACCACCCCGCCCGCGACGGCGACCTTCGCCTGACGCGGATTCGCGCGACGACGACTCGCGTGCCTGTCGCGGCTCCCGAGTCTCTCTTGGTTCCCGTGGCTCTCTCGGCTCCCGCGATTCCCGTGCTTCCCGTGCTTCCCGATTGGAGGTCGCGAGTTGCTCGAAGGTCTTTTCTCGTTTCGTCTGAAAGTCGACCCGGACGCCGAGAGTGCGAAGTCGCGCTTTGAGATTGGTGAATTCGAGGTTCAACCTCGTCATCTCGGTCGTCATGTTGTGGAGCATGAGCACGTAGTAGCGATTCAAGTCGGACTGACGCGAGAGCGCGCTGATGATGGGATTGGGGTTGAAGAACAACTTCAAGAGAGGATTCAACAGTCCGCGCAGCGAGCGGATGAGCCCGCCCCCTCCTCCGCGCGATGATGCATAGATCGTCTCAGGCGTGAATGTGTAGTTCCACTGCTCGTCCCGCGCCCGAAACGCCGCGACGAAATCACTGTTGAACTGGTTGCTGTCGAGGATCGCGTCGAGCTGCATTTCTGCGATTTCGCGCACTTCTTCCTCGGTGTAGAGCCCTTTGCGCTTCTCTTCGATCTTCTTTCGAATGTTGGCCATGATGGCCTCCACGTCGATGTCCGACCCCTTCGCGCTGAAGGTAGACATAGGCCTCCTAACCGCGCCCACCCGGAGGTAGGACGCGTTAACTACGTTGGGCAGTTCGTTGTTTCGGAGAGTCTATCCCGATCGGCTTCCGTGGTAAATCACCGTGACGACCGTCGCTGCCCAAAGCGCTACCGTCACGAGAATCGGCCTATCGTTGAGAAGTACTTTCGTGGGATTTCCTCCCTCTTCCTTTCGATGCACCAAGTACAGGTAGCGAAAAATCCCATACAACACGAAAGGAAGCGTCCATATCAATCGATCGGTGCCGAATCTGGCCACTGTCTCGGGCGCCAGCGTATAGAGCGCATACGAGACCAAAGTCGAGGCCGTCACCACGGCAATCATCTGATCCAACAGATAGGGACTATACTCTCCTAGAATTTTTCGGTGCCCCGCTGCTTCACCCGCCAAAAGTGTCAACTCGTGTCGACGCTTGGCTAGAGCCAGAAACAACGCGCCCAGTAATGTGCAAACTAAAAGCCAATTGCTGAAGGCGACGTCGATCGCCAATGCTCCGGCGACTGCCCTCAGCACGAAACCTAACGCAACGATGAGAACGTCCAAGATGACGACGTGCTTGAGCGCTAACGAATAGCCGGTCATCGTCACGAGATAGACGACCGACGCGATCCCAAACGGCGTGGTCAGCTCGAACGCAAGAAACAGAGCCACGGTGACGATAATCACCGCCGACGCCAACGCAAACCCTTTCGACAGCTTCCCTGAAGCCAACGGTCGCTCGCGTTTCACCGGGTGTCGACGATCCTGCTCGACATCCACCAGGTCGTTGACCAGGTAGACCGCGCCCGACAGCAAACAAAAGATCCCGACCGCGCCCGCAGCGGCCGTCAGCGAAGGCCAATGAAACAGACGCTCCGAGAAGATGAGCGCGGCGAATACGACGAGATTTTTTGTCCACTGGTGAGGGCGGAGGGAAACGAGAAGTTGTTTGAGCTGGCGAGCGTAAGACACCAGCGCCACTACCGATTCGCTAGAAAGTTCCCCGCGTTCAACTGCAGCAGAGCTTCCGCGACGACGCTGGGTTCTCTAGGCTTTTCGAGCTCTGGCTTCCTCACACGTTGGCGTCCCTACTCCTTGCGGCGTAAGGCGTTCCCCAACAACTCCTACGCGCCCTTGTCGAAGCTCTTGATCACTGCCGACTCCTCTTCGTAGGTATCGAAGACGGTCAGAAGCTTTGTGATCGAAAGCAAGTCGTGGATGCGTTTCGTTAAGTTCAAGAGTTTGAGCTCACCGTTTTTTCGGCTAACCGTTGTAAAACAGCGAACGATCTCTCCCAGGCCCGCGCTGTCGACGTAGGGAACCTCGGCCAGATTCAACACGATCTTCTCGGTTCCGTTCTCGACTAAACTGTTGATTTTCTCGCGCAGCAGCTCGTCACCTTCACCGATGAGCATTTTGCCATGCAAATCCAAGATGGTGACGCCATCAACTGCTCGTTCCTCGATTTTCATCGCTCAGAGTTCCTCCTAGAAACCAAGGGCATCGCCCTTTCAGTAGAAGCCCTACAGAATTATCACACTCACCATAGTCTGTCAAACTATCTGAGCCACGAGCACTTATTTGGTTGCCGTTTTACGTGTGCTAGACTCGCCGCTTCGAAATGCCCGACCCGTTCCTCGAAAAGCTGCAGCGGCGCGCCGCGTCGAGCCAGAAACGGATCGTTCTCCCCGAGGCGACCGAACCGCGAACGCTAAAAGCCGCCGCCGAGCTCCGCTCGCGTGGCATCGCCGAGCCCGTTCTTGTGGGCGAGCCAGACACGGTCGTCGCGGCTGCACAATCCGCGGGAGTCACGCTCTCAAACATCGAGATCCTGTCGCCGACAAACCACCCCAGGGCAGACACTTACGGCGAACGTCTCTACCAGACCGGCCGCCACAAAGGCATATCGGAAGATGAGGCCCGAACCCGGGCGCAAGATCCACTCTACTTCGGGGCGCTCATGGTCGCCGCTGGTGACGCAGCCGGCTACGTGGCCGGGGCTCACAACAGCACCGCCAACGTTCTGCGACCGGCAATCCGCGTCTTCGGAACTCAAGCCGGGGTGCGCCGAGTCTCGAGCTTCTTTCTGATGAGCTTTCCCGACGAGCGCGGACAATTTCTATTCGCCGACTGCGCGGTATTACCCGACCCGAGCGCGGAGGAGCTCGTCGAGATTGCCCAGCTCGCGGCCGCAAACACGCGCCTGTTTCTCGACGTCGAGCCGCAGGTCGCGCTACTGTCTTTCTCGACCAAAGGCAGCGCCGACCACCCCGACACCCGGAAAGTAGCCGCAGCAGCCGAGACCCTGAAGGCGCGGGCCCCAAACCTGGCAACAGACGGCGAGCTTCAGGCCGACGCTGCCATCGTGCCCGAGATCGGCCGGAGGAAAGCTCCCGCCAGCGCGGTCGCAGGGCACGCCAACACCTTGATTTTTCCGGACCTGAACTCCGGCAATATCGCGTGCAAACTGGTCGAGCGACTCGCTGGAGCGGCAGCGATCGGTCCTATTCTTCAAGGCTTGGCCATGCCGGCGAACGATTTGTCCCGGGGCTGTAGCGTCGAGGATATCGTGAACGTCGCGGCCATCACGTCCTTGCAGTCCCGCGATTGATGTCGCTTCCCGCTCCCCGCCCTCCGGTCCCAGTGAGACCGGAGAGCAGAAAGCGAATAGCTGAGGGCGGCAGCGCGGCAGTCACCGAATACGGCCCGCCGCAACGAGCTTACGTATCCGTTGACTCGCGGCGCATCTTCTTGCGCTGCCGTTTACGCGCTAGTGCCTGCTTGGCGCGTCGCTTGTCTCCTGGCTTCATGTAAAACGAGTGTTTCTTGATCTCTTTGATGATGTCCTCTTGTTGGACTTTGCGCTTGAAACGTCTGAGCGCACTCTCGATCGACTCGTTATCATTGACTCTAATCTCGGCCAATGGCGACAGCACCCCCCTTCCTTTTTTAAAATGGTCGAACTGGACACCGCATTCGTCGAAAATTCATCCTCCCAGGAGAGCCTGGAGAGGCCGATACTACCCTGGTGAAAAAAAGACCAGCTCTTTTTCGGAGAATGGATCCAGCGAACGCCTGAACTTGATCGGTGCGGTTTGTGAAGCCCGTTCGACTAGAAACTACTATAAGTAACGCGGTTACGAGTTGTCAACTGCTTCTCACCGCGAATGTTGACACTTTCGGATCCTCCATGGGATAATCACTGGATTCGGTGAGTATCGTAAGTTGCTGATAGAATTGAATTTGGCGGCGATGCCGTGAGAGTCCTCGTCGTGGGCGGCGGTGGACGAGAACACGCGCTCGCGTGGAAGCTCAGACAGAGTCCCGAGGTGACGGAGCTGTATTGCGCTCCGGGAAACCCGGGGATTGCGGGCATCGCCGACTGCATCGATATCGACCCCTCCGATATCGTCGAGCTCGCGGATTTCGCGGAGAATCTCTCGATCGGCCTCACCGTGGTGGGGCCCGAGCTACCGCTGATTCTCGGTCTCGCGGACGAGTTCGGGCGTCGTGGACTCCCGGTATTCGGGCCCAACCGGGCCGCTGCCGAGCTCGAAGGCAGCAAAGGGTTCGCGAAGGACTTCCTGAAACGTCACGGTATCCCGACCGCTCGCTATCACGTCGTCAGCTCCATGGACGAAGCCAAGTCGGTGATCGAAAGCGACGATGTCGGGATGCCACTGGTCGTCAAGGCGGATGGCCTTGCCGCCGGCAAAGGCGTGTCGATTGTCGCCAACCGTGAAGACGCGCTCGCAGAAGCGGCGAAGATGATCGAGGACCGCCAGCTCGGAAGCGCCGGCACGAGACTCGTTCTCGAGGAGTTCCTGGAAGGAGACGAAGTTTCGTTTTTCGCGCTCTCGGACGGCCACCACGTGCTCCCTCTGGTATCGGCCCAAGACTACAAACGCGCGTACGACGGTGACGAAGGCCCCAACACCGGGGGCATGGGGTGCATCTGCCCGGCAACGAATCTGAAAGCCGATACGTTCAAGATGATCGTCAAGGACATCATCAACCCGACCATCTCCGGCCTCGCCGCGGAAGGTCGGAAGTACCAAGGGCTGCTCTACTGCGGGCTCATGCTCACGAGCGAGGGCCCCAAAGTGCTCGAGTTCAACGCTCGCTTCGGGGATCCCGAGGCTCAGGCGATCCTACCCCGCCTCAAGGGCGACCTGTTGCCGCTTCTGCTCGAGGTCGCCGAGGGCCGTCTTGGAAAGCATCGCCCGGAATGGACTCGGGAGCCGGCGGTGAGCGTGGTCCTTGCGTCGGGTGGCTACCCCGGCTCGTACGAAACCGGCAAGCCCATTAAAGGGCTCGAAGACGGGACTATCGAGCTAGGCGAAGCTGCCTATGTCTTTCACGCCGGTACAAAGAATGAAGACGGCAACCTCGTCACCGCCGGAGGGCGCGTCCTCGCCGTGACCGCACTCGGCCAGAATCTCAAGGCAGCTATCGATCTATCCTATCAACACGTCGAGCGCATTCAGTTCGAGGGGCGTCAGTACCGTAAGGACATTGGCCTCAAGGCCCTCGCTCGGCTCACCGGAGGTTAGTGCCGTTGTCATCAGCCAAAGTGATCGTCGTCATGGGCAGCATCTCCGACAAAGAGGTCATGAACGAGACGGCCGTCGTGTTGCGAGAGCTCGAGATCCCCTTCGAGATGGGCGTCTATTCAGCCCATCGCACGCCGGAGCGCTCCGCCAAGCTCGCTTCGGAGGCCGCCGCGCGAGGAGTCAAAGTTTTGATCGCCGGCGCGGGCGCAGCCGCTCACCTGGCCGGCGCAATGGCCGCCCATACACACCTGCCCGTGATCGGCGTGCCGTTGTCCGCAACGTCCCTCGGCGGTATGGACGCGCTGCTCGCAACCGTACAAATGCCCGCGGGCTTTCCCGTCGCGACGGTCGCCATCGGCAAAGCCGGCGCCCGCAACGCCGCCCACCTCGCCGCCCAAATCCTCGCCACCTCCGACCCAGATCTAGCGGAGCGCATTCGCGCATTTCGAGCTCAAAAAGCCCAGGAAGTCGAAGCGGCTTCGGAAAAACTTCAATCGGAGCTTTGACGTTCTAGCACCTCGTCGTCGCTCTGGTTCGCGAGTTGCCCGCACGCCGCGAGCACATCGTCACCGCGGCTTCGTCTCAAGCTCGCGGTCAACCCTGCGGCCGCGAGAACCTCTATGAAACGCTCGGTGGCCTCCGAGGTCGAGCGAGAGTGCGGCGCGCCCGGCCATGGGTTGTAGGCAATGACGTTGACCTTTGCTTTGACTCCTTCGAGAAGGCTCGCGAGTCGGTGCGCGTCCTCGAGCGTATCGTTCTCGCCGCCGAGAAGTACGTACTCGAATGTGATGCGACGACGACGCGGCAATGGCAGCCGACGCGCTGCTTCAATCACCGCTCGGATGGGATGCTTGCGATTGATCGGCATGAGCTGATCGCGTCGTTCGTTGGTGGTCGCGTGCAAACTGATGGCCAAGCCAATCGTGGGCGCTTTGGCGGAGAACGTCTCGAGTTGATCGACGACCCCCGCTGTCGAGACCGTAATTCGACGCGGGGATACCGCGAACGCGTCGTCGTCCGTAAAAACCTCGAGCGAGCTCAAGACCCCCTCCGCATTGAGAAGCGGCTCGCCCATCCCCATAAAGACGAGGTTGGTGCGTGCGGGAGGAGTGGGCAGATCATCGCGCGCAAGAAGTAGCTGCGCAAGAATCTCACCCGGCTCGAGATTCCGCTCGAAACGTATCGTTCCAGAGTAACAAAAAGTGCATTTGAGCGGGCACCCCACCTGGGTCGATAGACAGAATGTGTGCCGCTCACCGTCGGGGATGTAGACGGTCTCGACGTTCCGACCGTCCGCGAGCTCGAGCAAATATTTGATCGTGCCGTCGCGCGAAACATGACGCTGTGCGATCGAGGGCAGCGTGATCGTGAAAGCCCGAGAGAGATCCGCGCGAAGCTCCCGCGAGAGATCCGTCATCGCCTCGAAGTCCGCGACACCGCGTGCATAGATCCACCGATAGATCTGCCTCCCCCGAAACGCCGCGTGACCGAGCGCGACGAGCTCCGCTTCAATCTGGCCACGACTGAGCCCAAATAGATTCTTCAAGACCTCATTCTTACCACGGAGCCACAACGGACGGGGGCAACAACCTGCAACGAGTGCGCGACTACACCCAGCGCCGCGGCAAAAGCAGGACTCTGTTGCTTGCCCCATCGCGCATTCACCGGGTCGATACGAAACGGCGAGCCGTGGCACCCTTTTTGCAAACCTTTCTGTCACGCAGGGACCGACGGTCGAAAGCCCGGGTCTCGGGAGGTAGCGATGTCCTTTCTGGCGAATCCAGCGAGCGTCCTTCAAGTCGTCCTGCTGCTATTTCTTGCCGCGCCCGCTCTTGCGCAAGGGCTCGATCGCGACGATCTAGAATCGCAGCCCTACCTCTACGGTAGCGTGGGGGCGTTCACCTCCGGCGCTGGCGGCGGAGCCACTTACGGCTTCGGCGCGGGTGCAGACTGGCTCGTTTTCGAAGGGCTGGGCCTGGGCGTGGACGCGACGATCTTCGGCAGCAACGCCTACGGATTCTTCGTCGGGTCGTTCGACGTCTCGTATCACATCATTCCAAGCTCGAGCCGCATCGTTCCTTTCATCGTGGGCGGCATTGGCTTCGGGGGTGAGTCGGGGTCGTCGGTCGGAATCGCGAATTTCGGTGGCGGCGTAAACCTCTGGACGGGAAACGGCATGGCCGTACGGATCGAGGCCCGTGCCCGCATTCCCGTCGAAGGAGGCGACACGCATGTCGCTGCTCAAATCGGTTTGACGTTCTGACGAGCTCCGGCCAAGACCACGTCGCAACCGTAGGGATGTCGAGAAAGACTCTGCTATTTCGCCCTCCGGGGCTCCGCGGTGATCTTTTTGCCGCCGCTGACGCCCTGTGATAGTCTTCGTCCTTCTCGAATGTTCCGTAAACAGGTTCTGGATAACGGACTTACCCTCCTCACCGAACGGATGGAGCACGTCCCTTCAGTGACGGTCGGGGTGTGGCTCAAGCGTGGCAGCCGCCACGAGAGCGAGAAGCAAAGCGGTCTTGCGCACTTCATCGAGCACATGGTGTTCAAAGGGACCGAGCGCCGCTCGCAAGCCCGCATTGCGCAGGAAATGGATGAGATCGGCGGCCAGACCGACGCCTTCACCTCCCAGGAGTATGCCGGATTCCATGCCAAGGTCCTCGGAGAGGACCTGCCCCGGGCGGTGGACCTGCTCTCCGACATCGTGCTCGCACCCAAGTTCGATGCCGACGAGCTCGAGCGCGAGCGGATGGTGATTTGCGAAGAGATCAAAAGCATCGAAGACGCTCCCGAAGAGCTCGTGCACGACATGTTCTGCGAGTCCTTCTGGCCCAACCACGCGTTGGGGCGCCCCATCCTGGGTACGCCCAGAACGGTGGGGAGTTTTCGCCGTGACGATCTCGTCACGTTTTTTCGCACGACCTACGCGCCGAGCAACATGATTGTGGCGGCCGCAGGAAGACTCGACCACGACGTGGTCACACAGCTCGTGGCGTCCCATTTTGCGCAGCTCCAAACCCCGCCGGACGGCGTTATTCAAACACCTCCCGCGGTCGCGTCCTCGGTTCAGATTCAAGAAAAAGACCTCGAGCAAGCGCACCTGATCTTGGGGACGGTAGCGCCCGAATCCGCATCGCCCGATCGTTTCGCGGCCTATGTCCTGAACGCGGTACTGGGCGGCAATCTGAGCTCGAGACTGTTTCAAGTCATTCGTGAAGAGCACGGCCTCGCATATTCGGTTTACTCGGGTTTGTCCAGTTTCGAGGACTGCGGGCAGCTCACGGTGTATGCGGGCACGGACCCCAAAAACGTCGGCGACGTCTTGGATCTCACGCTTCGTGAGCTGAGTCGGATCAAAACGGAGCCGATCCCCGACGATGAGTTGGACCGCGCCAAAGCCCATCTCCGCGGCAGCACGCTCATGGGGCTCGAGTCCACCGGTGCGCGGATGTCGCGCATGGCACGACAGGAAATGACGTTCGGTAAGCACATTCCGGTGGAAGAAGCCCTCGTGAGTTTCGAAGCGGTCACGAGCGACGACATTTTGCGACTCGCGGCGGAAATATTCGCCGAGCGTCCGCTCGCCATGACGCTTCTCGGAAAAAACGTCCACTTGGATCCCAAACCGGAGTTGCTGGTTGCCTGAGTTTCACATCTCCGTTCTCGGAAGCGGTAGCTCAGGTAACTCTACGTTTGTCTCCGATGGCTCGGTGAGACTCCTTCTCGACGCAGGACTCGCGTGTCGGGAGATCGAACGACGGCTCAGGACGCTCGGGGTATCGCCGGGTCATATCGACGGGGTCCTCCTCTCGCACGAGCATAGCGACCATTCCAAAGGCGCGTGGCGCTTCTGCGCGAAACACAACGTGCGACTGATTGCGACCGAGGGGACGTATCGAGCCCTCAAACCACTCCCTGACAAGCCGGTCGACTGGGTACGAGCTCGCGCCCGCTCGAGCGTCAAGCTCGGTCGGCTGACGGTCGACTTCTTTCCGACCCCACATGACGCGGCCGACCCTGTCGGGTTTCGACTCCGGCGCGGCAAGCTCGCTTTCGGTCACGTCACCGACATCGGGCATATTTCCGACGACGTCGTAAACGGGCTTCGCGGCTGCTCGGCGATCCTCATCGAAGCGAATCACGACGTCGAGATGTTGCGCGACAGTGACTACCCGGCATCGCTTCGGCATCGTGTCGGCAGCCGCTGGGGGCATCTGTCGAACGACGCGCTCGCGAGTTATCTCGAGCGTCGACTTCCCGACGGAGTGCGCCATATCTTCCTCGCGCACTTGTCGCAGCAGAACAACCACGAGCACCTCGCACTCGAATGTTGCCTCGCGGCGCTCGATCGCCGCGGAGGGCGCGCGCCCAAATTGCATCTCACCTACGCCGGAAGACCGACACCGCTTCTTCGTCTGAGCGAGCCTCGGATGGCTCTCGACGACCACAAGCAAGGTGTTTTGGAATTTGCCTGACATAGCCTGATGCTGACGGCCAATGCTGACTGATCGCTACGTCCACCCTGAAATGGGTCGCATCTGGAGCGAGGAAGCCAAGTTCGATTCGTGGATGGAAGTGGAAACGGCCGCAGCCGAAGTGATGGCTGAGGTCGGTATCATCCCAAAGGAAGCCGCCGAAGCGATCCGCGCGAAGGGTGCGTACTCGATCGAACGGATCGACGCCATCGAAAAAGACGTCAAGCACGATGTGATCGCCTTCACCCAGGCGATGGCGGAGAACGTCGGCGAGGCCGGGCGATTCATCCACTTCGGACTCACCAGCTACGACGTCGTCGATACCGCGCTCGGGATGAGGTTGCGCGACGCAACCGATCTCATCCTGAAAAACGTGGACGCATTGTTGGGCGTATTGAAGACTCGGGCCCACGACCATAAGCGCACGCTCATGGTCGGGCGCACTCACGGCGTCCACGCAGAGCCGATGACCTTCGGGATGAAGCTCGCGCTCTGGTACGCCGAGATGGAGCGAAACCGCAAACGCCTCAGCGACGCGCGTGACGCTGTCGCCGTCGGAAAGCTCTCGGGCGCGGTAGGAACCTTCGCGCACCTGCCGCCGGACATCGAAGAGAAGCTTTGCGACAAGCTCGGGCTAGCAGCAGCGCCGATCTCGACCCAGGTTTTGCAGCGTGACCGGCACGCCGAGGCCCTCGCCGCGCTCGCCATCACCGCGTCCACTCTCGACAAGATCGCCGTCGAGATCCGAAGTTTGCAGCGCACCGAGATCCGAGAAGTCGAAGAGTTCTTCTCCGACAAGCAAAAAGGCTCGTCCGCGATGCCGCACAAGCGCAACCCAGTGGCAAGCGAGCAGATTTCCGGACTCGCACGCGTCGTTCGCGGCAACTTGCAGGTCGCCCTCGAGAACGTACCGCTTTGGAACGAGCGCGACATCTCGCACTCTTCCGCCGAGCGAATGATCCTGCCGTCGAGCTACATCTTGACCGACCACATCCTTCGCCGCGCGACAACGGTGCTCGACAACTTGATCGTCTACCCCGACACGATGCGGGCGAACCTCGACTCGATGAAGGGCCTGGTCTTCAGCGGCCAGGTGCTCTTGCTGCTCTCCAAAAAGGGCCTCGCACGCGAAGACGCCTATCGCGTGGTGCAACGAAACGCCATGGCCGTCTGGCAGGACAAGGGCACGTTGCGTGAGCTTCTCGGTGGCGACGGGGACGTCGCCGAGTGGCTCTCCGCGGACGAGCTCGACGAGGCGTTCGATCTGGAGAGACAAATGGAGCACATCGATACGATCTACCGTCGGGTGTTTGGCTCATGAAAGCCAACGTCATCATCAAGCTCAAAAGCGCCGTGCACGACCCTCAAGGAGAGACCATCGGGCATGCGCTCGCGGGGCTCGAATACGACCAGGTTACCAGCGTCCGCCAAGGCAAAATCTTCGAGCTGACGCTCGACGTGAGCTCCAAAGAGGAAGCGGCATCGATGGCGAGAGAGATCGCAGAGCGAGTGCTCTCCAACCCGGTGCTCGAAGTGTTCGAGGTGGAGGTGGAGGACTAACTTGCCTCGTTTCGCGGTTTGCGTCTTTCCGGGGTCGAATTGCGAAGAAGACGTCCAGTATGCGCTCCAAAACGTTCTCGGCGAGCTCGCCGAGCTCGTCTGGCACAAAGAGTCCTCGCTCGCCGGCTACGACGCGGCGATCTTGCCAGGTGGGTTTGCTCACGGCGATTACTTGAGGGTTGGCGCGATCGCGCGATTTTCACCAATCATGGACGCGGTGCGCGCGATGGCCGACGACGGCAAGCCCGTCATCGGGATCTGCAATGGTTTTCAAATGCTCCAGGAAGCCGGCCTTCTGCCGGGCGCGATGCTGCGGAACCAAACGCTCACCTATATTTGCCGCTACTTGTACCTTCGCGCTGAGAGAGCGGACTCGCCGATGACCCAAACACTCGCCAATGGAGAGATCGTCCGCATCCCGATTGGACACGCGGACGGAAACTTCTACGCAGATGACGAGACTCTCGACACACTCGAGCGCGACTCTCGGGTGGTGTTCCGCTACGTCAACGAAGCCGGTGAGCGCGATGAGTCGTCGAACCCCAACGGCGCCGCTCACGCCATCGCCGGGATCACGAACGAGCAGGGAAACGTGGTGGGATTGATGCCGCACCCCGACCGCTGCTACGAACCGGAGCTCGGAACCGACGACGGCCGAAAACTGTTCGAAAGCCTCGTCGCCTGGACGAAGGACCACGCTTGATGTCGGCGCAACCATGATTCTGGACGAGAAGCTCGAGGCTCATAACCTCACTCGTGACGAGTACGACACGATCGTGTCGAAGCTCGGGCGAGAACCGAACGACAACGAGCTTGGCCTGTTCTCGGTGATGTGGTCGGAGCATTGCAGCTACAAGAGCTCGCGCGTTCATTTGAAACGGCTTCCCACCAAGGGACCAAACGTTCTCCAGGGACCGGGAGAAAACGCCGGCGTCGTCGATATCGGCGAGGGCCTCGCCGCCGTTTTCAAAGTCGAGTCTCACAACCACCCGTCGTTCATCGAGCCGTTTCAGGGCGCGGCGACGGGTGTCGGCGGCATCATCCGGGACATCTTCACGATGGGCGCTCGACCGATCGCGCTCATGAACTCGCTGCGATTCGGTCCACTCAGTGTCGCCAAGAACCGCTCGATTTTGCGCGGCGCTGTCGCGGGGATCGCGAACTACGGCAACAGTATGGGGATCCCGACCGTGGGCGGCGAGGTCGTCTTCGAAGACAGCTACAACCTCAACCCCCTCGTCAACGCGTTTTGTCTCGGGATTGCACCGAAAGAGCGCATCTTCCTCGCCGCGGCCGAGGGCGTCGGCAACCCGGTCTTCTACGTCGGCGCCAAAACCGGTAAAGACGGAATCCACGGAGCCACCATGGCTTCGGCCGAGTTCGATGAGGCGGCCGAGGAGAAACGTCCGACCGTTCAAGTCGGCGACCCGTTCATGGAAAAACTCTTGCTCGAAGCGTGCCTCGAGCTCATGGAGTCGGACGCGCTCGTCGCCATTCAGGACATGGGGGCCGCGGGTTTGACGTGCTCCACCTGCGAGATGGGCGCTCGAGGCGGGATGGGGATCGAGATCGATCTCGACAAGGTGCCGAAGCGGGAAACGGGCATGAGCGCCTACGAGATCCTGTTGTCCGAGTCTCAGGAGAGAATGCTCCTCGTCGCCCACGCGGGCAAAGAGGCAAAGGTCGAAGCGATCTTCGACAAATGGGATCTCGACGCGAGTGCCATCGGACGCGTCACCGAGGACGGTTTGCTACGCGTCATCGCCGACGGGAGAACGGTCGCGTCCGTGCCCAACCGCTATCTCGCCGACGAGGGACCGGTCTACGAGCGAGCGTTGGAGCGGCCCGCTTCTTTCGCGACCCAAACCGAAGTACATGCGGACGACGTCGACGAGCCTTCCGACCTTGGCGAGACTCTCGTCCAGATGCTCTCGTCGCACACGATCGCGAGCAAACATTGGATCTATGAGCAGTACGACCATATGGTCCGAAGCAATACGATCGTCATGCCAGGCTCGGATGCCGGTGTGGTTCGTATCAAGGGCACGCCGATGGCGCTCGCGATGTGTCTCGATGGCAACGGTCGTTATGCTTCGCTCGACCCCTATCTCGGAGGCGCGAGCGCTGTCGCCGAAAGCTGCCGCAACCTCGCCGCCGTGGGAGCGACACCCATCGGAGCGACCAACTGCCTCAACTTTGGCAACCCAGAAAAACCCGAGATCATGTGGCAGTTCTCCCAGGCTGTCGACGGAATCCGTGACGCTTGCGAGCGCTTCGGTGTTCCCATCACCGGAGGCAACGTCAGCTTCTACAACGAGACCGAAGGGGTGGGGATCTATCCCACTCCCGTGATCGGCGTGGTCGGCATCATCGACGACGCAACGAAATGCGTTCGGCATCATTTTCAACAACCGGGTGATCTCATTTACCTACTCGGAGAGACGCACGACGAGCTCGGCGCGAGCGAGTACCTGAAGGCCGTTCACGCTCGAATCGACGGCCGGCCGCCCAGGCTCGACCTCGACGTCGAGGCCGCACTCCATGGCCTCATGAAAGACGCCACGTCCCAGCGGCTACTCCGCTCGGCGCACGATCTCAGCGACGGCGGACTCGGGATCGCCATCGCCGAGAGTCTTTTTGGCCCGCTCGGCGAGACCATGGGAGCGGCGGTCGCGATCGAGGCCCCACGACGCGCCGACGGTGTCTTGTTCTCAGAGACGCAGAGTCGGATACTTGCGAGTGTCGCACCTGAGTCCGTGGACACGCTGAGCGCGCTCGCGGAACGACACGGCGTTCCGCTTTCCAGGATTGGCGTGACTGGCGGCGAGCGCCTCGACATCCAGATCAACGGCACTCATGCGATCTCGGAAATGGTCGCCACGCTTCGAGAAACTTGGTGGACGGCAATCGAGCGAGGGCTATCGTCATGAGCGGCTTCAAAGACGAATGCGGTGTTTTCGGCATTCTTGGTCACCCGGATGCGTCACGGCTGACCTACCTTGGTCTCTATGCGCTCCAACACCGGGGCCAGGAGGCGGCCGGTATCGTGACCTCCGGCAAGCTCGGGAGTAAGTCCGGTTTTCGAAGCCGCAAGAAAAAGGGCTACGTCGCTGACGTGTTCGACGCCAAGGCACTCGAAAAGCTCGAGGGGATGAACGCGATCGGACACACGCGCTACTCGACTTCGGGTGAGAGCAATAACGCGAACATCCAGCCGATCTATATCGAGTGCAAGTTCGGCGAGATCGCGGTTTGTCACAACGGAAACCTGGTGAACGCGCACACGCTCCGGAACGAGCTCGTCGAGCGCGGGTCGATTTTTCGAACCACGAGCGACACCGAGGTTATCCTTCACCTCTTCGCAAAATCGATGCAATCCAGCCGCGAGGACGCCATCTTCGACGCGGTCCGAACGGTGACCGGCGCGTTCTCGCTTCTGTTCCTCACCAAGGACGCGCTCGTCGGCGTTCGCGATCCTCGAGGTTTCCGACCGCTCATCCTGGGAAAGGTCGGAGAGCGCTACGTGTTGTGCTCAGAAACCTGCGCGCTAGACCTCATCGACGCCGAGTACATCCGCGAGGTGGAGCCAGGCGAGATGGTGGTCATCGACGACAAAGGGGTGCGCTCCCTGCGGCCGTTTTCCGCTACTCCACCGTCGCATTGTATTTTCGAACATGTCTACTTTGCTCGACCGGATAGCAAAGTGTTCGGGCGCGATGTGCATCCGACCCGCATCGCCTTGGGGCGCCAACTCGCCCGCGAAACGCCAGTCGATGCGGACGTCGTGGTTCCGGTGCCCGACTCGGGCGTCATCGCGGCCACCGGCTACTCTCAAGAATCGGGACTTCCGATGGAGTTCGGCCTCATCCGAAACCACTACGTCGGCCGGACTTTTATCGAGCCACGCCAGTCGATCCGCCACTTCGGCGTCAAGATCAAGCTGAACCCGGTGCGCTCGGTCGTCGAGAATCGCCGCGTCGTCCTCATTGACGATTCCATCGTCCGAGGAACGACGAGTCGTAAGATCGTCGGCATGCTCCGGCATGCAGGCGCGTCGGAAGTTCATTTCCGCGTTTCCTCGCCACCCACGACCGGGCCCTGCCACTACGGCATTGACACTCCAAAACGCGACGAGCTCATCGCGGCGAACCACACCGTCGAGCAAATCGCCGAGCACATCGGCGCCGACACGCTCGGCTATCTTTCCCAGGAAGGCTTGATGGCGTCGGTGGGCGAGGAGCGCGATAACTACTGCGCCGCGTGTTTTTCCGGCGACTATCCGATTCCCGTCCCACGAGACGGCCGCGACCAGCTAAAGCTCTTCGCCAAAACCCGCGACTGAGTACGTTCGACCGCTAAAACGGCGGCTCGGCGCCTTCCGCTTCTTCCCGGAAGCTCGCCCGCGCATGAGGTTGTGGTTCCCAGTATCGGGTGCACTCACGCGGCGAGCACAAGCGCTTCCCGTCGACGGAAACGGTGCACCTAAGGGCCGCTTCCGTTCCTTCTAGAACGAAGCGCTGAGCAACGACGGGAATTCTACGTCAACGCGATCCACGAACTCGAAGCCAAGACCGCTCAAATGCACAAGGCTGGGGGGGGCGTCGAAAGCAGCGCTCCCGATGTGCCGCTTTTGCGGTCGATTAGCCTCCGGTTTTTCACAAAGGCGCCGCAAAGGTGGCTATCACGAAAGAGCTCCTGAACGCGCGCTGGTACCCTGATGGCTGTAACCGACTGATACGGCTATAGATTCGATGATGCTCCCAATCTCACGGTTTCGAAGCACAATTCACCAGAATTGGCCACCGTTTTGCTTAGCCCAAGGCATCTGTTATTACGAAATTCGTGTCGACGCGCGCGGGAGTACGTCAAGGAGACATGTTGTGCGAAAGACTAATGCAGCCACATTAGCTGGAGCCCTCGCACTTGGGTTTTGCGTTTGGTCTGCGTCCCTCGGCACCGAACCGTCGCAACCAGTGACGACCTTCATCGTCCAAGGCGACGAGTTCGCGTCCGTCCGCGCGAGTGTTCTATCCGTGGGAGGGACGATCACGCATGAGCTTCGGATCATCGACTCTGTCGGTGCGCAACTCCGTCCGTGGCAAGCAAGCCTTCTCATGGAGCTCGATCCGATCGACAACGTCTACGAGAACCGTTCGGCCCAGATCAGCGGCGTTGAATCGCTGTCTAGTTCGGGCAACGAGGACCGAGAAACGTTCGTTCCATCGCTCGTTGGTGCCGACCGCCTTCATCAAGAAGGGGTCGATGGAGCCGGAGTCGCGATCGCGATCCTCGATACGGGTGTTTGGGAAGACGCGGGCATTGTCGAGAGCGCTGACGGGAAAAAGCGAGCCATCGTTCAATACGACGCGATACGGGATTCGGTTTCCAACCGGGTTACAAACGACAAAAACGGGCACGGAACGCACGTCACGAGTGTCGCTCTCAACAGCCGCGAACTCGGTGGCCGTTACAATGGGATCGCTCCGATGGCCGACTTGGTGTCGGTCAAAGCATTTGACGAGCATGGGTGGGGAACCTATGTGGACGTCATTCGTGGCGTCGATTGGGTGGTTGCCAACAAGTCTCGTTACAACATCGGGGTGCTCAATCTCTCGTTCAGTGCGCCCGCTCAATCGTATTATTGGGATGACCCGCTCAATCGCGCCGTGATGGCGGCTTGGCAAGCTGGAATCGTTGTCGTGGCTTCGGCAGGGAATCGAGGCCCCGAGGCTATGACGATCGGTGTGCCCGGCAACGTCCCTTACGTGGTCACGGTCGGTGCCATGACCGATGGTTACACCCCGACGGATCGATCCGATGATACGCTTGCAACGTTCTCTTCGGCGGGGCCGACACAGGAGGGATTCATCAAGCCGGAGATCGTGGGGCCGGGGGGGCACGTCCTCGCCACTATGCAAGTCTCCACCACCATCGCGAAAGAACACCCTGAGTTTCACGACCAGGGGAAGTATTTCATGATGTCAGGTACCTCCCAAGCAACCGCTGTCTTGACGGGAACGGTTGCACTCATGCTGCACCACAACCCGGCGCTCAGTCCGGACGACATCAAATGCCGACTCATGGCATCAGCCCAAACTGCGGTGGACAGCGACGGCAACCTTGCGTATAGCATTTTTCAACAGGGCGCCGGGATGGTCGACGCCTACCGCGCGGTTTACAGCACCGAGTTCGGTTGCGCCAACCAGGGGCTCGACGTCGCGCTGGACATCAGCGGGGCGTCTCACTACCGAGGACGCGCGAATCGGGACGAGGAAGGCAACTATTACGTGGAGGGCCTGAGCGGTTACGCGTGGAACGACGCATTCATGTGGAACGACGCGTTCATGTGGAACGACGCGTTCATGTGGAACGATGCGTTCATGTGGAACGATGCGTTCATGTGGAACGATGCGTTCATGTGGAACGATGCGTTCATGTGGAACGACGCGTTCATGTGGAGCGACGGACTTACGGAAAGTACGTCGATCAACGTCTGGGTCGAACAACAGTAAAACGAGAGACAGCAACAACCTCCCCGCCAACGTCGGTTGCGAAGGCGCGTAGATAGCGAGAATGACTCAAGAATCGTTGCACGTCGTCGCTCGTACGATTGCGCGCGCTGAACAAGAATCCCGCGTCCGGGCGCTCCAAAAGCGTGGGCCTGCTCGCATCACCGTCGAAAATCCGATGCTGCATGTTGTAGTGCTTGCGCTCGGGCTGCACGTCCAGTGGCGCTCCGATTTGCGTAACGGCACGGCAATCTCACTTCGAGACTAAGGACCCATCTCTACTCCGATATGTGATTGCGTCTCGATATCCCAATAAAAGATTGTCTCTGCGGCTCAACACGTCGGATGCCGATCACAGCCAGCTTATCGAATGGGAGTTCCAAACTGATCCATCTGCCCATGACATCGGTCTATTGCGTGGCGCGTTCTTGGACGGACCCAAACAGATTATGATCGATCGGGAGTCCGCGCTGTTTTCTACGGAATCAAGATCGAACCACCAGTCATGAACTTGGTCCATAAGATCGCTCAATGCCCGACCCGAGACGCTTCCTGCACTTATCGAAATATCGATCATTACTTCGGCCCCAGGAACTGGGGAAGCTAGGGCACCGGGCTCCAAGACACCAAAGCCGCGCTAGGCGCGGTGGCGTTTTGCGCGACTCTGTCCGGGCAGAGCTCGAAAGCAGCCTGGGGTTCCCCAACCCGATCCGCCGAACGTCGGTATTCGTCCATTTTCTCTTTGCCGTAGTCGAGCTCAGCCATGTAGGAGTTATGCTGTTTGCAAAGTCAGCCGGGCAGTCTTTGAGCTCATGCGGTAAAATAGAACGTAGCATGAGCGAGATCAAGCTATCGGTGCCCGACGAGTCCTTGCTGGCTCTAAAAATGAACGCGGAACAGCTAGGGGCCGAGCTGCGACTCGCAGCAGCCGCCAAGCTCTACGAGCTCGGGCGGCTTTCAACCGGGGCGGCAGCGAATCTTGCAGGTGTTCCGCGGTGCGTATTCCTTGCAAAACTCGCTGACTACGGGGTGGAAACGTTCCAGCTGACTGAAGACGAACTCAGTCAGGAAACCTCACTT
>CAMYKY010000018.1:27362-64443 GCA_947259165.1 uncultured Acidobacteriota bacterium | reverse complement strand
GTGGATCACGATGGCCCCGTAGCTGATGCGCCGGCCGTCACCGAGAACATCGACGTAGGCCAGCGCGCGATCGCCGAGGTCGCGATAGAGATTCTTCATCCCAACGAGCCCAGTCTCTTCTTGCGCGACCGCTGCGAAAATGAGGTCGTGTTCGGGAACGAGCCTGGACGCGACGATAGCCTCGGCAGCGGTCAACATCGACACGGTTGTCGATGACGTGTGCGTGCCCGGCCCAACGACGCGATCGCCGACAATGCGGGGAGGCCCCGACGTCTTCTGGTGCTCCGCAACCGGAGCGAGGTCATCGAGCGTGCCGACGAAAACGAGCGCGCGCCCGGACCTGCCAGGAATGACCCCAATCGCATTCGGGCTGTCATCGACACGGACGCGCGTCAGACCAATCGCCTCCATACGTGCGGCAACGCGCTCGGCCCGCTCACGCTCCTCACCCGAGGGCGACCGAATCGCACCCACCTCCGCAAGAAACGCCGCGGTCTCTGCTTCGTGACCCTCGACATACTGGAGCGCCTCGACGACACCCGGGTCATCGAGTGCCACGTCGAGTAGTCGAGCTTGAGTCGCAAGCAGTGCCAACAAAAGTAGCTTCATCACCCAAAATCCTCGTCCGTCACGGAATCACGAGCCTCGCCGCATTGGTGACGGCCATAACGTGCACGTCTTCGACGGAAAAGCCCGCATCCAAAAAACGTTGCGCGAAGCTCGCAAGACCTTCGGCAACCGGCGGGTTGATCGTTTGACCAAGATCGCTCGACAACAGACACCGATATGGGCCGACCGCGCGAACGTTGTCGAAGCACGTCTCCCATGTGGCCTTACCCGTGTGCATCGTCGTGAAACAGTGCTCGATCGTCGCACCCATGTCCGCGAGCTCGACCTGTTCTCGAGGCGTTAGGTTCTGCGAGGGGAACTCGGCGTGGGTAACGATGATGCGCGTCACGCCCGCTTCCTTTGCCGCTGCGACGAGGGCAACGATCTCACATTGGCCGAGATGGCCCGTCGCCAGGATCATGTCGTGCTCGGCGATGAGTCCAAGACACTGCCGGACGCGATCCGTGACAGCGCCCTCGGCGTCCAACACCGACATGGGCGGCGGTGAAATGCCCTTTGCGGCTAGCTCTCGCTGGATCGACGCCCAAAACGGGAGCTTCCTGGCACCGCTTCCCGGCCTACCCGCGGTCTCGTTCTCGGCATCGACCGTGGGCATCCACACCATCCGGCAGCCGGATCTGCCGGCGATCTCGACGGCAACGGGGTTCAATCCTCCAACGGCGTGGTTGAGAGTGACGGCGCCGTAGGCAGCAATTCCCGGCACCGCACGTGTGAGCACTTTCGCGCGCTCAGCCGTGGGCACATAGTGCGACTTGAGCACGAAGCCTTTCAGCCCGCGCTCGATGAAATCCAGAGCCAAGTCGATGTCGTCGGTGCGTCGTTCGATGACATCGGGGGCAACGTGGACCTGCAAATCGTAGCCGCCCTCGATCGCCTTCCAGGCTTCGCTCGACGCTACATTGTTCATCTTAGGCGCGACCTCGCAACACCTCGCCCACGCGCCGGCGCACGGTGGGAACTTGCTCGGGATCGAGGCACCAGGTATTAACGGACAAAACTCCATCGACGAGCCGCGTCTCGATCGAAGGGTCCCCTTCTCGCAGCTGGGTTCGCGCTTGCTCGGGTGTCAGGTTGACACGCGAGTCCCAGCGGATCAGCATCGCGGGCAAACGGTCGAGCACTCGCTCGGTCTCGACGCCGGCAATCGACTGAACCTCTACATCGATCGCGTCGAGCCATGTCCCCTTCTCACGCTTTTCAGCCTCGAGATCGTGCCTGAACGTCTTTTCGACAGCCACCATCATTCCGAGGAGCTCCTCTTTACTCACTTTCATTCCGCGGCCGATCGTGTCGTCGTGGGGTGCCCCGTTGCGACGGGCGGCCGCGATCAGCTCTTTCTTCCCGAGAAGAAGCCCCGCGCTGTACGGCCCCTTGAGCCCTTTCCCTCCGGAGAAACACTTGAGGTCGAACCCTAGATTCGAGAGCTTCTTCAGATTCTCGGCAGGGGGGACCCGGGTCGAGGTATCGATGAACGACGCGACGCCGTGTCGCTTGCCGAGTCCCGCGAACGTTTCGGCGTCGATCTTGCCGAAGCTTCCACGAATCCACACGAAGTAGAGCATCGCGGTCTTCTCGTTGATGGCGCGCTCGACGTCGTCGACGGTTTCCACTTCGACGAGACGCACCCCGCAGTTCCGGACGGCGTGGTTGTACGAGTAGCGATGCCCGCGCTGAATGATCACTTCGCTCTTCATCCCCGTGACATCGGGCAGGCGTTGGATGCGTTCTTCGTCCATCCCGGTCAAACATGCGGCGGTGCCGAGGGTGATGGCGGACGTGGCGCCCGCACTCACCATGGCTGCCTCGCAACCGATGAGCGAGGCGATGCGCCTGCCGACTGCATCGTGCAAGTCCTTCATACGAGCGCGATGGCCCATGCCGTAGTCCATCGCATCGATGACTTCGGGCCACATTTGATTACCGCCCAAGGTCGAATACGGTGCGAGCGCGTTGATGAACGATTCGACGCCGAGCTCGCCGAAGTAGTCGCGGCTCGCGGCAGCGGGCTTGACGGCGCTAGCGACAGCGGTTGGCGCTGCTGAGCCCAGTGGTGCAACCCCGCATAGACCTTTGAGGAATGCTCTCCGGGACGTCATGCCTAACCTCCTTGACGCGCGGAGAATAGCATGCTCGACAAGCTCGAACCTATCGGCTGGCGAGCGCTATTCTTGTTTTTCGGAGCTTAGACCACTAAGATACACCGTTTGGCTTTCGACGGCATCGCACAGGCTCTCAGTAACCGAAGCTACCGGCTCTACGCTACCGGAAACGCGATTTCTCTTGTCGGTTTTTGGCTGCAAAAAGTTGGCGTCGGGTGGCTGACGTGGAAGCTCACCGAGTCGGGTACCTGGCTCGGGATCATGGCCCTGGCCGACGCCCTCCCCGCAACCGTGCTCGCGCCATTTTCTGGCGTCATGGCGGATCGCTTCGAGCGTATCCGACTCATCCGTTTGACGCAGCTCGCTCAATCACTTCAGGCGGCGACGCTCGCGACGTTGTCGTTCACCGGGCACATCGGAACAGAAACACTTCTAGGACTCGTCCTCGTGCTCGGCGTCATCCAAGCCTTCGCTCAACCGGTCCGGTTGTCGCTCGTTCCAAGCCTGGTGCGGATCGAAGAGCTCTCGTCGGCCGTCGCCATCAACTCGAGCCTGTTCAACCTCGCGCGTTTCGTCGGGCCCGCGCTCGCCGGAGTGCTCATTACCGCCTATGGCGTCGCGGCCGCATTCGCCGCGGCGACGTTTTGTTTCTTCGTGTTTCTGATCTTCATGTTTCGCGTGGAGCCGTTGAGAAACGAAGTGACACCGGGTGCGAGCCGCGGCATCTGGAACGACGTGCTCGAGGGCTTTCGCTATGCCGCCGCCCATCCAGGCGTCGGCCCGATTCTGGTGCTGATCGTCGCAACGACCATCTTCTCGCGATCGTTTTTCGATTTGCTGCCCGCGTTCGCTGACCGAGTCTTCGAACGAGGCGCCGACGGACTCGCAATGCTCGTGGCGTCCGTTGGCGTGGGCGCACTCGTAAGCAGCATTTGGCTCGCGGGACGCGGTCACACTGCGGGGTTGACGCGTATCGGCGTGAGCTTTCTCCTCGTTGTTGCCGCGGCAGAAGCCGTCTTCGCTACGACCGACCGTCTTCCACTCGCGATGGTTTGTATGGCGATCGTCGGCTTCGCCACCGTCGCGACGAGCATCACCTGCCAAACACTGCTTCAAAACACCGTACACGGCCATGTGCGGGGACGGGTGATGGGCCTGTACGGTATGGCTATGCGCGCGGGTCCCGCCACTGGGGCGCTCGCGCTCGGCGTGCTCTCCGAGCGGTTCGGGCTTCAATCGACCGTTCTGGGAACGGCGGTTTGCTGTGCGCTCGCTTGGCTGTGGGCCCAAGCCCGCCGGAAAGAATGGGCAGCGGTGTTGGAACGGAACCCGACATAAGCTACCATGCCGCCCCGGGAGGGCTCGGCGATGTCTGACAGATGGTGGGTGGTCTTGGCTGCCTTTCTCTGCCTCGTGTTCATGTTCGCGGTTCCGACTTTCATGGTGCCGGTCCTCTACTCCCCGATCATCGATGAGTTCGGATGGAGCCGCACTCAGGTCTCACTGTTCGCCACAGTCAAGTTCGCGTCCGGAGCGATCGTCGGCGTGATGTTCGGTTTTCTGCTCGACCGGATGTCGATACGGAAGATCGTCGTTACCTCCGGGGTGGTTTCTGGGCTCGCCATGATCGCCTTTTTGGGGATCGACTCGCTGGTAACTTTCTATGCCGTAGGTCTCGCTCTTGGGATGGGCGCCATCGGGATCATGATTTCGATGAAGGTTCTCGTGTCCCGGTCGTTCCGTGAGCGGCAGGGTTTTGCGATGGGCATGGCACTTCTGGGCACGAGCGTCGGGGGAGCGTTCATCCGCGCGTTGACGCCGCAGCTGTTGAATCTCGAGATCGGCTCCCGAACGCTAGGGTGGCGTGGGTCGGTGGCGCTCATGAGCGCGGGCGTCTGGTTTGTCGCGCTACCCACGTTTTTGTGGATCGTCCGCGGTGACCTCAGCCAGCCCGCATCCGTCCCCGATCCCAAGGCGGACGGTGACTTCTCCGACGTGTTGAGAACCCCTACGTTCTGGATGTTAGGCCTCGCGGTCTTGCTCATCGGGTTCGTGGATCAGGCGGTCGCCCAGCATTTCGTTCTTTTTCTGGACAAGGATGTCGGGCTTGGGCTGGCGGCTGCGGCAGGCGCGGCGTCGATCGCGTCGCTCATCAGTATCGGCGGCAAAGTCGGCTTCGGTTGGTTCTACGACAAGCTGTCGGTCAAAGGCGTCGCGGTGTGTTACTTGATCATGGCGCTTTCCGTCCTGATCGCCATCCCGGCGCAAGGAGGTCTGCTGCTCGGCGCTCTCGTGCTAACGCGCGGACTCTCGCACGGAGGCGCAATCGTCGACATTCCAGTGATGTCCAAGCACTGTTTCGGGCCGAAATCTCTTGGGCGGACCATCGGGCTATTGACCGCGTTCGTCACCCTCGGCTTCGCCGCCGGTCCCCCGACCATCGGCTACCTCTACGACACCCAGGGAACCTACCGCTACGCCTTCATGCTCCTCGCAGCGGTGGCCGTTGCAGCAGGATTGGCGGTTCTAGCAGCCAAGCCTGTCTATTGGGAAACACACATCAAGGCCGGTCACGACCGGAAAACCACTCCCTCAACTGCCGCACCCGCCGTCTAAACGCCGGCAACTAAGGTTTCCCGGCGCCTTGACTCAAATGTCATATCTTTGTTATCGTTAGTGTCTTTGGGAGATGAAATCCCTCAGTGTCCGCTACCTTTATTAACAAGATCTCTCCCGTTCGCGGGGGTACCCTTTCGAGCCGCATCGTGGAAGAGATCCGCGACGCAGTCTTTCAGGGTCGGCTGAGCCCCGGCGATTTTCTCGGCTCAGAGAACGATCTTGCGGACCGATTCGGCGTCAGCCGGATCACGGTCCGAGACGCCCTCAGAAGCCTTTCCGCGACCGGTATCGTCGAGATTCGACAAGGCGCAGGTGGAGGCGCCCGCATCGCCAACGGGAACCTCGACCACTTCGCCGACGCGCTCGCGGTGCAGTTTCAGCTCGCGGGCGTGGGGACGGAAGAAACACTCGGTGCTCAATCAGCGATCGAGGGGATGACGGCGGAGCTCGCGGCGGAGCATCGAACGACAAAGGATCTCACGCGTCTCACGGAAGCAATCGAGCGCGCGTCCCAAGTCGTCGAAGACGCGGCCGCGTTTACCGAAGCAAGCCTTGCTTTTCATCTCGCGGTCGCCGAAGCGTCTCACAACCGAGCCCTCGTCGCGCTTCTTCGCGCCCTTCGTTACGTCGTGTGGCCTGCCGAGAACAAAAGCGCAACCCGCGAAGTGTCGGAGCGAGTCCAAAAGACTCACCGCGCGATCTACGAACGGATTGAAGCGCGCGATGGCGCCGGCGCGCGCGAAGCGATGAACCAACACCTCGGCGGCATCCAAGCCAGCAAGAACCGAAAAAGAACTGAAGTGCCGTGCTGAATTGGAAGGAAAAACAAAAAAGGGGGCTCTTGCGTTGAGCACACGGAGGGAATCATGGGCAAGTTCGTGATCGCGCCCCACATGAGGCTTCAAGAGTGGGTTGCGGAAGAGAAGGACTACTTTAGTCAGGAAGGGCTCGACTACGAGTTCTACGACGTCAAGACGCACGTCGCGGCAATCAAGACGGCCGATGAGCTACCGCCCGAAAAGCGCAGCGGTGCTTATCAAACGTTCGAAGGCAAAGGGCGCGCATGCGATGTCAGCTCGGCCTGTCACTGGACGGTCAACATGGCCGCATCCAACGGCCACGGTCGTCTCTGGGGTGAAGCGTATTCGGTCACTCCCGGCGGCATCTACGTGCCGCCCGACTCGGATATCAAGAACCCGGAAGATCTCGCCGGCGTCCCAGTGACCGTTGGTTTTCAGTCCGGAAGCCACTACTCGACGATTCAGGCGCTCGAGCCGTTCCTCGAGCGCGATGCGATCCAGCTTCACTTCGGCGGCATGCTGTTCCAGCGGCTCGAGCTTTTTCTCGACGGCGAAGTCCCAGCGGCGAATCTTTTCGGCGGCCCCCTGTATTTCGCTGAGCAGCTAGGCTACCGCAAAGTGTTGGATACGACGTTCATGGTTGCCGCGATGATCTCGGACGACGTCGACGAGGAAGATGTCCGGAAATGCTACCGTGCTTTGAAGCGCGCGCAAGCCGACATCGATCTCAGGCTCGAGAAATACACCCACTATTACCAGAACGAGTTTCCCGAGCGGTTCCGCGACCAAATGGACACGCGCTTGTTCGGGCCGGGCGAGCGGATCGTCTTCGATCCGTACACCAAGGAAATGTTCGACGAGACCCACAAGTGGGTCGAGGATTGGAAAGTCTTTGACGAAGACAAGGTCGGACACGGCACTTATGAAGAATCAGTGGCGACGGCCACCTGATCCAATATGGCGCACATCAGTTTCGGACTTGCGAGCTCGCATGGCCCCCTGCTGTCGACCCCGCCGGACAAGTGGACTCTTCGCGTCAAGGCGGACCGGCAAAACCGGGAGCACGCATTCCGCGGGGGGACTTACACGTTCGACGAGCTGGTCGAGCTGCGCGCGCCCGAAAACCTGAAGCAGCAATCGAGCCTCGAGGAGTGCGAGCGCCGACACGCTCAATGTCAAAAAGCGATCGTGCGACTCGCCGACGAATTGAAGGCAGCGTCGCCGGAGGTGCTCGTCCTCATCGGAAACGATCAACGGGAGATCTTCAAAGAGTCCCTGACGCCGCCATTCAGCATCGTTCACGGCGACAGCATCGACAACATTGCAATGGATGAAGCTGCTCTCGCGCGGTTGAAACCGGGGCTGTCCATCGCCCATTGGGCCAACGTCCCCGAAGAGTCGGTCACCTACCCTTGCGTTGCCGAGCTCGGCGAACATCTCGTCCGGTCACTCACCGACGACGACTTCGATATCGCCACGATGAAGAAGCTACCGGATGGGCCGAGCGGACGGGCAAGTCTGCCCCACGCCTACGGATTTCTCTATCGGCGCATCATGAACGACATGCCCATCCCCGCGGTTCCCGTCGTGTTGAACACGTTCTTCCCGCCGAACCAGCCGAAGACGTCCCGGTGTATCGCACTGGGCAAGGCGATGGCGAAGGCCATCGCGTCGTGGGACGAGGACGTGCGCGTCGGCATCATCATGTCCGGCGGACTCAGTCACTTTGTCCTCGACGAGACGTTCGACGACGACGTGTTATCCGCCATGAAATCGAACGACACCGAACGACTGGCAGCGATCCCGAGCCACTTCTTCCGCTCGGGAACGTCCGAGACCAAGAATTGGATCACGGGTATCGGCGCGCTCGCCACCACCGATCTCAAAATGAACCTCATCGACTATGTTCCCTGCTATCGGTCGGAGGCCGGCACTGGAAACGCCATGGCCTTCGCGGTGTGGCAGTAATTCGGAGGATTCTATGAACCGCAGGACATTCCTCACGGCCGCGGGCGCCATGGGCGCGGCCAAAGCCTTGTCGTTTTCGGCGCAGGCCGAAGCTCTCGAAGAAAGCATGATTGCGGAGCTCGACGCGCGACCGATCGTGCGCTCGCGCCTTTGCAACTTCGCACGCCCAGAGGAAGAGATCCAAGCGGAGCTCGAGGCCACGCGCGGGCATCTCAAGCAAATGGGAAACGACGCCAGGCTCGCCTTGATGCCTGAAAAGCCGACACTCGTCGATTTCTTCGAAAAACGCTTCGCCCCCGCCAGACATTTGCTCCAAAGCGGCGCGCTCGCTCTCGAATCGGGCCTCGACGAAGAGACCGTTTTGGCTTGCCTTCTCCATGACATTGGCGTTTTCGCCCTGGCGCGAAATGACCACGGCTACTGGGGCTCCCAGTTCCTCGAGCCGTATGTGTCCGAGCGAGTGAGCTGGGCTATCCGCTATCACCAAGCCCTGCGCTTTTTCCCTGATCCTTCGGTCGGCTATGAATACCCGGCGTCCTACATCCGCTATTTCGGCAAGGACTACGAGCCGGAGCCCTATGTGAAAGAAGCGGCCGAGTACGCGAAGAACCACAGGTGGTACATGACGGCGCGCCAGATCACGATCAACGACCTCTACGCTTTCGACCCTGACAAAAACCCGACGCTCGATTTGTTCATCGACATCATCGGACGAAACTTCAAACAACCCAAGGAAGGCCTCGGCTTCGATGGAAGCCCCGTCGCCCACATGTGGCGAACGGTCATCTGGCCAACGAATTTTCTCTAGTTGGAGCACCGCGTGAACGAGCCCAGCCCTTCGACTGAAAAGCGCATTCCCCCCATCGCCGAGACCCGCGCGCAAGGCGCGATGACCGGCGCCCGTTACTTGGAAAGCCTGCGAGACGACCGCGAGGTCTGGTACCGGGGCGAGCGGGTGAAAGATGTCACCACCCACCCCGAGCTTCGCGAGATGGCGCGAAGCCTCGCGCGTATCTACGACATGCAACACGACCCCGCGACCCGGGACGTGATGACCTACGAGCAAGACAACGGCCTTCGTGCGTCGTACTCGTACTACCTGCCGACGAAGCCGGAAGAGCTCTTGCTGCGTCGCGCCAACACCGAAGTGTGGGTCCGTGAGGTCTTCGGGATGTGCGGGCGGCTTCCCGACTTCTGCGCGTCGATGGTCGTCGGCTACTACGATATCCGCGACGAGCTCGCCAAGCTCAACCCCGACCTCGCCAAGAACACCGAGACCTATTTGAGCTACGCACGCGACAACGATCTATGCCTGTCCCACGCGCTTCACGATCCCTGCATGGACAAGTCGCTTCGCCCCTCCCAGGATCCAGACCGGTGCGTGCGGGTCGTCAAGGAACGCGACGATGGCATCGTGGTGCGTGGTGCTCGCTTCAATACTCTCGGCCTCTTCTCGAACGAGATTCTCGTGTCGCCAACCTATTTCTTTCAAGAAGACGAGCCCGAGTTCGCGATTTGGTTCACGATTCCGGTCAATGCGCCTAGACTGAAACAAGTCGCGCGCGAGGTTTTCGGTGGCCGCAATCCTCTAGACCACCCGGTGTCGTCCCGCTTCGATGAAGTCGATTCTCTCGTCATCTTCGACGACGTGTTCGTCCCCTGGGAGAGAATCTTCCTCTACCGCGAACCGCTCGCCGCCAACCGGCTCTTCCGCGGCAACGTCATGACCTGGGCCGCTTACGCGGGAACGCTCTTGACCCAGCTCAGGATGGAGGTCCTGATCACGGTCGGGCATCTCCTGGCGAAAACCTCCGGTATGGAGACACGACCGCACGTTGTCGCCGCCCTCGGGGAAATGTGTACCTACTTGGCACTCCTTCGCTCCAGTTTGGACGACGCAGAAAAAAACTGTGTGGCGACTCCGGGCGGACACTACAAGCCGGCAACCAGGCCCGAGCGCCGCTCGTTGGTCACGATGATCTCGGAGCGATTCGTGGAGCTCGTCGAGCACATAGGGACGAGCTCACTAATCTTCTTGCCGAACGCGGAAGATTGGGACGCACCCGATCTCAGAAAACACCTCGACGTCTACATGCGCGGCAAGGACGCCTCTCCCATGGACCGCTACAAATTGTGCAAGCTCGCGTGGGAGCTCACCGGTGACGCGTACGGAAGCCGACAGCAGCTGTATGAACGGCTCCACTCGGGGGATCCCAACATGATGGTGGCCATGGCTTACAAAAAATTCGACATGACCCACGGAGTCGACCTCGTCTCCAAGTTTCTCGATCTCGAGGGAACGAGTTAAGCGGGGGCTTGATCGTGTCGCGAGTCGACCTCGACAACGCACAGCGCCCGATCCGGCATCAGCGGGACGGCCTCCGTTCGCCGCGCGCGGCGCACTTCCGAAAGAACATGCCCGACGCGGCCCGGCGTCACATCTACATTCGTCGCAACATTCTGTTTGAGAACCGCGAGCCCCCGGTCAACCCACGAAAAAAGGACATCGGCATCGAGGCGGCGACCCGCCTCGTCAAAGACATGGCACTCGAGCGCGGCGCCCGCCTCGTCGGGATCGCGAAATACGACCCGCGGGTGGCGTTCGCCGACGCGGAACCACTAGACCACACGTCGGTCGTCGTCTTCGCAATGCCAATGCAGTACGACTTCATGGCAGACATCGGGCCAAAATCGCAGGACGAAGTCCATCGCGTCTACTACGAGCTCGACGAGATCGGACTGCGACTCGCCCACCACATTGCCGCAATGGGCTACAGTGCGCGACTCCAACACAACTACGCGGAGCTGCCGTTGGTCGCCTACGGCTATCTCGCCGGACTCGGCGAGCTCGGCAAGCACGGCTCGTTGATCTCCCCCGAGCTCGGATCGTCGTTTCGCCTCGGCGCGATGTCAACCAGTCTGCCTCTCATCGCCGATGGCCCGCAGGACTACAACATCGACGAGTTTTGCACGAACTGCAACGTGTGCACCCGATTTTGTCCGGGTGACGCGGTTTTGCCCGAAAAACGCGACGCCAACGGCATCGTGCGCTGGCACGTGGACACCGCCGCCTGCGAGCCCTACTTCTACAAGCTATATGGCTGTAAAATCTGCCTCATGGTGTGCCCTTTCAACAATCAAGGCCTACAGCGCGAGCACTACGCTCCGGTGATCAAGGACATCGTGGCCGCAAAAGACGCCGCCGGTATCCTCGAGCTGATCCAGCGGCGCACCCAAATGGAGCACGCCGATGTTGATTTCACGATTTCGATCAAGGACGAAGGCTGAGTGGCGATGATGTCAAAAAGACTCAACGCAAAGGCGCAGAGGCGCAAAGACACAAAGGGGTCAGAGCCAAACAATGAACGCTGCGCTCGGCTCGATGGACTCTGTCCTCCGTGCGCCTTCGCGGCTTTGCGCCTTTGCGTTATCTTTTGAAGCAGATGACCCTCCTTCAGACGATCGCCGAGCTCGAGCGGAAGGGGGAGCCCGTGGCCCTTGCGACGGTGGTCCGGGCGCAGGGTTCCGTGCCGCGGCACGACGGGAGCAAGATGTTGATCTATCCCGACGGCCGGATCGACGGGACGATTGGCGGGGGCGATATGGAGAGCCGCGTCATCAAAGAGGCGCTCGCTGCCCTGAAGGATGGTGAAACTCGTGTACTCTCCTACGCCTTCCGCGACGTCCAAAAAGGAGACGTCGGGGTCTGCGGAGGCGAGGTGGAGGTATTCGTGGAGCCACTGTTACCGAAACCCCAGGTCATCATTGCCGGCGGTGGGCACGTCGGCAAAGCCGTCGCCCATTTGGCCCACTGGCTCGGCTTCCAGGTGGTGGTCACCGATGACCGCCCCGAATTCGCGACGCCCGAAGCCGTCCCGAGCGCTGACGAGCACATCGCATGCCCACTCTCCGAGCTTCCAAGCCGCACACGTATCGACCCGAATAGCTATATCCTTCTGACAACGCGCGGTATGCCCGTCGACATCGAAGGCCTGCCGTCATTGCTCGAAACCTCGGCGGCGTTTATCGGCGTGATAGGCTCGCGCCGACGCTGGGAGATTTGCGTGGAGAAGCTCCGGGCCAAGGGCGTCTCGGACAGCGACATCGAACGCGTCACGTCGCCCATCGGGATCGAGCTGAACGCCGAGTCTCCCGAAGAAATTGCTGTTAGCATCATGGCTGAAATCATCATGCTGCGACGAAAAGGCACCGGAGAACGAATGCAGCACGAGCCGTAACCCGCCTTCGCCCCTTAGAGGCTACGGCGAGGCAAGCCGTTATTGGAGGTTAGGATGGCGTTATCTAGGCGAGCTTTTTTTGGGGGTCTTGGGGCGAGCGCGGTTGCGAGTCCGGTTCTATCGGCTCTCGTCGCAGCACGGGGCTTCGAGGAGGCTACGGCAGCGTGGGAGACGGGAGCTTATCCGACGCTCTCCCCTCCGGGCGCAGACGAGGTCCGGATCGGGGGTAACGAGAACCCTCTCGGACCTGGCAAGCGGGCGCTCGACGCGCTCGTCTCGGAGCTCGACCAATCGAAGCGCTACCCGTTCAATAGCAGGGTCGGCAATCGTGAGCTCATGGATACGCTTGCGGAGAGATTCGATGCCAAGCCCGAGCACTTCGTTGTTGGCGCCGGCTCGAGCGAGATTCTGAGAAACGGCGTTCGGATCTTCTGTAGTCCGGAGAGACACCTCGTCACTGGCCTACTGTCCTACGGCTCTCCCGTTACCGAGTCGAAAAAGCTCGGAAACGAGTACCGACCGATTCCACTCGACGACGAGCTGAGGCTCGATCTGTCGGGCATGGCGGAGGCTGCACGCGGGGCCGGAATGGTCTACGTCTGCAACCCCAACAACCCGACGGCGACGATCCACCCGGCGTCGACCATCGAAAGCTTCATCGTTGAAGTCCAGAAGACGGCACCTGAGGCGCTCATCCTCGTCGACGAGGCCTATCACGACTACGTTACCGACCCGGCGCACAAAACGATGATACCCCTCGCGACAACTCGGAAGAATGTCGCCGTCGCCCGCACGTTCTCGAAGGCTTATGGAATGGCGGGCTTGAGACTGGGCTTCGGTTGCGGACACCCGGAGACGATCGAACAACTTCGTCGTTACTCGCTATCGGCAAACGCGAACGTCCTCGCCATAGCAGCCGGCGTCGCTTCGCTTCGCGATCGGAAACACATCGAGCGCGAGCGTGAGCGGAACGAGAAAGTTCGCCGTTTCACCCTCGATTTCTTCGAAGGTGCGGGCTACCAGTCGACGGACACGCAAACCAACTTCCTTTTCGTTAACCTCGGCGAACCCGCGAAGCAGTTCCGCGAGGCCTGCGCGAAGGACAAAGTCTTCGTCGCCAGAGATTTTCCTCCGATGGAGAAAACTCATTGCCGCGTATCGATTGGGACTATGGATGAGATGCAACGCGCTACCGCTGTCTTCGCCAAGGTGCTCGGTGTGCAGTCTAGCGACGCAGGCGCCGGAGGTGCGCAATGACGATTTCACGCCGATCCTTCGTAAGGCAATTGGGCGCAGGCGGCGCCGCCGCATTCATCAGCGCTCGCGGGCACGAAGCGTGGGCCTCGACGCGCTCCGAAAGTGAGACGCCGTTCGCGTCTGAGGAAACCACCGACCTCATCCTCAGCAGCAACGAGAACCCGCTCGGCCCCGGCCAGCACGTCGTCGATGCGATGCGCGGCATCCTCGGACCCGACGGCGCGGGCGCCGGACGATACCACTTCGCGCAAATCAATCAGACGGTGGAGATCCTCGCCAAAAAGCATGGTGTCGAACCCGACAACGTGTTCATCGGTTTGGGCTCGTCCCAGATCTTGACGGTTTCGGCGACGATGTTCACATCGAAAGACCGAGGCGTCGTGAGTCCCGATCCGACTTTCGGGACGTGTGCTCGTTTTGCCGAGCTCATCGGCCATCCGGCCACACGGGTTCCGCTGGACGCTTCCATGTACGTCGACCTCGACGCCATGCTGAGCGAAAGCGCGAACGCCGGAATCGTGTATGTGTGCAATCCGAACAACCCGACCGCCACCGTACATACAGGACGCGATATGCGAGCGTTCGTCGACGATGTCGTCAAACGCTCTCCGAACGCGATCATCCTCGTCGACGAGGCTTACCATGAATACGTCACCGACCCCGAGCACGAGTCGCTCCTTTCCCTGGCCGCCGAGCACCCTAATGTCATCGTCGCCCGCACGTTCTCCAAGGCTTACGGTATGGCCGGGCTCCGTTTCGGCTTCGCCGTGGGCCACACGGACAACATCAAGAAGATGTCTGATTGGCGCGGGATGGACATGTTCACGAACCTCCCGGGACGTGTCGGCGTCGTCGCAGCGCTCGCAAACGACGAGCACCTGAGCCGAGAAATCGCGCGCAACAAAACAGTGCGGGACTTCACGCGAAAGTGGTTCCACGATGCCGGGTACGAAGACACTGAATCGCAAGCCAACTTCGTCTACATCGACATCCGACAATCGAACGAAGACTTCAAAAAAGCGTGCCGCGAGGCCGGCGTCCGCATCGGCGGAGGGTCGAAGCTCTACGAAAACCATGCCCGCGTCACCATCGGCACGATGGACGAAATGAAACGCGCCACCGAAATCTTCGCCGAGCTGCTCTCGGTCAACATGAAGGCGGTCGCGTAGCCGTTCACCAGCGCACCACGGAGACATGGAGCAAGGCAAAGGTAGATTCTCCGTGGCTCCGTGGTAAAAAACCATGCTCAAACCTGAAGACAACGAGCTCCTCACCCAGGTGGGGCCGGATACGGCGATGGGGGAGCTTTTGCGCCGGTTTTGGATGCCGGCGCTGCTCGAGTCAGAAATCGCCGAAGCCGATGGAGCGCCAGTTCGGTTGCGCCTTCTTGGGGAGGACCTCGTTGCGTTTCGCGATACCGAGGGGCGGCTCGGTGTGCTCGAGGCCCACTGCGCGCACCGACGCGCCCATCTCTATTTCGGGCGCAACCGCGACAACGACTACGGGTTTGATCGCCGCCGGCAACGCGAGGTCAACTACGCGGGCATCCTCGGCATTCCCAATCAGGACGCCGCCGTCCAGGAAAGCATGGGACCCATCGCGGATCGGAGTCGAGAGACCCTGGGGACATCGGATAAGGCCATCATTGCCTATCGCAGGCTCCTACTCGACATGGCCGAGGCTCTCCAAGGCGGACAAGAGCCGGCTGCGGCCCGCGATGGCTCACGCTACAACGTGCGCTCCGCGTCGGTACTACTAGAACAGAACGTGCCCTTCGTAGAAGGCGCTGCGCGGCTACTCTCGGCTCGATCCGAGTCGTAGCCTCTGTCCGACGCTTCGCTCCGACGTTTGCCCGAGTCGGTAGTCTCTACGAGCTGACGGGGATACGGCTCGAAAAAGCGCTGCTGGGCGAGGTAGTCGTTGTCGAATCGAGCGACCCAAGGTCGTGCTACCGTGCCCACGGCGCTTGCGGGCAACTTCGAGGCTCGATAGTTTTCCAACAATTCGAGGAATGGAGACCCGCCAGAAATCACTCGATGCCGGCGTCGAGATGATCTATCGGGGTAGGCCGGTCGGTTTTCGTCTGGCCGCTGTCACGGACGTTCTCGGACGGAGTAACGGACAGGAAGTGAGCGCCGCAGCCATCACCGGCGCGCCGCTTGGAAAAGCGCTCGTACTCGTTGGTTTTGGACCTCGCTGGCTCAGCAGCGACCGAGTGGACTATTACTACGGCGTTCGCGCGCCCGAGGGACGGCCAGAGTACTCAGGAACGTCAACGATCAATTGGGACTTGACGGTGAGCACCGTCTACAATCCGACGCCCCGATGGACGGTTTTCGGGCTGCTGACCCGAGAAGGACTAGGCTCCTCGATTCGCTCGAGCCCGCTCGTCGAACGCACCTCCGCGTACAGCTTCGTCGCTTCCGTCGCCTTCAAATTCTAGCTAGCAATCAAGAAGTAGTCGATTCTCTCTCGGGGTGTCTAGCGAACAGGTACGCGCTCTACGCTACGGAAATGAGCCGAAACGCGGAATAGAGCAGCGCAACAAAGAAACGGGTGGGTGCTTCGCAGTCACATCGAGTAGCTCACCCGACAACGTCGCGCTGGCTCACCATCCCAACGTCCCGGGACCACCCTTGAAGGGCCCCAATAGGTTCTCCGTAATCCAGCCCGAATAGAATCCGCCCTCTTGCGGGATGACGGGCTCACCATCAACGGTGACGGAGTCCATGGGACCCGCGTAAAAGGAGTACCATCCCGCGATGTCCGCATAGCGTGCGATCGGCCGCGGGTAGCGAAACGCGACGGCGTCGAGTACTCGCGCCCGGACGACGATATCGTAGTAGGCTGCCTCGCCTTTCCACTCGCACCAGCTCGTGTTGTCGGTCTCGCGCAGCCAATCCTCGTGGACGTCATCGGGCGGCAGGAAGTAGACCGGAGGGTGGCTCGTCTCCTTGATGAGGATAGGACGCCGGGAATCTGCGAGGAGCTCGCCCAAAGCAACGATGCGAACGTGTTGGTCCGAAAGCTCCAGTGCCGGCGGACGCGGATAGCTCCAAACGGACTCGTTGTTCGACTCTTTAGGGGACACGGGGAGACTCCTTTGGCAAGAACCGGAACAGCATGTACACAGCGATCGCGAGGCTCCCCAAGGTGACGTAGAGCGCGAGCCACACGAGCCGCCACCACCACGTGCGCTCTCGGCCGGCCGTCAGAAGATAGACCGTCAAGATCGCGAAGTACGCATCGACCACGGTGAGACGGCCCCAGGCACTACCGAAGAGCTCACGAGCTCCAGCCCCGTCGCTTGTGAACGCAGCCGCCATCAGAACCACCATAGCGACGGCGACGAAGACGAATAGAATGCGCTGCATCTTCATCACCACCCTCGTCGTTGATTCGAGTTGGCGGGCCCGTCGCACGACCGAAACATCATCGAGCTCGTCGAGATCAACCAGCATTCAGTGTTTCACCGACCGTCTCGGCAAAACAAAAGCGGTGGCAGCTTTAGCTCGCCACCGCTCTAGTGGAAGAGGCCCGGAACGTTTACTGCGGAAGGATAACTGTATCGATCACGTGGATCACTCCGTTGGTCGCCTCGATATCGGCTGCGACCACGGAAGCACCATCGATCGTAACTCCGTTCATGGAGGTGATCGTGACACTTTGACCCTGAACGGTCTTGGCCGAGCTCAGCTTGACGACATCTGACGACATCACCTTGCCGGGAACGACGTGGTACGTGAGGATCGCGGCCAGCTTGTCCTTATCGCCCAAGAGGGATTCGAGGGTCCCCGCCGGAAGCTTCGCGAAGGCTTCGTCCGTTGGGGCGAACACGGTGAAGGGTCCTTCTCCCTTGAGGGTATCGACCAGCCCAGCCGCCTGGACAGCCTTCACGAGCGTGGTGAAGTTCCCTGCCGCAATCGCGGTATCGACGATATCTTGTTTCGCCGCCGGGGTGGCCGCGAAGGCCACCGAAGCAGCAACCGCAAACACCATCATCAAAACTGCCATTTTCTTCTTCATTGTCTTCTCCTAGTTTTTACGTCGGGGCCGAATCAACCGGCCATGTACCCAGCATATGCCTAACGTCCAGTAAATGCCAACTATTTTTTTAGACATAATTGACTCGACAAGCGTTTTTGTGTATATTTTAATCAATAAACTATTAGACGAAGAGGAACGAAATGCGGCAAGCGCAGCAAACCAAAACAGTGTCCGGAAGATCGTTCGAGGACCTAGATTTCGTTTTCGCTCAGACAGTTACGACAGTATTGACGGCCGAGCACGAGCGAAGCCTCATCGAGACGCTTTGGCAAAGCCGCCGGCGTCTCGCTCTGGCGGTCTTGTGGTCCGAGAATCCAGAACTTTTTCACGGCCTACCCCCGAAGCCAATCCCGCACCGGGAGCCTTTGTCGTCTGGGTTGATGAGGCGGCTGCTCGACGCGGAAAAGAAGTCGATCGAGCTCGTCGCGGAAACGAGCTCCGAGGGAGCACTCACCCGCTTGATGAAGGCCGAGCTCGACGCCATTGCGCTCGCTCGCCAGACTCTGTTCGAGCACAATCTGCGACTCGTTGTTTGGGTGGCGAGAGCTTTTCTTGGAAAGGGGCTCGATCTGGCCGACCTGTTCCAGGAGGGCTCAATCGTTTTACTCAGGTCGATCGATCGCTACGACCCTACACGAGGAACGAGGCTCTCGACGTTTGCTAGCCACTCGATACGATTGGGCCTCGTTCGAGCGTTGACCGAGCGCGGCCGTCACATTCGCGTTCCCAGCTACCGTATGCGGGAAGTCATCGACACGACCAAAGCGCGCGGGCAACTGGTGAGCCGGCTCGGTCGAGAGCCCACGGCGCTCGAGCTCGAGGCGGAGACGGGTCTGCCGACGAGCTCCATCGACGAGATCTTACCCGCGATCCGACCCCTGGCATCCATCGATGCTCCCATTGCGGGCTCGTCGATCTCGCTGTCGGAGGTGTTATCCGACACTGGCGGCTCGTCGCCCTACGACGAGCTTCTCGAATCCGAGACGATCGAACGTACCCGGTCTGCATTGTCCCATCTACCATCGAGAGAGCAGAAAGTGATGGCGATGCGCTACGGTCTCAAAGGAACCGAGGAGCACACCTACGAAGACATCGGCCGGACGCTGGGTCTTTCGCGAGAGAGGATTCGTCAACTCGAAAAATCCGCGCGGGGCAAGATGCGAACCTGGCTCGTGGCAAGCTGACCGCCAGCAGAGCTCTGGCTCGCGACCGGGTTTTGAGCTAGTCTCGAGCTCATGGTGATCGTCGGCGCCGGCTGTGCCGGTCTTGCGTGCGCACGAGCTCTCGTCGATGCCGGTGAGCAACCCGTGGTCCTGGATAAAGCGCGCGGCGTCGGTGGTCGCACGGCGACTCGACGCGTGGACGGGCAGCCCATCGACCACGGAGTGATCTTCTACCACGGCTCCCATCCGGCTTTTCTCGAGGCACTCGAGCGCGTCGACACCGCGACGAGACTCGATGGATGGCCGGAAACCTTGGTTGGAGAGGGTAGGGCGTGCTTGCCAAGGGCCTTTACTCCGGGCGAGCGCCGGCTCGCTTTTGCCGAGGGCGTCATCGCATTCCCCAAAACTTTGGCTCGCGGACTCGAACTGCGCCTCCGCACCCAGCTACGCTCACTCGTCGTCGGCGAGCACGACTTCGAGCTAGAAACCGGTGACGGGGCCAAGATCACGACCGATTCGCTGGTGCTCGCGCTTCCCGCGGAGCAAACTCGGAGTCTCGTCGAAACGCTCCCGGCGACGAGAGAGCTCGACAGCGTGAGGGCGGTCCTGCAAATGCTGACCACGGAGCCCTGTCTGACGGTCATCGCTATCTATCCCCTGGAGACTCCAGTTCCGGATTGGGACGTCATGTATCCGGATCAGTCGGAGATTGTCATGCTGGCCTCGCATGACTCTCGAAAGCGCATCGAGAAACAATTCCACGTGTTCGTGCTCCAATGCTCGGCCAGGTTCTCACGCCGCCATATGAACGATGAGCCTTCCATGTGGTTGGATACGGTGTTGCGTGAGACCGGAAGACTCCTCGGTGTGTGGGCGCAAAAACCCTCGCTCACGCAAGCGCATCGGTGGCGTTTTGGCCGGGCCAATGCCTTTCCCCTGTCCGGTCCTTTGCTCGTTGGTCTTCCAGGCGGACAGGCGCTCGGGCTCGCCGGCGAGATGTTCGACTCCGCGCTCGGTGTCGAAGCAGCCTACTTATCCGGCCGAGCTCTGGCGAAACGGATTCTAGAGACAGGATGATGCCGGGTGTCTTTCTCGTTCGAGACCAGCGCACCGTCTGGGAACACCACACCGTCACACTGGAGACCCTCCAGATTTCCGCTCGCTTGCGACGTCCGTTTGACACGGCTCCATGCGCTGGCAGAGGATGGAGCAACTCTCATGACAGACCAGAAACCACCGGAGCTCGACCCTGACCAGCGTTCATCAATCCATAGGCTGCACCAGGTCGAAGGGCTTACGCGCCCTGAGCTCGACGAGCTTCCATTCGGGGTCATCCAGGTCGATCGTGAGGGCGTCGTCCTCGCGTACAATGCTGCCGAAGCCGAGCTCGCCGATCGAGACCCGGCCGAAGTCGTCGGCAAGAGCTTCTTTACCGAAGTAGCGCCGTGCACGAACGTGAAAGAGTTTGGGGAACGATTTCGCAATGGGATCAAGCGCGGCAAACTCCGCGAGACGTTCCCGTTCCGATTCACGTTCTCGAAAGGCCCGGTCCACGTGATGGTAACCCTCCACTACGAGGGGAGCAACGACCACGCGTGGATTTTCGTGGATGTCGCGCCAGGCGCCTGAGCTTCTCGAGCGGCTAGTCGATCTGCGCGGCTAGCAGCGAAACGTCGTCCGCGCTCGCGCCGCTGCCTTGCCAATCCGTCATCAATTGAATCGCGCCGTGCAGCGACTGCTCGAGTGTGACATCGCGGCTCCGTTCGAGCATGCGGCAAAAGCGAGTTTGTCCGAGCTCTTCGTCGCGAAGATTGACCGCCTCGGTCAGGCCATCCGTGTAGAGGTAGAACCGGTCCCCGGGACCGAGCGCCAGGGAAGCCTCTTGGAACTCGACGCCCGGGAGAAGTCCAATGGGGGTTGCCGTTGACGAGTAAGCGCACGCCGTGCCATTGACGGGAACGTGCACAGGTCCCGGGTGTCCGGCGGCAACATAGTCGAACCGCCGCGCGGACACATCCAACACACCGTAGATCAACGTGAAATATTGAGCGAGCCTCGCATCGAGTTGGAAGCGCTCATTCAGGAACGCGCCGACTTCACTCGGACAAGCGATCCGGTACCCGCCGGAGTCGCCTTCGTTTCGACGAAACAGGCAAGAATCGGACGGCGTGGCGGAGAGCCAGCGACTAAGCGTCACCGACAAAAGAGCCGCCGATGCGCCATGGCCACTGACATCGAGAACATATAGCGCTACGCGCGTGTCATCGAGCGCAAACACGTTGAGGAAGTCACCCGCGAGATGCGCACACGGCCGGTACTCCCATGCGATTTGCAATCCCTCGAGCTCCGGCGTCTTCTTGGGAAGAAACGACTGCTGAACTCGTGCCGCCAAATCGAGATCCCGCCGCACCTGTGTGAGCGCCACCTCGAGCTCGCCCGTCGCCCGTCGAAGCTCGTCTTCCGCACGCCGACGCTCGCTCACGTCGGATTGAACGCCGATAAAGTGACTCACCTCTCCAGCGGCATCTCTCACGGGTGTGATGGAAAGCCGATTCCAAAACGGCGTTCCGTCTTTGCGGTAATTGAGGATTTCCACGGTACACTCGCGCGCCGCTTCGATGGAATCCCGGAGCTCACTGATGGTGTCCGCATCCGTCCCAGCACCTTGAAGGAAACGGCAATTCCGTCCGAGCACGGCCTCACGCGGATAGCCCGTCAGCCGCTCGAAACCCGCGTTGACGTAAATCAAAGGTCGATCGGCAAGCCGGGCATCCGCGATGGTGATGCCCTCGGCAGTCGCGGACAGAGCGCGATCCTTGAGCCGGATGAGATTCTCTTGCTTCGATTCCGCTTGCCGTGCCATACGCGCTGATCGGCCTCCTGATCCATGTGACGGTAGCGCAGGGCGATCCGGGAATCAAGAAATCCGGGCCCACCCTATTCGGCTCGCGTTGTGAAACGAGGAGCCGACCTACAAAAACGCCTGCATGATGTCGAGTGGGGCATCACAATTGATGAGGTCCACTCGCTTCAACTTGATCTTGTAGCTATCCGCGACGGGCATGAGTTCGTGAGTGTAGGAGCCGCCATAGGTCTGTTGCTCCCCGAACTGCAGCTCCAACATGTGAAACGTCGAGCGAACCCGGCACACGCCGCTGTCGTCATCGACACCCTCCAACAAGACGTTGCCCAGGATCCGGCTAGCGCGTACGGGACTTTGCAGAGAGAAAGCCTGCTCGTGACGCAAGCGTCGCACTCGCATCTGTCGGAGGATCTTGTCTTCGAAATACAACGAAACATGGTTGTACGGATCTTCCTGCTCGGGCGCGGCAGGAACCCAATAGAGGCCGTCGTCGGCAAACAGATCGAGCCACTCATCGTAGAGCCCTCGGTCGAGGTACATCGCTTCCTTGAAAAGGAACTGCTCAATCTCTCCGAGATCGACCTGGGCTCTAGCGACCATTTCCCTGCTCCTCGGTCATGTAGGCGAGCCACGCTTTGAAATGGTTTCGCATCGGAAGCTCGCTCGTTCCCGGAACCGCGACGACCCCTTCATTGGTTTGTTGATCCTGGCCGACATTTCGATGTTGGCTGATCCACTCCATGGTGTCGTTTTCGAGCCCCCGATGCACGCGCATGAAGGCCTCGACGTCGTCGGCGTTTCCGATGGACGAGGGTGAGTTGACCAGGTTCGCGTAACTTCGGCAACGTCGATACATCCCTTCAGGGGCCCCTTTCAAGCGAAACGTCCACACCTCCAGCAGCGTCCGATCGACATCGATCGGGTGGATGACCCGAAGCTGCTGGTACGACGTATGAAGCGATATGTTCGGATACACCAGCGCCATGACGCTCGGGTAGGAGAGGATTTCGTCGGTTCGATGAGGGCCGTGCCGTTTCTCCAGGACGTCGGCGTACTCGACAAAGACCGGGTCTGTGTCCGGCGGCGTATTGATGGCTCCCATCAGGCTGTGCCCATACTCACAGCAGACGACTCTCAACCCATTCCAGAAATCATAGGACCACCCATTGCTCGTCAGAAGCGGTATCTCTGGCGGCGGCTTCTGCCCTTCCGGCAACTCTGCCTCTTCTTGCTCCGCCGCCTCCGTCGATGAGATGTGGACGACCATCGGGTGCATGAGATCGTTCAGATTCTCGATCACCATCTTCCAATTGTTGCGTTGGATCAGTCGAAAGGGCCCGCCCACGACCTCGACTTCCCCATCCGGTGCACGGTCCGCAATGTTATCGAGCGCCGTCGTCGTGGGACCGAGAAAGGTTTCGAGCTCGGGTCCTTCGGCAGCAAAGCTCGCGAAGACGAATCCTCGGTAGGTGCCAACTCTAGGCGCGGGCGTCATTCCATGCGCCGGGTCGTTCAGATCGATCTCGGTGCCGTCATAGGCTTTTCGTTGAGGAACGGCTTGCAACGAGCCGTCGGTGTCGTAGGTCCAGCCGTGGTACATACACCTGAACGACTTGGCACTCCCGCAACGTTTGCCGACCACGGCAGCCCCCTTGTGCCCGCAGCGGTTGCGCAAGACTCGGATCGAGGCGTCCTTGTGGCGCACCACGACGACCGGCGTCACTCCCATCGCCGTCGTCATGAAGTCACCCGCGCTCGGCACCTGACTTTCATGGGCAACGTAGAGCCAGGCGCGCCCGTGGATGCGGCGAAGTTCGTCTCGAAAGACTTCGCGATCGAGGTACACGTCGCGGTGTACCCGATCGGGACGCACCAGATCACGAAACTCCTTGGGAGTTTTGTTGAACGCCATGCTGTTTGAACCTCCATCAAGCAAGATTGATGATGAAAATGGTCGCCACCGCGAGCGGCGCGACGTATCGGATCAAAAAACGCCACGCGCGAAATCCGAACCCGTCAGAGAGCGCGAGCTCTTCGCGCGAGGAGTTAGAGCTCAAAATCCACCCGCCAAAAATAGCGATCAACAAGACGCTGGTCGGCGTCATGATGTTGGCGGTCAAGTACTCGACTAAGCCGAACAACGTTTCGTGCTCGAACAGTGGGAACATCGAAAGCGGGGTGACATCCGACCAAACGTTGAACGACAAAGCAGAGGCGATTCCCACTACCCAAGTGACGATCCCGGCGGTGATCGCGAGCGTACGGCGGCTTACCTGGGTCTCCTCCGTCAGCCACGAAACAACGACCTCCAGGAGTCCAATCGACGATGTCAGCGCGGCCAAAATGAGCAAGACGAAAAACAGTGTTCCCACGAGCGTCCCGCCCGGCATCTGACCAAACGCGATCGGCAGCGTTACGAAAATGAGTCCGGGTCCTTCATCGGGAGCGAGGCCGTACTCGAACACGATGGGGAAGATCGCGAGCCCGGCGGTGAGCGCCACCAACGTGTCCACACAGGCGATGACCACAATGCCTCTCGGTATCGACGCGGTTCCCGGAAGGTAAGCACCATAGGTCATCATCACACCGACGCCGATACTCACGGAAAGAAACGACTGCCCGAGTGCTGTGAGAACGGCGTTCGCATCGATCTTCGAAAAATCAGGCGTGAACATGAAACGAAGACCGGCCACGACATCCCCGATGACCGCGGCGTACACGACCAGACACACGAGCACCACAAACAACGTCGGCATCAGCAAACGCACCGCGCGGGCCAAACCTCGGTTGACACCACCGGCGACGATCAGGACCGTCAACGCCATGAACACTCCGTGCCACGCAATCATTCTTCCAGGAGAGTCCATCAGTTCTTGCAAGATCTCGGCCGAGCGCGCGCCGCCGACCCCAGTAAAGGTGCCGCTCGCGGCGATGGGAATGTACGCCAGACACCACCCCGAGATGACACTGAAAAAGCTTGGCCCGATCACCGCGATCAGGACCATCAACCAGCCGTGAAACCGCCAAGCGGGGCTAGCCCCCTCGTTGCTCGCGAGGATTCGCATCGTATTGATGGGACTTCGGCGTCCGCGCCGGCCGATCAATAACTCCGCGGCCAGCATCGGCATCGCCACCATGGCGACCGCGAAAATGTAGACGAGGACGAACGCTCCTCCACCGTTTTCTCCGGCCAGGTAGGGGAACCGCCAGATATTGCCGAGGCCGACTGCGCTGCCGACTGCGGCAAGGATGAACACACGGGTCGAGGACCAAGTCTCGTGAATCGCCGTTTGCTCCATCGTGGATCCAGGTCCCTTCGGACGGTGGCGAGCCTAGCATGAGAGGACTCGCCGGGCTAACTGCTCCGTGAACCCGAGAGCATGGACCTCGTGAAGTTTTTCGAGTTGAAGTAGCATAGCCGCTTCACGGAGACTCCGTGAACCGATTGACGCTGCTCGCCGCGATCTCGCTGTCGCTGGGCCTCGGTCGCCGAGGCGGCGACGGCGAACAAACGCAGCCGAACGTCCTTTTGATCGTCGCCGACGACATGGGCTACACGGATGTCGGTTTTCTCGGGGGTGAGACCGCGACTCCCAATCTCGACGAGCTCGCGTTTGGCGGAGCCCGCTTCACGAACTCCCACGCCGGCTCGAGCTGCTCACCCACCCGGGCCATGCCGATGTCTGGCGTGACGAACCGCGCCGTATCGTGCGGTCAAGGGCTCACTCCATGAGGGTGGGACGCTTGCGGCAGCATTCGTGTCCCACACATCGGTCGCCAAGCGAGGCGGTATCGACCGCAACTATCTGACCGTCATGGATGTGATGCCAACACTTCTCGAGATCGCTGGCCCGACTCACCCCGGTACCGAGTTCCAGGGGCAGCCGGTTCTTCGAATCCGCGGGCGATCGTTTTGGCCGCTCGTGGTGGGCGACACCGCACCGTTCACGACGCAATGGACGCCGTCCCCGGGATGACCTCGGACCGGCGGGGCGCCAAGGTACGAGGAGGCTTCAAGCTCCAAAAGAACGAAGCCGACCCGAGTATCTGGAGGCTCTACCACCTCGATGAAGACCCCGGCGAGACGACGGACGTCTCCGAGAACCATCCCAAGCTCAAAGCGGAGCTCATCGCCGCGTTCAACGAGTACGCGAACGGGCTCTAACTCGTGTCCTAGATCGGTACCCGCGGCAGGTACGTGCGCGTACGCGCTGCCATCCGGTAGGCGTTCGTCGCCCGAGGGGCGAGCTTTTCCAGCTCTACTTTGGTGATCCGCTCGTCGCCCTGGCTCCCCCACAGGACAACCTCGTCACCGATCGCGACCTCCGGAGAGCTCGTGACGTCGACCATCATGTGGTTCGCGGTAATCGGCGCGATAACCGGGTGACGCCGTCCACGGATGAGCACGTCCGCCAAGTTCGTCACCACGGGCGGATAACCGTCGGTATAGCCGCACGGAAGAGTCGCGATCCGAGTCTCTTTGTGGATCTTGTAAGCGCGGTGGTACGACAGCGCCTCCCCCGCCTGCAGCGTCTTGACGTAGACGACGCGGGTCTTGAAGGACATGACCGGACGGATGGCCATGTGGGTCTGACGTTCGGGCTCGAGTCCGACGAGACAGTTTCCAGGTCGCACCATGTCCAACCATGCATAGGGGTACCGATCGACTTCGGCGGTCGACGCCGCGTGGCGAACGCCGGTCGTGATGCCCCGGCTCGCGGCCGCAGCACAGATTCCTTCGATGCGCTCGATTTGAATCGGGTTGAAATCGTCGTCCTCGGTCATGGCCGTGAACGTACCTTCAATCTCGATGCTCGGCAGCCCCGCGACCTTTTCAATGAAGGCTAGAGCCTCGCTGTGGGGAACACCGACCCGGCCCATGCCCGTATCTACGCAGATGTGGACCTTCACCGGTTTCCCGAGCCTCTCCGCCTCCTCGGACAAGACCTCGACGGCGTCGGAGTACACCGACTGCGAGATATCGTGACCGATGAGCGCGGGGAGCTCCCGACGACTGAAAGGCCCCGCGTTCAAGATCATTCCATCGATACCGTTTTGCCTCAACGATATGGCTTCCCGCGTCTTCACCACCATGAAACGGCGGACGTTGCTGTCGCGCTGGAGTGCGGTTGCGATCTCGACATCGCCATGACCGTAGGCATTACATTTCACCACCGCCATGATGGGAATCTCGCCGATTCGTTTTCGCACCTCGCTGACGTTCGAGGCTAGCGCGTCCATGTCGAGCTCGATCCAAGGGTCGATCTGATCGGCGACGTCGAAACCTTCCAGGGACTGGCGCTGCACCGACCCACGCGCGAGCTTCCCGGTAAGCACGACCGCCGCCGACGCGGCACCGGCAAGCCCCAGAAACTCCCTTCGCTTCGTTCCTTCCACCTCACGCTCCTCCCTGAATCAAGTCCCGCTCCATACGATGTCGAAGACCGCTTTACGCAACTCCGCGAAACCGTCGTCCACGACATTGGTCAACAACACGACGGTGATGTCGTTTACATCGGTCGGAAACGTCGCGGTCGCGAGAAAGCCGTCGGTGCTCCCCGTGTGCAACACGATTGTCCGACCCGACGGTCCGTCATCCAACCGAAACCCGAGACCATAGGGCCCGAGCTCGCCGTTGGTCAGCCTTGCGGGGTCTCGAACGCGCTCGAGCGTATCGCGCTCGAGCAGCTCGCCCTTCGCCAGCGCTTGTCCAAACTTGAACAGGTCATCTACCGTAGAGACCACTTCGTCGTCGCCGTAACTCGATCCGAAGACCGAGCGGCGCTGCGCGGTCGGCACGGGCACGTCGAGGACGAGCTCGCCGGTCGCTTCCCGTCGGTATCCGAGCGCGACATTCTCGATCGTCTTGTCGTCCATCTTGCTGAGAACGTAAGTGCGCTCGAGTCCGACTGGGTCGAAGATGTGCTCCTCCAGAAATGCGTCGAACTCGACCCCGGAAACCTGCTCGACGATGAGCGCGAGCAAGACATAGGCCAGGTTGCTATAGCGGTACATCTCGCCCGGTGTCGCCAGAAGCGTCGGCGTCTCCTTCTCGATGAACGCCAGGTAGTCGTGATTCGAGTACGGCGGGTCAGACTTGCCGTAGAACGCATCGAAGCTCGGGCGAAGCTCCGGCTGACAGCAGACGTCATACAGTCCCGATGTGTGACTCAGCATCCTCTCGAGCGTCACCTCGGTGTACGGAAGCTTCGGAAAATACTTCGTCAACGGATCGCTGAGACGCAACTCCCCACGCTCTTCGAGCAGGAGAATCGCCGTCGCGGTGAACGGCTTCGAGACCGAGCCAACCTCGTAGGCGGTGCCGACATCGGCGAGCTCTTCGTTCTCGAAATTCTCGAGACCGAAAGCCTCTTTGAAAACCACCCGCTCCCCTTCGGCCACGAGAACGACCCCGTTGAAGCCACGCGCAGTCAACTCTTCATCGAGCCGTAAGTTCTTGTCACCGTCCCACGCAGCGACAGGCAGGCACAAAACAGCCGTTGTTAGCGAAACAACGAACCCTATGCGCACCATCATCGATAGAAACCCTGCTGTCGTGGCCGCACGATACCATACCGGGTCGAGCTAGTTCTTGCCTACCATACCTCCCTTCTACCCATACTCCTCTTCCCGTTGAGGGTCCCCTTTGGAGCACATCATCGGGCGTGACTGCACCCCGTCTTAATTCGAGCGGGCCTCGCGCTCGAGCTCGCTTCCCGAACGCCGTTCGTAGAACTCTTGGACGATCGTCCTTACCCGAGGGTGTCGTCTCGCAATATCGTCGAGAGTTGCTCGATCGAGCTCGAGGACCTCACACGACGACGACGCCGTGATCGTTGCCGTCCGGGCCTTTCCTGACAGAAGTGAGATCTCTCCGAAAAACTCACCGTCCTCCATGCGGCGCACCTCGACGTTTCGGCCTTCCTGGTTCTTTACGAAGATTCGGACGGCGCCGGTCGTCAGGATGAACAGACTATCGCCAGCCTCTCCTTCTGTCATGACGATAGCGCCCGGGGCGAAGGAGCGAAGCCAGAGGCCACGAATCACCTCCAATAGCTCCTCCCGCGAAAAATCGCTGAAAAGCGGAAACCGCTCTCCGTCAGAGACGATCGGCGTTCACTCTCTGGACCCTGAACTAGCGACCTTTCACTCCTTGCGGACGATAGCCTGCACTTTGAGTTGGAGGCCTCCGTCGGTCGTTAGCGTCAGCGGGACACTCTCGTCCTCCTCCAGGGGTCGATTCAGATCGACGAGTAACAAGTGGGCAGAGTCGGCTCCCATGGTCAGCTTCCCGTAGGCGGGTACGGTGAGCTCGGGCGCGGCCTTCGCTTCGCCCCCGCTGGTTTCACGGAACTCGACCTTGCCCGCGATTTCCGAGACCGCCGAGACTATATAGATGTCGTACATCGTTGGGTTTCTCACGACCGCGAACGCGCTCGCGCTCGTCTCTCCCGACGCTGGGACCTGGACCCACCCGTCCGACACCGTGGGTTCTTGACCGGCACGACTCACGTGCGTCCCAATCAGAAATCCTACGGCGATTCCAAACGCCGTCCCGAGAACTCGACTCCTCGCTCGAACCATGTATGCCTCCGGCAAGATCTTCTCCCTTTCTAGCCTTATAGTGCAAGGGAGCGCGATCCCCGGCCGAAGCCGTCGATGTCTAGAGGCCCCTGCTTCGGCGGAGCTCGACGACGCGTGCCTCCTCGGCGAAGGGCGCTAGGATCGCGTCCGTCAGGATCGCAGGCAGCCCAATGGCTGCGACCGTCGCCGGTGTAGCAATACCGTGAGTGTTCAACGCCGCATACTGCGCCGCCTTGCTAATCTCCAGCTGCATCGCCCGGGAGTTGTTGACGACCACTCTGCCGTGGCGCTCGAGCCACGCCAAAACCGCCCCGGTGTACTCCGCGGCGAAGCGATGCCCCCGTGTGTGAGACGAAGCGCTCATCCGGTTGTAGAAAACCCCGTCAGGAGGCGTCGACGAAAGATCGACCGTGCCCCGATCAAGAAACCACTCTCCGTACGCAAGCCCGAGACGCTCGAGCTCAACTTGGAGAGGTGCCGTCCACTCCCTGTTCTCATGAATCATATAAATCTGCGACATGGTCGTAGCTGTCCCCCTTCGAACGGCAGTGCTGCCGCCGTCAAAACCAACTGGATGCCGAATGCTAGATGCCGATTTGGGGAACGTCGCGGAGTGGAGGGTCAGACCCTATGGAAGCCACGCGCTCCCCGGCTACAACTGCAACAGGGGAAGGCGAACGGCTCGAAATCGACGAAAAAGTCGGCCCGGTAGGTTCTGAAAATCATGATCGGAGACTAGCACGCCGAGGTTGAGCGCGCGACAACCGGTTCTTTTAGAACCTCGCGTACCACTTCGCCGACCTGCGCGATCTCGTCGCGCGTCATGATGAGCGGAGGCAGAAACCGCAACACCTTCTTGCCCGCGGTGAGCGCGAGGACCCCGGCGTTTGCGAAACGGTCGAGATAGGGTCGGGCGCGCTCACCGAGCTCGATAGCAACCATCAGACCGATGCCGCGCACTTCACCATCGAGTAGGCTTCGGAAGTATTCGCCTTTCGCTTCGACGTCCTCCAAAAAGCCACCGGCGGTGACGATATCCAGCACCGTGTTCGCGACCGCGCACGCGAGAGGATTGCCTCCAAACGTCGAACCGTGACTACCCGGTGGGAACTCGAGCCCATCGCGCACGATGATGGCGCCCATCGGAAACCCTGCGCCGAGGCCCTTCGCAACACACAAGATGTCGGGCGTCAGCCCGTAGTGCTCGCAGGCGAACAAGCGGCCGGTGCGACCGAAGCCCGTTTGGACCTCGTCGATCACGAGAAGAATGCCGTGGCGACGACACAGTTGCGCCGCCTGGTCGATGAACTCGGCCTCCGCGGGATGGACGCCGCCCTCGCCCTGAACGAGCTCGAGCACGAGCGCGGCGACGCGATCATCGAGCGCGTCTTCGAGTCCCTCGGTTTTGTTGTAGGCAATAAAGTCGACGTCAGGCACAACCGGGGCGAACAAGGCATGTTGCTTCGGACCGAAAGTCGCACTCATGGCACCGAAGCTCCGTCCGTGGAAGCCGCGCTTCGCCGCAACGATGCGGCTGCGGCCCGTGCTCGCGCGCGCAAGCTTGAGTGCAGCCTCGATGGATTCGGTTCCCGAATTGCAGAGGAAGACGCGAGCGAGCCCGAGAGGTGCCAGCCCCACCAAGCGCTCCATCAGTCGAGTCTTTTCTGGATGGTGAAACGACCCGGGCGCGGAGGCAAGCTGAGCGGCCTGGCACGTCAACACGTCGACGATTGCCGGATGCGCGTGTCCAAGGATCGCGGCGCCGTGAGAGCTCATACAATCGAGGTACTCGTTACCCTGGTCATCCCAGAGGTGCGTTGCCTGCCCGCGCACGAGGGTGATGCCCCTCTTGCCGTAAACGTCGAGCTCGTAGGGGTTCGTCACGCGCGGATTCTCGTTCCCTGGCCAGAAAGTGCGGCGCTCAGAGGCGCCTCGCTCCGGCCGTCCGCGAGCACAATCTCTTCGCACCCGCTTGCAGCCATTGCCGCAAAGGCCATGAGCTTGCGTTGGAGGCGGCCGTGAGTCGAATGCGACCGAGCCTCGAGCTCCGAAAAACGCATCTCGCCCACGACGCTCGTCGGGTCGTCTCTGTCCTCCAAGAGCCCCGGCGCCTCAATGAGATGGATGACGCGGCGCGATTCGAGCGTTCTTTGCAGCAGCGCAACCACGCTGTCGTTTTCGGTGTTCACCGCGCGACTCTCTTCATCGAGAATCGGCACCGTGAGCAAAGGTGTATAGCCTGCGTCGATGAGCAGTCGTAGCAGCGACGTGTTGATCGATTCGGGCTTTCCGGAGTGATCGCGCACGATGCGTTTCTTCCCGTTCTCCTCGACGCGAATCCCTACGTTGCGTCGCCCGCGCACGAGAGCACCGTCGATTCCAGTGAGACCGATCGCGTTGACTCCTTGTTGTTGGCACAACTGCACGAAACGCTTGTTCATCAGCCCTGCATACGCCATGGTCAGAACGTCGAGAGCATCTTGGTCCGTGAGCACGCTCGACACACCCGAGGCCGACGTGATCGTTTGCGTCGGCTGGCCGAGCCGATCCGCGAGCTCGTCACGACAAGCATTGGCGCCGTGGACGACGATAGCGGGTTCGTCGACAGAGGCCAGGTCGCGCGCAATCCCGGCCAAATTGATCGAGGCTCCACCGCCGACCTTCACCAGTAGCATGTCAGATCACGCGTCGCTCGCCGTTCGCCATCGGCACAAAGCTCTCGTCCAGAGGCTCCGAACAAACCGCCGCGAGGTCGCCTTCGCGGTAGTGCAACGTGAAGTAGTCAGGTGACTCGTCGTAGCGGCAGCTTGCGTAAATTTGTTCGCCTTCGGTCAGCGCGATGTTCATGGCGCGCACCCGCTCACTCTTCGATACGAGCAATCGATCCGCAGACGCCAGCGCCGCGTCGAGATCCCCTTCGTCCCGCTCTTGAATGAGATGAAATACTTTTTCGGCCCCGATGCGCCCCGGTACTCGCAGGCGTACACCCTGTAGCTCGCCATTGAAAACGAAGACTCGTTCGCCACGATAGAAGGGCATGTTGTTCTCGATCGCGATGCCTTCGTCGCGGAAAGCGCTTCGCGCGTGAACCACTAGAAAATCGACGTCGGTAGCAAGCGCCGCGTCGTCCTCCCAAATCGGCGACAGCGACCGATAACGCGCCCAACTGCCGCCTGAACGCCAGGTCGCTCCCCACCCGTGCCCCTGATACTCTCGACTATCGTGGCAAATCTTCCGAAACGATTCGAGCACCGGCGCAACCTCGAAAGACTGCTGCCCCCGCATCATGAGGAACCGACACATCGCTTTTCACCACGGAGACACAGAGCCACGGAGGAATTCACGGAGAGCGGAATGGTCCTGGTCCACTGGGTGATGTCCTTCGTGTCTTCGTGCCTTGGTGTCAAACAAGCTAATATCCCCCTCCGAGGTCGAGCTTTTACGACGGATGGAGACCGGGAAAGCTCAGGCCGGTGGTTTCGTCGAGCCCGTTCATTAAGTTCATGCACTGAACGGCTTGACCGGCGGCGCCTTTCATGAGGTTATCGATGGCGCTGATGACGACGAGTCTTCCGTTGTCAACGTCGAGATCGAAGCCGACGTCGCAGAAATTCGTGCCGGCCAGCAGTTTCGGGTCCGGATAGCGATACGCGCCGCGGCTTTCTTTCACCAACCGCATGAACGGTTCGTTGCGAAACGCTTCCCGGTAGATCCCCCAGACGTCGCGCTCACTCACCGCGCGGCTCGGGAAGACGTGGCTCGTTGCAACCGCGCCGCGCACCATTTCCACGGAGGTCACGCTGAGATGAACCGGCATCGGCGTTCCGTTTCCGAGCGCCTGAGCAATCTCGGCCGTGTGACGATGCCCCGTTGGCGCAAACGCTCGCACCGAACCGGATCGCTCGGGATGGTGGCTCGTTACCGACGCCTGACGGCCGGCCTCGCTCGAGCCCGCTTTGACTTCAACGATCGGCGCGTGCGTGTCCATGAGACCCGCGCGCGCCAGTGGGTAGAGTCCGAGGATCGAAGCCGTCGCGTTACAGCCTCCGCAGGCGACCCACTTTGCGCTGCGGATCGAATCGCGATGCAGCTCGGCAAGGCCATAGACGAATTGCTCGAGAAGCGGCGGCCGGGGATGCTCGCGCTTGTAATACTTCTCGTAGACCGCCGCGTCGCGGAGTCGGAAATCAGCGCTCAGATCGATGAGCTGCGGCGCAAGTCCCAAAAGCTCGTCCCAACGCACGGACGCCGTACCGTGCGGCAGGCAGACGAACGCGATGTCGGCAGGTTCTAGGTCCGCAAGCGGACGAAACTTCAGCTCCGTGACACCGCGCAGGTTCGGGTGCGCTCGTCCGACCGGCTTACCAGCAAGACTCTCTGAGCTTGTCCCCTGAATTGCGACGTCCGGGTGCGAAAGCAACAAACGGAGGAGCTCACCTCCCGTGTACCCGGATCCACCAACGACGTTGGCTCGGATCACGCGGCTCTTACCGCGCGGAGCTGGTCAACGACGTATCTCGCAACCGCGTCGGGAATGTCGACGCCCGTCGGCTCGATGCTGTTTTTGAACTCCATCGTGTCGTTGACCTCGTTCACGAGGAATCCGTCCTCGGACTCGAAGAGATCGACCGCGAGGATGCCTCCACCCACCGCACGCGCAGCGGCCACCGAGACCGCTTCGAGCTCGGGCGAAACAGGGTAGTTGGCCGCGACTGCGCCGCGCGCCGTGTTCGTTCGCCAGTCCGAGCTGGTGCGAACGATCGCAGCGATACACCGATCGCCGGCGACGAAACTTCGGATATCGCGCCCGTGTTTCTCAACGTAGCGCTGGATGTAGAAGATGTGGTGTTGAAAACCAGGCAGCGCGGCCTTGTGCTCGAGAAGGCTTCGCGCACTGTCGCTATCGGTCGCGCGCGCGATGAGCCGCCCCCACGATCCGACGATGGGCTTCAGCACAACCGGATAACCCATCTCTTCCATGGCCTCGAGGGCCGACTCCTCGGTAAACGCAATCCTCAGATCAGGATGCGCAACCCCGGCACGCAGTAGCGCAAGCGACGTCTCGAGCTTGTCGTTACAGACCGCGCCAACCGATGCGGGATTGAAACAGCGTACGCCAGCAGCTTCAAACAGGCGCCTCGCCGCGACGTTTCGTGAGCTCGAGACGCTTCGCGCCAAAACCGCGTCGTAGTCTGCGGCTGCCTGCGCAGGGTCGAAGCTGAGCTCGCGGTCGTCGAGCAAGACGCACTCGACCCCGGCTCTCGCCTCGAGTGCGGCCGCCAACAACTTCTCCTCGCGCCGCACGACAGAGTGTAGCAGCGCGACCCGCAGTGCGGGTTTACTCACCCCAGTCCTCGGCGGCCTCCGGCGCTTCCGCGAGCTTCGGGGGTTCGAGGGAGAGGACTTCGAGCTCGCTCGCGCATTCTCCGCAATCGAGCAGCTCATTGGCCACAGTGTCTTCGGAAATGGTAACGTCCCCGTCGCAAACGGGACACGCGGTGAGTGTCGGTACTGCAATCATGCTCTGAATTCCTCCTCGTTGTTGAGAACAAATGAGTTCTGAGCTTAGCCGCGTTCACGGATCCGACCAAGAAAGTATACAAATATTGTTATGTATACGACACTATGTTATGTACATAACAAATGCTACGAATTTCTGAAGCAATCGAGAACATCGTCGACACCCACCAAGCGCTCCGATTCGGCTTCTATCACGGACTTCTCAACCTTACTAAGGTAGCGCGGTTCCTGAGGCCGAGTATCGAGGCACAGACGAAGAAGGAAGTGACCGACGCCGCCGTTTTAATGAACCTGTCGAGGCTTCAGAAAAAGCTGGCCCGGTCGCCGCAATCCCAGTCGCGACGCGACCAACTCGTTCTCGACCAGGTCAACATCCAATCGGGCTTGTGCGCGGCCACGGTGGCAAAATCCCCTACGAGCCACCGAGAGCTCAACCGCGTCTTCAACGCCATCCACTCCAAGAGCGGGTTCATGACCGTGACCGAGGGCCTGCGCGAGGTCACGGTCATCGTCGAGGCCGAGAATCTTCGACTTCTCACGAGTGCCCTCACGGCACCTCCGCGTATCCTCCATGAGGACCTCGCCTCGGTGAGCGTCGCCTTCGATAAACGTTACTTGAAGGTCAAAGGTATTTTGTTCCAACTCCTGGAGGAGATCGCGCTTCAAGACATCAACGTCATCGAGATCGCATCCACCGCGACCGAGTTCTCCATCTTTCTACGAGAGGACGACGTCCAGCTCGCCTTCGACGCAATCTTCAATCGCTTTTCCCGACGCGGTGCACGAGCTTGATCACATCGCCTATAATCTTTTGCGACGTTTTCGATTTCACCACGGAGGCACGGAGAGCACGAAGTCGACGCGGAGCAAGACGATCTTCACTCTGTGTTCTCCTCCGTGGTAAAAGGACGATCGTGAGCAGGCCGCTCCGTGACAAACCGATTAGCTAACGCGACACCGCCGCCGTCCCGCACCGGCATGAGCGCGGAGACGCGCGAGCTTCATGACGCGATCGACGACGCCATCCGAAGCCAACGCAAGGCGTTCCTCCGTCCCAAGGGTGACTCGATCCAGCTCGACCTTTTCGGCTCGGGCCCAATGATCCGGTGGCAGGAAGACAAAGCGCGATTCAGTTTTCTCGCGGAAGATTGCTGGTCCCATCTGCCGACGACGTACGCACGCTACGGCTCAGAATCGACGCAGGCGCTCATCGCCGAGATCGAAAAGCTCGAGCATGCGTCTGCAGCGATCGCTGCGGAGTCCGGGATGGGCGCCGCGGCGCTTCTGTTCGATGTTTTGTTCGAGCCCGGTATGCACGCCGTCGTGGTTCAGGCGAGCTACAACAAAACGAAAGCCTACATGAAGCGGCTCGCGGACCGCCTCGGCGGCACTATCGACCTGGTTCCCGAGGGCTCGCTTGCGCGCGTCGAGGACGCTATCTCCGAGAAGACGCGATTCGTTTTTGTCGAGACGTACTCCAATCCATTGACCCGGGCCATCGACGCCACCCAGTTCGTCGACATGATCGCTCGTGCGCGCAAACGGAGCCCCCGTCTCGTTTCCATCGTCGACAACACCGTGGCGACTCCGTGGGCACTTAAAGCCCCTCTGCTCGATCTCGGCGTTGACTTCATCGTTGCCAGCGGGACGAAAGCGATGGACGGTCGCGACCAGAACATGTGGGGCTACATTGCCTCGAACCGCGTCCGCGAAATGAACGAGATCATGGATCTGCTCGCGATGCGAGGCGGGATCCTCGATTGGCGTCGTGCCCACGCCGTGGTGAGCGGCCTTGATGAGGCCAAGTCTCGTTTCGAAAGGCGGTCGACGAGCGCCAGCCTTGTCGCGAGCTTCCTGTCCAACGACAAGCGGGTGAGCGAGGTCCACCACCCGTCGCTTCCGGAGCACCCGGACGCCGACATCATCCGTACCGGCTACACGCTTCCAGGATCGCTTTTGAGCTTCCGCCTCGACAGCGCCGATGAGGATCAGACGCGACACTTCTGCGACGTACTGGTCATGAGCAGCGTGCCCCGCTACGCGCTGAGCTTCGACGGGCTCGTCACCAAAGTCAATCACCATCGATCGGTCTCGGAGTACTTCGCTACCTCGGACGAGGCGCGCACCCTGGGGATCGACCGGCTCATACGCGTAGGCGTGGGCCTGGAGGCAGCGGAAGACCTGGTCGCCTGCCTCGATTGGGCGCTAACGAACTTCGAAAACATCACCGCCAAAGAAGTAGAGACCTGGCAAGCCGACCGCCGCCGCGACCTGAACTTGGAACCCAGTAAGT
>CAMYKY010000018.1:0-27338 GCA_947259165.1 uncultured Acidobacteriota bacterium | reverse complement strand
ACCTCTCCCCCCTGGGGGAGAGGTCGGCCGCCAAAGGTGGCCGGGTGAGGGGGTGCGGGCGGAAATCTCGATCGTTCTCGCACACGGAGTTGGTCTAGGGACGCGGTGCCAACGCGGGGAGATTGCCTGCTTCAGTTTGAGAGTCGACACTTGCTTCGGGAGCCACCCGCTCGCTGCGCGAGCGTCCCTCTCCCCCTCTCGGGGGAGAGGGTTGTCTTACTTATTAGTGTGGATGGGTTCTAGTTCGATGCCTAGGCCATCGGCGAGGCGATTTGCGAAAGCATAGTAGCCGGTGACCTGGTTGATGTCGAGGATAGCGCTATCGCTAAAGCCTTTTTCACGCAGGGCTACGACATCGGCTTGTTCCATGTCCCGGGGCCGCAGTGTCAGTTTTTCGGCGTATTCCAACATCTGTCGGTCGGCATCTGAAAGCTCGGCACGCCGCCAGTCTGTCGTCAGGTTTTCGACTAGCGCATCGTCGTGGGTCAGCTTGCGGAGTCCCGCTCCGTGATGCGTGATTCAGTAATGACACTCGTTCGCGGCGGACGCTACGATCGCGATCATCTCCCGCTGCGCTCGGCTAAGATCGGAGCGCCCGCGCATGAGCGCGATGTAGAGATTGAAATGCGCTTCCATAGAGCGCGGGTTGAGGCTGTGAATCTTCAGGACGTTATCTACACCGCCCCACGACTCAGTATATTTGTCGTAGAGTTGCTTGAGCCTCCCAGAGGCTTCATCTTCGGGAATCATATGAATCCAGGCCATCGTTCCCTCCCTGAGCTAGTCTATTGAAGGAGTCACCCCATGCAAATCGCAACCGCCGTCCTGCTCGCCATCCTCGCGCAAACACCCGACAACATCGAGGGAGTCTACGAGCGCGTCTCGATTACCAATGTCACGACCGGTGAGCTCGCGGAGGCTGCCAATCGTCAGGGTCTGCTCATTATCGCCCACGGTCACTACTCGATGATGACCATGAACCCGGAGCGTCGGAAGCTGGAATCGGGACAAAAGCTCGAAGACCTGACCGAGGCGAAGCAAATCGCTTTCCTCCAGGAGTGGCTCGACATCAACGCTCATTCGGGCCGTTGCGAAATTGACGACGGCACGCTCGTCTGGCACCGCGATATCTCGGAGGACCCGAAGGAGGTCGGAACCACCTCGCGACTGAACTACGAGATCCGCGCAGGCGGTGCCCAACTGGTCATCCACTTCACGCTGCCCAACGGCAATCGCTACGAGTGGGTGTGGCGAAGACTCGGTTGAGCTTGGCTCAGTGGAAGCTCGCAATCTCGTCGAGGCTCTTCTTCGTGATCGTCGGAACCTTCACACCCTCAGCAGGGTAGCCGACGACAAGAATCAGGAACGGCCGTTCGTTCGACGGTCTTTCCAGAACCTTGCTCAAAAACCCCATCGGGCTCGGCGTATGGGTCAAAGACACCAGGCCTGCATTGTGGACGGCGGCGATCAGCATTCCGGTAGCGATCCCGACAGACTCGGAGACGTAGTAGTTCTTGGTCTTGCTTCCGTCGGCTCCGACACCGTGGTTCTCGGCGAAAATCACGATGAGGTAAGGCGCCAGCTCGAGAAACGGCTTGTGCTCGTCAGTGCCGAGGTGCTCGAGCGCCTCGAGCCACTCGTCCGGCGCACGTCCGCGGTAAAACGCGCGCTCCTCTTCCTCGGCCGCTTCGCGGATCTGTTTCTTGATAGCCGGGTCGGAGACGACCGCGAAATGCCAGGGCTGCTGGTTCGCGCCGCTCGGCGCCGTGCTCGCGGTCAACAAACAGTGCTCGATGATCTCTCTTGGCACCGGACGCTCGGAATACTCACGTACGGTTCGGCGCGTTGCGAGATGCTCGTGGAACTCCCGGGCGCGCCGTTGCATCTCGTCGACGGGGAGCTCTCGGTACTCGGAGAGCGGTATGTAAGTCGGATTCGCCATGAAAACTGCGTAACACTATTCCACCGCGCTCTAACGCGCAACACTACTTCGACGAGCGGGGCGAGTGTGGACCGCGTATTTCGTATTGAAACAGTGTTCGCCACCATGCTAGTCTCCCCAGACAGCGAGTACAGCATCTAGAAGAACAGCGGCTGCATTGTCGACGGGAGGGCAATCTGCGGTGCCGGGGGCAAGTGTGAATCGTCGGGGTAGGTCTCGGGGGTTGGGGATAACTCTCGCGTCCATCGCATTGATGTGCGCCACGGCGTGCCGGCCGACTCCGCAGCCTCCGCGCGAGATCCGCATCGGCCTGCTCGCGCTCATGCAAGGCGTCCCCAAAGACACTTCGGGCCTCCCGTCGTTGTTTGCCGCCGAGCTCGCCGCGCGCGTGGCCAACGATCGAGGCGGGATCGATATCGACGGCTCGCTCCATCGGGTCGTCATCGTCGTCAAGGACTACGAGGACCGCGCCGACTCGGCAACGAGCGTCGCCCGCGCTTTGATCAACCAGGAACGGATTGACGCGTTGATAGGCCCTCAGTTCAGCCGTCACGCGATCCCGGTTTCGGTGGTAGCAGAAAACGCCCACGTCCCGATGCTGAGTCCCATGTCCAGCAACCCGGCAACGACGCGGGAAAAGAAGTTCGTATTCCGGCTGGCTTTTCTAGACGATTTCCAAGGCGACGTGATGGGGCGATTTGCAGCCAACGAGCTCGGGGCAACCCGCGCGGCTGTCCTCTACGACAAATCGACCGCGTACGGTCGGACCCTCGCTACAGTATTTCGCGATGCGTTCGAGCGTGAAGGCGGCCGCGTCGTGGCGTTCGAATCGTACGCATTGGACGAGCCCCTCGATTACCAGGAACAACTGATGCGAATCGACGAGACCGAGCCGGATGTGCTCTATCTACCCAACGACACGGAGCGTGTGGCCGCGCAGATTCGTCAAGCCCGCGAACTAGGTATCGATGCGACCTTACTCGGCGGCGATACGTGGGACATGGAGGCATTCAAGCTCATGCCGGAGAGCGACGGTGCGTTCGTCGCTCATCAATGGCATTACGCCATCGACACACCCGAGGCGATTAGTTTCGTCAGACTGTATCGTGAAACTCACGGCGTCACTCCAAAGGTCACAGCCGCCATGACGTTCGATGCGGTCGCGCTGCTTCTTCAGGCGATCGAACAAAGCGGCGGCAAAGACCCGGACTCGATCCGCGCCGCCTTGGCGGAAACCGGCGAGTACACGGGCGCGACCGGGACCATCCTTTTTAGTGGAGGCCCGGATCCCGTCCGCAGCGTGGTTATTTCCAAGATCCATGACAACGAGACGAGCCTGTTCCGGATCGTCGATCCCCAATGAAGCTGACGAACGTACTTCGCCGAGGCTACTCGAAGCTCCCGCTGGCGTTGCGGCCGGAGCGAAGCCTCATGGCTCGACTCGTCGGCTCCTTCCTCACAGTCTCAGTACTCACCGTTGTTTTCGTCGCGCTCGTGGCTTTTTTCGAGGCTCGCCACGCGTTGCGTGAAGCCATCGCGGTTCGACTCGAGACCGTCGCTCTCGAGAAGGAAGGCGAGCTGAACCGATGGGTCGATCTCCAGCGGGAGCTCATCGTCTTTCTGTCCCACCTGCCGGCGTTGCGAAACGACGCGGCGGCGCTCGACGACGACTCGCATCACGAAGCCCAAGAGCGCATCCAGACTTTGTTTCGCTCGGCGATCGGCTCGCGCTCCGACCTCGAGGCGCTTTGCCTGCTGGCCCCCGTTGGCGGCGAGGTCATCGCCGCTACCAACGAGATGATGCTCGGTGAGTACCGCGTCAACGATCTTTTCTACGCACACGGCAAGAGCGAAACGTTCGTACAGAACGTCTACACCTCCCCGATGACGGGAAGACCCGCGCTTACGATTGCGACGCCGGTTAGAAACGTCGCTGGGGAGACCGTCGCCGTTCTCGCCGGTGAGCTCGACCTCGGCTACGTCGACCGCCTCACCGCGGATTGGACAGGACTAGGACAAACGGGTGAAGCCTATCTGGTCACGCCGGCCAACGACTTCGTGAGCTCAAAGCGTTTCGGCCGCGAAGAGTTTCGTCGTGGAGTCTTCAGCGCCGGCATCGCCGCGGCGCTCCAAGGTGCCAAGGAGGTCGGCGTCTACGAAAACTACGCCGGAACGCCTGTGATCGGCGCCTACCGGTGGAACGCCGCGCGGGAGCTCGCGCTCGTCGTAGAAATGGGGCAAGCGGAAGCGTTCGCTCCTGCACGCCGGCTCGTCGTAACGATTTTGGGCATCGGCCTGCTCTCAGCACTCCTACTCGCTGTATGCGTTTACTGGATCGCTCGCCAGATTGCTGGGCCCGTGCTCGCGATTACGAAAGCGGCTACCGCTGTCGCCGACGGCGATTTCACGACGATCGCGCCAGTCATGACATCCGACGAGGTCGGGGTTCTCGCCACCGCGTTCAATGACATGACGGCGCGCTTGCGGCGTCTCTACGCGGACCTCAATGAGCACGTCGAGACGACGACGCGCAGCGTAGTTGCACTGGAAAAGAACCAGCAATTACTGCAAGCGATTATCGACAACTCCGCGACGCTCATCGGCGTCACCGATCCAAACGATCGCTTCTTGCTACTCAACAAGAGCTTCGAAATCCTCCTCGGCGTACCTCAAGCGGAAGCACTCGGCCAATCGCCACAAACGTTGCTCGAGCGCGACGTTGCGGATGCATACCTGAAGACGATACGAACGGCGTGGTCGCAGCGGCGCGTGGTCGAACAGAAGTTGACCGTCCCGATACATGGCGAGAGCAGAACCTACTTTCTCGTCGCATTTCCTCTCGGAGCCACGCCCGACGAGCCGTATGGCGTTGGAGTGGTGGGAACCGATCTCACGGATGTTACACGTGCGCAGGAGGCGCACCGACACCTGGAAGCCCAGGTACAGCACACACAGAAGCTCGAGAGCCTTGGTCTCATGGCGGGCGGCGTTGCCCATGACTTCAATAACATCCTGACGAGCTTGCTCGGCAACACGGAGCTCGCCATGAAGTTCACGCACGAAGACGCGCCGGCGGCCCCCTACCTCGACAAAGTGGTTGCCGCGACCAAGCAAGCGTCGAACCTGACAAACCAGATGCTCGCGTATGCGGGCAAAGCTAGCTTCCACCAGGAAACGCTCGAATTGAACGAGGTCGTCGACGAGATGACCGAGCTCGTCCGTGCCTCGATCCCGAAGACCATCGAATTCCGCTCAGAGCTGACGCCGCAGCCAACCACAATCAAGGCCAATCGCACCCAAGTGAGCCAGCTCATCATGAACCTCGTGACCAACGCGGCGGAGGCAGTTGGCGACCGACCTGGCCGTGTGAGCGTTGAGACCCACCGCAGTGACGCTGTTGCGTCGACGGTCTGGCTCACGGTGCGCGACAACGGCGCCGGAATGGAAGATAGAACCCGAGCACGCATCTTCGATCCGTTCTTCTCGACCAAGGGACCCGGAAGAGGCCTGGGGCTTGCCGCGGTTCAGGGCATCGTCAAAAGCGCCGGAGGCAAGCTCTCGGTAACGAGTACGCCCGACGAAGGCTCGACGTTCGAAGTGCGATTTCCCGCAACGCAAGATGTCCCCATCGGCCCCGCCGCACCGGCGACGGCGCATTGGGTTGCCGGCGACGGCAGGATCCTGGTAGTCGATGACGAGCCAACAGTGCGCGCAATCGCTCGCGAGCTGCTCGAGGCGGCGGGCTTCTCCGTCATCGAGGCGTCCACCGGCGTCGAAGCGGTGAAGCTATTCGAATCCAGTCTCAGTGAAATTGACGTCGTCCTCCTCGACATGACGATGCCGGGTATGAACGGCGCCGAAGCCCTCGCTAGCATCCGCGCAATCGATGACGATGCCCGAATCGTCCTGACGAGCGGTTACGACGCCCAGGACACTGTCGCCCAATGGACAGATATGGAAGGCGTCGAATTCCTGCAAAAGCCGTACCCCTTTTGCGCGCTGGCTGCGTTGCGAACATTAGTTGCAGTTCGGCCTTCGGCCTTGCCCTCCGCTCGACAAGCTCGCTGCGGAAGGCGGTATTTATCCAGATAAATCGTCGTCATCACGCCTTGCCAGCCCACAAAATGACCTCGCGATTTGCGCAACGAATAACTGTTACAGTCCACTAGGTCGATCCGCATATCATAACGAAGAGCCCAAATCCGGCATCTAGCCATGCCGGGATACCAATATTTGCGACCGTCAACCGAGCCTCACGGCGATGGCCGGAGTCACGCGCGGGGATCTTAGCCATGGTTACGGGTCCTCGATGTCGTAGGAGATGATCTTCCATTCGCCGTCTTCCTTCACCCAAAGGGTTCGGAAAACCGGAGCTTCTCCGCTTTGTGTGCGGAAGCGAAAGTTCGCACCATAGGTCCCACCGTAGACGGTGGGAAGATCGTCGGGGAGAGCGACGTCCCGAGCCCGCGTCGAGCAGTCAGCCCACTCCGCGATCGCGTTGGGCACGCTGATCAACGAGTACGTGTCCGACGCGGGATGGCTCATCACTCTGACGATAGGGTGGCTCGGCTCGATACTCGCGATCAGGGATTCCAGGTTGGTTCGTGCGCCAACGACCTCGCCCGAGCGTTCAAACCCGCTGCGGATGTAGCTCGCGGCTTCGGCGGGTGAACTCGCCTCGGGTGCACTTTCGTCCCGATAAAGGTTGTAGCACGAGTAGCTCTTCGGCGAGACACGCTGGAACGCGGCATCATAGTCGTTGCGGATGAACCAATCGGTCAGGAATTCCTCGACCACATCGGCAAAAACCTCATCCACGTCGATCGTGGTGACGACCGTTTCCGGGGGCTCGTACAACTCGGCCATCGGATCTTCTTCCATGGGCTCCAATTCGTAGGACACGATCTTCCAGGAACCACCTTCACGCGCCCAGAGCAACGCCACCGTCTCTCCTCTGCCCTCCGGAGTGTTGACGAAGAAAACGGACCCGAAGTAGTTGCCGTACTCGCGCGGCGCGCGACGAGCATCTTCAGCGAGTTTCAACCGGCTGACACAGTCGAAGTCTCTGGCGATGTCGTCGGGAACGGAGTAGAGCACGAACTGAGCGTGATGAGGTTGGCGCACCAGTTTTAGGGCCGGGTTGCTCAAGCGCACGCCGCTGGTGACGCCCTCTAGGGTTTCGGGTTGCCCCAGGGCTTCGTGCGCTTCCTTCATGCCCATCATCAGAATGAAGGGCGCCATACCCAAATCGAGCTCGGAACCTTGGTCCATGGCAACACACGGGTAGGCCTGCTCCGAGATGTACCCCATGGACTCCACTGCATTGCCTTCGATGAGCCAGGCTTGCAGGAAATCGTAGGTCATTTTCTCGATCGTCTGGTCTCCGATTCGAGGTTGGGTCGGTATTTGAATCACATCGTTTTTCACGACGTCATCGTAGTCGGCATTGCGCAGACGAATCCCAAAAAGCCCCTGCCACCAGCTTGGGAGTCCGGCCCAGCGTCCGTTGTGGCGATCGTCGTTGTTCCCGGCGCGAACGTCGGAGTTGGACGCGCTGAGATGACCATTGAAGAGGGCCGCAGGAAACGAAGATGCGCGGTAGTCGACGTCGATGTCGGCGCGGCGGCCATCTCGGGCGATCGAGATCTGAATCGATGGGACACCACCTTGCTGACGGTAATTCGTCGGATAGCCTTTGTGAAAGATGGTGTTGTCAGCGCCGCGTTGGAACTCTCGGCTCTTGTCCAGGGTCTCGACGGCGCCGGGTTTCAAGATCACGTACATGCGAAACTGCCGGTCGCCCGAGGCATCCCTGATCTTGCCCTTGACGGTTTCCAAGGTCTCGACGACATCAAGAGCCGTCCCGAGCGCTACTTCGGAATCATCGGTGAGGGTCGACGTCATCAGGGCGTGGGTCACGGCGTCGAACGTCGTCTTCGACGAGAGCTTGACGAGATCGTCGTAAAAAGCCCCGACCTGCGCGTCTTGACCCGTCACCTCGTTGAAGCGCGCGACCCAGTCCGCGATGAGCCGCTGCTGTGCCGGCACGAGGGCCGCGTATTCACCACCGAATGACGTCGGCTCCTGACCAACAGCGACCGAGGCGACGATGAGCAGCGTGGCGATCCGAAAGATTCCAGACTTCAATTGAATCATGGTTCGACCGCCTTATTGATCAATGGTTTGCAACGCCACCGCCGCTCCCCCAACGAAGTGTTTCTAAGAGAGCAACGGCGGTGGCGGCCGCGCCAGGAGGCGCCCTCCTCCGAGGGCGCCGGGGAACTCGAATCGCTCGCTATCTTTTCACAAAGTGACCACGAATGAGAACTTCCAGATGGTGTCGAGCTTTTTCTTTCGAACCACGACTTCACCGATCGGCAACCCCTCCGGAGTCTCCAGATCGATTTCCTCGAACGCAGGAATGTGCTGATAGCGGAGGTCAACGCTGAACCGCAGAGCGAACATGTCATTCAATTGGGTCGTGATCGCATTAACGGTAACAAACCGGTTGTCGCTGAGATCCGAGACCACAGCAAAGAAAATCAAATCACTGTCGAAGCTCGTATGGCTCGAAATCTGCTGGCGGTAGTCCCAAGCAAGTCGGAGCTCGGAGAATTTTTCGTCCCGCTCGGGATCGGGAATCTCGTCGACCCGGCGCGTAAACGTAATGTTGTAGTCCGTCTTGAATACTGTCCGTTCGTTATTGTTCCAAGTGTTACCGACACCGATGAATAACACGGTACGATTCTCGATGCCCGCGTTGGTGTCTCTGTCCCAACCCGCGCCGCCGGTCCAAAAGAAACCCTCTGAGATGTTGCGTTGGTAATTCCCATTCAGGTAGTACCGCTCCGTATCGAGCTCCCGGGTGAGATCCTCGATGACGTCGAAATCGTCTTCAGCACCCACCGCAAACGGATCGTCGGTAGTCTGAACCCGCAGCGCTCCAGCACGAAAATTGAAATCGGCGTTGGTCCACGCGTAGGAGAGCTTCTCGTCCAAGGAGAACGTCGACGTGGAAGAGTTCCCGGTCGTTAAGACGAGGCCAAGATCCGCGACGTTGGACCAACCGAGTTTTTTCCCCTCCTGGTCCTGGGCAACGACGGGTGAGACGCAACAAAAAGTAAGGGATAGAGCCACAAAGAAACGCATTACAATTATTTACCACAATCGGACTTCTCGTCCCAATCTGTCTTCATCCCAGATCTGCTTCGGGCGGCGGTTCCTGGGGAACAGCTCCGAGCCAGAAAGCCGCTTCTAGCAACAACCGCTCCAAAGAGCTCAACGCGGCTCGCTCGGCCAAGACCCTGCGTGCCAAGGCGGGCTCGTCGGTAATGAGACCGTCCACCCCGCGACTCATCATCCTGGACATGTGGATCGGATCGTTGACCGTCCACACGTAAACATCCTTGCCCGCCTTGTGAGTCTTTCTGATGAAACCCGAGGTTGCCATCCTGGTGTGCACGGCGAGGAAATCGGCGTCCACTTGGGTTAGGTCCCCGACCGCCGTTGCCGCCAAAAGCCCAATCGTCCAGTCTGACCTGAGCTCGCGAATCTTCTGAATCCCCTGCTGCTTCAACGACATGATCATGACGTTCGAAGCCATTCCAACCTCCTCGACGACGTCGACAACACGTTGTTCGAGGTGCTGGTCATGACCGTAGTATTTGAGCTCGATGTCGACAAGCGCTTTTCCCTTTGCAAGCTCGAGCACTTCGGCGAGTGAGGGAATCCGCTCCGAGCTGAACTGCGGGGAAAACCAGCTACCGATGTCGATGGCCCGCGCTTCGTCGAAGGTAACCTCCCAAATCTTGCGTGGATCGCCCCCGATCTTCATGAAGTCGCTGTCGTGGATCACGACGACCTCACCGTCGGCCGTTTCCTGGACATCGATCTCCACGAAATCCGCGCCGTCCTCGAGCGCGGCTCGGATCGAAGCCAGAGTATTCTCCGGCGCTCGTCCTGCCGCACCACGATGAGCGATGACGGCGACGTCGTCCTCGGTCTGCACCCCACCGACCAGAAAGTATCCGACGAGGCCGGCGAGCACCACCGCGACAACGAGGTACGCGCTGAACGCCCTCCACGAGACGATCCACCTCGGTCCGGCCGACGTACGTCCCGAAGCGTCCGGTAGCTTCGCGGCACCGGACGACCCTAGATCGCTGTACAGCCGAACGATGAGGAGCGCGAACGACGACGATTGGAACAACGTAATGATGAAATTGACCGCGCTCCAAAACACTACGATAGTGCCCATTGCCAAGACGAGCAGCGGGATCGAGCTCTGGGCTCTGGGAATGACGAACCGACCCAACGCGCCGACTGCGCCAAGCGCCAACGACGCCGACAAAACCGAGCCGATGGCCCAACCCGCCAGCACCAGCGACACCCTTCGCTTGTGTCCATTCGTACGCTCCTCGCTCGCTGCAATCGCTCGCTCCGCGCGCGTTTCCTCGAACAGATGGATGGGAAGGGCGTACACCCAGCTGAGAAGACGCGGGACGAGCACGATAACGAGGCCGATGAAAACCGCACCAATCAGAGCGGCGGCGATCCGAAATTCCGACGGGCGCTCCGTAAGGTAGAAGTTGATATCGAATTCGGTGAGTAACCACCAGAAAACGCCGACGGCCACAGCGACAAATGGCGCCGCCAGTAGCAGCACGCGCACGACGATGCGACCGGCCAGATGCAATATCGACCCTAGGTGCCGCGCAACGAACCACAGCGCATCGAGAACCCGGAGATCATGGTTTTTCACCGCGGCGAAACCCACGGTCATGAGGCAGGCTTGCTGGAGCGCAACGATCGCGAGGCCCAAAGCCGCGACGACGACGAGCGCGACAATTCCGATGGGACTCAGGACGAAGAGCAAAATATCCTGATCGGCAACAACGGCGTCCCCCGAGAACGAAACAAAGGTCCGCAGCGCAGCGCCGACGAGCGGCGTGAGTAATACGAACGCAGCCAGCTTGTAAACGGTATCCGCCGCGATCAACTTGAACCACGTTCGTGAGAAATCATTCCACGCCGCGCCGAATAGACTCCAAACTTCCGCCATACCGTATCGCTGAGGCTATCTCACTTCGCATTTGATGTCTCTATGCCGCAAACAATTTCCTCTCCAAAAAGGGGACATTTTCCCCGTGACACAAGAAAATGTACCTTTCCCCTTTTTGGAGAGGTCGACGTCGCGCTAACGACGTCGGGTGAGAGGACGCTACCGAAGCCTCTAACCGCCGAATTGTGGTACGTTCGGGGCTGGACATCAAGAAACGAAGGAGTGCGGAAATCATGTCAGAACTCATGTCGATGCTGTCGCAAGCTCTGGGTGGCGGAACTGTCTCGCAGATTGCCCGTCAGATTGGCGCGGATGAAACTCACACGTCCAGCGCCATCACTGCAGCCCTTCCGATTCTGCTCGGCTCTCTCGATCGGAACTCGGATCAACCTGGTGGCGCGGAAGCGCTGTTCGGAGCCCTCAGCCGCGATCACGACGGGAGCCTCTTGGACAATCTCGGGGGCCTGCTGGGAGGCACGCTGTCGGGTTCCAAGACAACCGCAGGGACAGCCATCCTCGGTCACATTCTTGGCGGCAAGCAGCGCTCGGTGGAAACAGGATTGAGTCGCTCGAGCGGTATGGATATGGCCACGATCGCCAAGCTGCTACCGATCCTGGCACCGATCGTTATGGGCGTTTTGGGGAAACTATCGCGGCAGAAACAACTCGACGCGCAAGGAGTCTCGGGCTACCTCACGGGCGAGCGCGAGCGTGCGCAACAGGAGCAACCCGATGCCATGGCGGTGCTCGGAAAACTCCTCGACTCGGACAACGATGGCGACGTGGTCGACGACGTCGTCAAGCTCGGCAGTGGATTGCTCGGCAGTTTCTTTTCGCAACGTTAGAGCGTCGCGCATCGGCGCACGCAGCTCACTGAGTGAACGTGTCGCACTGGTCCGGATCGCCCGACATCAAGCCGCGCTTGAACCACTCGACACGTTGGGCCGAAGAGCCGTGGGTGAAGGCATCCGGCACCACGCGGCCCTGCGTTTGCCGTTGGATACGATCGTCTCCGATGGCGGAAGCAGCTCCCAGCCCTTCTTCCAAATCGCCTCGTTCGAGGATGCCGCGCTGAGCGGTCGAGTGTCCCCAGACGCCAGCAAAGCAGTCCGCCTGGAGCTCCATCCGCACTGACAGCTCATTGCGCGCTCCCGGGTTGCCGGATTGAAGCTGCCTGACTTGTCGCTCGATTCCGAGCAGATTCTGGACATGGTGGCCGAGCTCGTGAGCGATGACGTACGCCTGGGCAAAGTCACCTGGCGCACCAAATCGGCGATGAAGCTCGCTGAAGAAGCTCAAATCGAGATAAACCTTGGCGTCGCCCGGACAATAGAAAGGACCGGTCGCGGATCCGGTCACGCCGCAGGCCGATTGCACCGCCTCACGAAAGATCACCATCCGCGCGTCTTGGTACTGCGAGCCGAGCTGCTGGCGCCACGTAGCTTGCAAGTCGTCGAGAACGAAGGACATGAAATCGACCAGCTCTTCCTCCTCGGGGGAGGAGCGCAAGTCAGTTTCCGTGACCGTCGCGCCGCCGCCAGAGTTGTTGACGATGGCGGGTCCGAGCAACGACAGAAAGTCTTGTTTGAACACAACGCTGAGAGCAATCAGGATCAGGAGCGTCCCGCAACCGACCGAGCCCCCACGGGAAACGCGCCGACCGCGCCGATCTTCCAAATTGGCGCTTCTGCCCCGTCTCGTCCATCGCATTACGGCCTCCTCACTTGAAATCCGACGCGCATCCTACCGTAGCGGCTTCCCACCATTCAAAGACAAGCGCGCTGGGGTATTTACGGGTCCACAAAACGACTGAGTTTCCTTGCGTCCCGCTCCTCCACGAGCTACAACTTAGGTCAGTTATGGTGCCAGATTGGCTCCGTTGCCCTCACGTTGTGGTGGCACCCGCAAACCGATGTTGATGACCAGCCCTAGTCGTACCCAATCCAGTGAACGCTCCCTGCGGAGATCCGCGTGCACCCTCGCCCACGGCGGCGGTGGTATCGCGGACGAGCGCCACGGGACTCACGACAGACCCACGCATAAAGGAGACTCTACGATGAAACGACTTACCCTGCTGCTCATGGCAGTCCTCGCCGTCACCGGCGCCTGCTCGTCGATGAAAGTCAACAACGACTACGCGCGCGAAGCAGACTTCTCGAGCTACAAAACGTACGCGTGGCACGAAGCCGACACATCACTCAAGGAAGAGAACATGCTCGGCCACGAGCGTGTCATCCAGGAGGTCGATGGGCAGATGGCCGCCAAGGGGTTCTCGAAAGTTAGCTCGAATCCGGACGTCTATGTGACGTATCACAGTGACAATGAAGAGAACACGACCCTCGACACGACGAGCATGGGCTACGGCTACGGCCCCGGCTGGGGTTGGGGCGGATACTACGGCGGCGCGGGAATGGGAGGAATGGGCAGCAGCACCACCACCGTTCGCACCTACACGACGGGAACGCTCGTTGTCGACATCTGGGACGCGAGGGAAAAAGCGCTCGTCTGGCGCGGAATCGCATCGGACACCGTCAGCGACAACCCCCAGAAAAACGCTGAGAAGATCCGGCAAGCCGCAGACAAAATGTTCGCGGCCTATCCCCCGTCAGGCAATTAAACTTTTCACCCCGGAGGCACGGAGCTCACCGAGAGTCTCCGTGCCTCCGGGGTTCAAGAAACGTTGACTCGCTTCGAAGCGCTCGCACAAACCTAGCGCCTTTCCGGAAGCGAGGGTACCCGTCCAACCTTCGAAGACGTCACGCAGGTCAATCGATTATGATTCTCCGTGCATTCTCCGTGCCTCCGTGGTGAAGAAATATTCGAGCCCGTAGCGTGCAAACGTCGGAAGCGTTTGGGACGGACACCGAGCTGCGGAGAGAGCTCGGGCTGAGCACAGCCATCGCCGTCGTCATCGGCACGGTGGTGGGTTCGGGGATCTTCGTTGCACCCAGTCTAGTACTGGGGCGCGTCGGCTCACCCGCGATAGCCCTTCTCGTGTGGGTCGTCTCCGGGATGTGCGCGCTCTTCGGCATCCTTTGCTACGCGGAGTTGTCCGCAATGATGCCTCGCGCCGGAGGGCCGTTCGTCTATCTGAGGATGGCGTTTCCACCCTGGGTCGCGTTCTTGTTCGGTTGGACGTCATTCTTCGTACTGCAACCCAGCGCGCTCGCTTTGATTTCGGACGTGCTCGTCTCCCATGCGGCACACCTGATGGGAGCGCCAGAGGGTTTCACGCCCTGGACGCGGCGCGGGCTGCAAGCAAGTGTCATTGTTTTTTTGGCCGCGGCGAACTATCGCGGTGTGCGCGTCGGAGGTTTTATCCAGCTGTTGTTCACGGTTTTGAAGGTCGGCGGGCTCGCGGCGATCATTTTCGCGGGCTTGGCGCTCGGAGACGCGGAACACACCATCACGCTGCCCCGCGCAAGTGGACTCGGCGCGGCGGTGGCCTTCGGCGCCGCCATGATTGCCGCCATGCAGGCGCACTATGGTTTCGAGAACGCGACGTTCGTGGCCGAGGAGATTCGCGACCCCCGCCGGAGTCTTCCTATCGCCCTCGTGGCCGGCATGGCATCGGTCATCATCTTGTATCTGCTGGTCAACCTGGCTCTGTTCTCCGCACTTCCTTACAGCGAGCTCGCCGCTTCGGAGAGCCCGACCGCCCTCGCCATGGAGCGCACGCTCGGCGCGTTCGGCGGCACTTTGCTCGCCGCCATCGTCGTGCTCTCGACCTTCGGTTCGCTCAACGGCGCGATGCTCGCCTCTCCGCGTCTTTTCTATGCCATGGGTAAGGCAGGGCTTTTCTTCCGTTTCACGACGCGCGTCCACTCTGTGTTCAAAACCCCGCACCTCTCGATCGTTGCCCTCACCGTCGTTTCGCTCCTCTACGTCGCGGGTCTGGGAACGTGGGAGCGCGTCACCGAAGCTGTCTCCGTCGCCTTTGCGGCGTTTTTGAGCCTCGCAGTGCTGGCGCTTTTCGTCCTACGCCGGAAATATCCGGATGCCGAGCGGCCCTACCGCGTCACCGGCTATCCGTACACACCGCTTCTGTACCTCGCGATCATGGTGGCCTACACCGTCACCATCGTCGCTTCCAGCTACCGCACAACTCTGATTGGTGTTGCGATCTCCGCCGCAGGCCTGGTCTTCTACCCTCTTTTCCGCCGAACCGTCACCGAAACCGACTGAGCTCCGTCCGTCGAGTTATTGTCGTTCCCGTTCCCGTTCCCGATTGAGTCGACGACCAAACCGCACCCATTGGTTTATGATCCCCTAGCTATGCTCCGAGTCAACAAAGACCGCATCCTAGACGCCGACGGCACCGAAGTCCGACTTCGCGGCGTCGGCATCGGCGGCTTTCTGCATCTCGAGAACTTCATCAACGGATATCCGGGAACGGGTCACGAGCTGCAGGAAGTGATGGCGAACGACGACTTCTTTCATCGGATGCTGGATCACTTCTTTACCGAAGACGACGTCGCGTTCATCGCGCAGACCGGAGCCAACACGATCCGTCTTCCGCTGAACTACCGGTGGTTCGACAGTGACGAGGGATTCGCGCGCGTCGACCGCGCCGTCGAGTGGTGCGAGCGGCACAACCTGTACGTCATACTCGACGCGCACGCGGTTCCTGGCTGGCAGAATACCGATTGGTCATCGGACAACGCCAGCGGCCGAGCTTTGTTCTGGAAGGAGCTCCATTTCCAGGATCGTTACGTCGCGTGGTGGGAGCGCCTCGCCGAACGGTACCGCGGACGCGAGATCGTCGCCGGCTACGACCTTCTCAACGAACCCGTCGCCAACGCGCCACCGAGCGGCGGCTTCGACAAACAGCGATACCAACCAGGGTGGGACGCGATCAATCAGCTCTACCGCCGAACCGTCACCGCCATCCGGGCGATCGACCCGAACCACATCATCTTTGTCGAGGGCGACGGCTACGCCGAGCGTTTCTCTGGTCTCGACGCACCGTTTGCGGAAAATCTCGTCTACAGCAGCCACCGCTATATCGCTGCCGGATTCGGGCCGGGTCCTTACCCGAGCGAGCAGTGGAGCGCGGAGCGCGAGCGGCGCGATTTCCTCGCTACCGAGGCAGCCCAGTTCGCGCGCGCCCACGAGGTCCCGCTTTGGGTCGGAGAGTTCGGCGCTGTCTATAACGGAGCCGAGGAGGAGCTCGACGATCGCCTTCGCGCACTCGAGGACCAGCTCGCGCTGTTCGAATCTGAAGGCGTCCATTGGACGCTTTGGACCTACAAGGATTGCGGCGTCCTCGGATGGGTGACGCTAGAGCCGAGCTCTCCCTACATGAAACTGACCGAGCCGATTCGTCGTGCGAAGCTCGCTTTGGATACGGATTTTTGGCTTCATTGGCTCCCCGATCCGCCGTTTCGAGCCGAGCGACAAAAACTCGCCGCGGCCATGCTGGAGTTGGCCGGGGATGTCGACATGAGTCCCGAGGCCCACCAAACCCATGTCAGTCTAGCCGTTTCGACGTACGCGGGAGCGTTGCTCCAACCCGCCTACGCGGCCCTGTTCGCCGACCTGTCGCCGAGCGAGCTCGACGACGTCTTGTCATCGTTCCGCCTCGACGCCTGCATCCCCAACGAGCCACTCCTGAACCTCATCCGCAAAACAGCGTCATCGTGAAACGAATCCGCCCGCTGACACTGTCCGCCAAAGCAACTTAACGCAAAGGCGCAGAGGCGCAAAGAAGAGCGAACCCGGTTACGTACGCGCCCTCCGGGCCCTTGCGTCTTCGCGACTTTGCGCCTTTGTGTTGATTCTCTTGCTCTTTGCAAAACTAGAAGCGGAACAGGGCGGCGGACAGGGCGAGCTCGGAGGGACTCGTGAAATGTTGGAAGACGGCAACGACACGGCCATCGTAGGCGTCAATGCCAAGGTAGTCGCCGAAGAAAACGTCTGGGGTCGTCTCGAACGCCTCGATGTCGATCGGGGTCGATTCGAAATGCTCGCCGCCGTCAGTACTCCGGGCGAAGGTGACGCCGGTCTCGGTTCCGTCGAGCCCGCTCCGATCGTAGTAGACGATGTTGACGGCGCCATCGACCGGGTCGATGGCCATCCACGGGAAAAACTGGACCGCGCCATTACCCGCTTCGTCCGAGTTCACTCGGACCGGCGACGTCCACCGTTCGCCACCATCGTCCGAGCGCATAACAAACACATCAGGATCGCCATGCCGGTCGTCGATCCAGTTCACGTAGAGAGCACCCCGATGAGGACCGCGGCTGTGGTCGACGCCCGTCACGGGCATGCCGTTGGCGCGACCCAGCCCAGCAATCTCGATGTCCCAGCCGCCTGGATGCGGCCCCAGGACCCGGTCGTCGCCGAACGTCAGGCCGCCGTCCGTTGATTTGTCGAAAACGAGACCTTTCGGCCCGGACCAGACCAGATACACCTCACCATCGACGCCGATCGCGGGCACAACGCCTTCGAGCGTGCCATCGCTATCGATAGCGTCTCCAGGATCATCGGAAACCCGGATCGGCATGGCGTAGCTTTCACCGGCGTCTTCCGAGAGCGAAAAAAGAATATGGCTCGTCTCGTCGGGATCGGAGGTGCCGTATTTCGTGAACCGCGTCCACGCGATGTAAATCCGGCGACCGGGTCCGGTGGTCAGAAACGGCTTGTCCTCGAACGGCTCCACGGTGTTGTGATGGTCGATGACCGTGGTCGGTGCTGTCCACGTTCGGCCGCCATCATCGGAACGGTTGACGAAAATTCCATTCGCCGCTTCGTCCGGCCTCTCGACGCGCAGCCCGGCGAACGAGATGTACGACCAATAGGCGCGACCCGCGTCGTCGAAGTCCACAGCGTCGTCGCCTTGCGTTCGCCCGTGAGGATTCGGACCCCGAACACTCACCCAGCTGGTCCCGCCGTCGAAACTGACATAAGCGAAATCCGTGCCAGCGCCGCGCGTCTGAAGTGAGACCGCCACAATATTCTCGGGCCGAGAAGGATTGATGGCAACGGAGACTTCCGCCGGCGACGTCGCGTCGCGCGGAGAGACGCGCACCACGCGATGTGGGGCCGGCGCTCCCGCTGACGCCGCGGCAACGCTCACGAGTAAACTCGTCAAAAACAATCGCATAACAGTTTGCGATCCTAGCAGACTATTCAAGGACGAGGGACGCGGAGCGCACGCGCTACTCGCCGTAAAACGGACTGGACCACGCGGCACCACCATCGACTTGGACGACCCTCAGGTACACGTAGTCCCCGCTAGCGAGAGGCGGCACGACGAGCGTCTGGGACCACTCGAGCCGCCCCCCTGCATCCAAGCTTTCGATCACGCCACCACTGCGAATGACGTCGACCTTGCTGATCGGCGCTGTCCCCGCCACGGCAAAACGCAGCTCGTCTTCTAGCCAGACCCGAAGCCAGATCCGAGGTCCATTGGTGGCGTACACGCGACGCCCCCTCAGTGCGTCGAGGACACCGTCGCGCGTGAGGTGCTCCGAGAAGATCGCTGCAAGCCCGCCGCTTTGCCCGCCCAGGTGAGACAGACCCGGGTGCCCATCGTGGCCGTCTCCGCTTCCGATGAATCCGAACTGCAAGCCTCGGTCGAGCACGTCGCGTACGAAGTTGCCCGCGACCGCGCTGTAGATCGGATGCGGCGAATCCGGGGCTTCGCTGCTTCCATGGACCGAGACAATCTCCGTCACGGGCTCGATCGACGGGTCGGGGACGAAGTCCCAGTTCGTGGAAACCGGACCGCCTGCGGAATGATGTGCGAGCGTGAGAGCGTTGCGGCCTCGAAGCCCGTCCCACAGCAACGTGGGCGTTTCATAGGCAGGGTTCAGGGAGCTCAGGATCTCGGCTTCGTCGTCGAAGTAAAGAACGTGGCGATGACCGTGCAGCCAATTGGTCCACTCGTAACCCGGAAGGGTGACGAATCGTCCTGGCTCCTCAAAACGCTTGGCGGCATCCAGGATCGCGCCCCACGCATCCGGGCTCTGATCGAGAAATCTCATGCCCCAATGATCGTGGTCGGTGAGAGAGACGACATCGAGCGCGGCCACGTCGCGCGCATAGCCGAAATAGTCGTCCGGCGTACCGGTGCCATCCGAGAGTTGCGAGTGGCCGTGCAAGTCGCCCCAAACGATTCGCGGAATCCCCTCACGCACGACGAGAGGGTTGCTCGTCGCCTCTATGTCGTTGGCAGCAACCTGCACGCGATAGATACCAGGCTCGGCGACGACCACGTCGAGGTGAACGAGCCCACGCTCGGACAGCAAGACTTGCTCGGGCACCGAGAGACTCGACGACGCGCGGAGCGTGACGGGCGCGTCCAGGCGCGAGCCCGAGTTGCCGAGCGCATCGAGCGCTGCCACCGTGAGTCGAATGCTGTCTCCGGGACGGGCCGTACTCGGTAGTGTCACGACGAGCTGAGTTGGCGGTGCCGCCGCGACGTCGACGCTCGGCACTTCCTCCAACAGCGATCGAACTCCGTCACCGTCGCCATCAACGGCAACCCAGATTCTGGCCGACGACTCGGCGTAGCGGTCCACACGCACACCACGCGGCCCGGCCCCGTAGACGAAACGAAGCCGCTCCCCTTCCGCAAGCGCCCGCCCCGAAATCTCGACGAGAAGAAGCCCGCCTGAGCTCGCCACTTCGAGCTCGACGCCCGCGGCCTCCGTCGCAATCTCCGTGTAGCCAGGCGCCTCTTCGAGCTCGACCTGCGGCGGATCCCACCCCCAAAACGGCGACGGTTGCAGAAAAACAACACCGCCTTCCGAGACTCCGAGCGGTCCAGCCTCGTAGACGATCTCGAAGCGCTGGCGGCTTCCCACGACGACGGGCTCGCTCGGCGCTGGATCGAGCCATGCCCTCCCGCCGCCGTCCGACGGGTGCCTCGGCGCCTTCAGATCATCTTCGAGCGCCTGGTGAGATTCGACTTTGGCGTCTTGCGAGAGGCTCGGTGCCTGCTCGGGGTCGCACGCCGTTAGCAAGAGCCCCGAAAGGAGCCATCCCCAGTGACGACGCATGTTCGCGTATGATACGCGCATGTCGTGGCTCCTGCTGTGCGCGTTGCTCGCGCCGCAAACCAATGGTGTTTCCGTTCTTATCTTCAGCAAAACCGCGAAATACCACGATCAAGACTTCGAGTATCGTCACGAAGCCATTCCCGACGGCACCGACGCGATCCGCGAGATTGGTCAGCGCGAAGGCTGGCACGTCGTCGCCACGGAAGACCCGAGTGAGTTCAACGATGAGTCCCTGGCACGCTTCGACGTCGTCGTCTTCTTGTTGACGACCGGAGACGTCTTGAACGACGAGCAACAAGCAGCGTTCGAGCGCTATATTCGATCAGGGAAAGGCTACGTCGGCGTCCACTCGGCTTCGGACACCGAACACTCGTGGCCATGGTACGGCGAGCTCGTAGGCGCATACTTCGAAAATCACCCGCCGATTCAAGAGGCGACCTATGTCGTCGAACACCGGTCGCACCCGGCAACCGACGGACTCCCCGAGCGCTGGAGCCGCACCGACGAGCATTACTATTTCAAGCGCAACCCGCGAAACGAGGTTACCGTGCTGATGAGCCTCGACGAGTCCAGCTACGACGTGGGCGAGGGTGCAATGGGCGACCATCCCATCGCTTGGTTCCACGAGTATGACGGCGGCCGTTCTCTGTACACCGCGCTCGGCCACACCCAAGCGTCCTACGACGACCCCCAAGTACTGACCCACCTGGAAGGCGCCATCCGTTGGGCGGCCTCGAAGGATCCGTAGACCCCGCCGTCCCGTTCCCGTTCCCGTTCCCGTTTCTGTTTCTGTTTCTGTCCCATGTTACGATCGACGCATCCATAACAGGGGCCATAACAGGGGCCATAACAAGGGCCATAACAAGGGAGCTACCGGCATGACGAACGGAATGAAACCTCCGGTTCCAGAAAAGAAGGGGCTGAGCCCCTGGGTGTGGCTGGGCATCGGCTGCGTCGGCATCCTCGTGATTTCCGGGGTCGCTTTCAGCATCGCCGGCTACTTCCTCTACGGCAAAGCGAAAGAGGTCGCGCAGGGCTTCGAGGACGACCCCGTTGCGGCAACCGCTAGTTTGTTCGCCGCCGCCAACCCCGAGATCGAGCTCGTGGACGCGGACAAGGATGAGCGCCTCGTCACGTTCCGGAACAGCGAGACCGGCGAAGAGTACACACTCGACTACGACGACGTCGAAGAAGGAAGATTCTCGTTCACTTCAGGAGACGAAACGGCGTCGATCGAGTTCAATACCGAGGACGGCGACGAAGGTGGGTTGACGATCACCACCGACGACGGGCGGACCACCTACGGCGCCGGGGCATCCGAGCAGCCGGATTGGGTCCCAATCTATCCTGGGACCACACCGCAAGGAGCCTATGCTTCCGAAACCCCAGAAATGAACGCCGGCGCCTACACGTTCGAGACCGGTGACGGCCTCGACGACGTCTTGAACTTCTACGCCTCCGCGCTCGAAGCCGACGGCTTTACCATCCAAAACCGAACGACGACCCCGGCAGGCGCCCTCGTCACCGCCACGACCTCTGGCGAGTCGCGCAGCGTGACTCTTACCGCCTCGGTCGATGACGGCAAGGTCGAAGCGATGGTCAACTTCACCGAAAAGAAACCGTGACGCCCTGCGCCCTTACTCAGTTCAGGCGCGACGATACTTCAGGCAGGAACGGAAAGGGCGGAAGCTGCGCCTCCTCGCGATCCGTGATCAGGAGATTGCCTCGGAGCTCGGGAGTGGGCACGTCTTTCACGGCGACGAGCTGGCTTCGACCTCGACGATCAACGAGAACGGTGTTGTTCTCGATCAGCGACTGATTGAAGTGGTGGTCCGTCCCGTGGTCTCGGCCGCGCTCCATCCCGATGGCGATGACTTGACGACTCTCGCTGTTCGGTCCCTTCTCGAGAACATTGCCACGGATCACGATGTCCCCCCCATTCGGAAGATCGATTTGACGGCTATCGCGTCCCGTAAGCGACGCGATGATGCACTCCTCGATTACGGTTCGCGCGGCACGGCTTTTGACTTCATGGCCTTCGCCAGTGGACTCGACCACTCGACTGCCGCGCAACACGAACTCCTCAATCGAGCCGATATACAGGCCGTGCGAGTTTCCGCTTTCTGTCCCGCGGTTTCCGAGCCGCTCGAACGCGCTGTCTTCGATGACGATTCGGCCAGCGGTTCGACCGCTCAAAACGCCAGCCTGCGAATCGTGAAAGTACACGTTTCGGAGTGTCAGATTTGGGCCTTCGGCACGAATACAGGCTCCGTTCGCGTCGGGCACTCGAATATGGGAGCAGCGTAGTCCTTCGATCACGGTATTGCTGCCCTTAGTCACGAGATTCGCTTTGCCTTCCCAAGACGCGTCGAACAGGTAGGCGCCCTCGGCTTCGACGCGGACGCCATTGGCTCGGAGGATGCCACCGTCGCGGTAGACGCCCGGCAAGATGCGGACCGTGGATCCATCGGTCGCGGAGGCCAGGGCAGATTCGACGGTGTCGTAGGAGCAGTCGTCGTCGAGGCATGCGCGCACCTCATTCAGCGTCACCTTCGGGAACGGCGGAAAGGATTCGGGGTCGGTTGTTGCGTCCGTGCATCCAGACGTCAAGAGAACGACAGTGAGTAGCGCGCGCATTTGACGATACTCTATAGGAACGCTGTGCGGGTCGCTCGAACCGCGTACGAGTACGGCAAGTGCCCAAGTGGTTCAGCTCCGCAGTTTGCATTGGAGGTTCAGATTACACAGACGATCTCACTCCTCCAGGCGCGTCGGTTGGCGCTTGCTCGGGCGGGTTTGTTGAAACCGGAATGGACGGGGTTTCCTTTGCGTGCAGGGCGGGAGCAGCGGAGGGCGTGTTATTCCGTCATCGGGCGATTCGGTTATTTGCAGCTCGATACGATCCCGATCGCCGGGGCGCGGAGTCACGCCCTCGTCTTATTGTCGAGATTGCCGGGTCTCAACCCGGAGCTTCCGGAGTCTCTTCTTCGGCCGAGAGCCCAGGTGTTCGAGTACTGGGGTCACGAGGCCAGCTGGATCCCCATGGAGCTCTACCCGGTATTCGCATTCCGACGAAAGGAGTACCGGAGCCGAACTCCGTGGTGGGGCCGGGTACTGCAGGAGCATCGAGCGGCGGCGAGCGAGATACGGCGACGGATTCGAAACGAGGGGCCGCTTCGGGCAGCCGACTTCGAGGATAAATCCGACCGCAACGACTGGGGCTCTTCGTTGTCGAAACGCGTGCTTCGAAGTCTATGGTGGGCCGGGGATCTCGCGGTGCGCGAGCGAAAGAGCTTTCAGCCCTACTATGATTTGACCGAGCGGGTCATTCCGGAAAGCCTCCGCAAGCGGCAGACGGGCGAACGGGATGCCGTCAAGATACTCTTGCTCAAGGCGCTCGAGGGGCACGGGTGGGCGTCGGTCAGAACCCTGGTCCAGACGTGGCGACTCACAGGGCGTCAGCCGCTGATCAAGGCTTGCCTCGAAGAGCTTCGTAGCGACGAGCGCATCGTTTCCTGCTCGTGCGACGACCAACCCGGATGGATTCGACCAGAAGATCGAGAGCTCGCCGCTCGTCTCGAGCGGATTCGGCCGCGCGCAAACACCGGAGTCCTGCTCTCGCCCTTCGATCCCGTGTTGTGGGACCGTGCACGGGTTCAAAAACTGTTCGCATTTGATCAGGTGCTAGAAATTTTCAAGCCCGCGCACCAGAGAAAATACGGGTACTACTGCATGCCAGTTCTCGCGGGCGATCGACTCGTCGCGCGGTGTGACGTGAAAGCTGAGCGCAAGACCGGGCGCCTCCATGTCCTGGCAACCCACTATGAGATGAAGCCTAGCCGCCAAGCCGTAGCGAGTGCGCTGACACGCCACGCTTCCGCACTCGGGCTCGCTCTGACTCCGGACACCTACTGAGGGTGTGAGCGAAATATGTCAGTGTAGCCACGACGCTCACACCTTCCTGCCAACGACACCCGCGTAAGCACAGGAGAAAACGGCTCTTTACTTCGAGCTCTCCTTGGCATGTTCGTTGCAATTCGCTCTTCGAAAGGAGAGAAAGATGTCATTCAAAACGCTCGTCTTGATTTTCGCGTTGTACCCGGTCGCGCTGCTTGCGCGATCGCCCAGCCGCGTGCTCGACCAGAATCAACCCAACGCCGATACCGGCATTGGTGGCTCCGCCATCGGAGCTGGTCCCTTGAGTCAACAGAAACTCGCGCAGACGGTGACCGTTGGAAGAAGTGGGGTGTTAGCCGAAGTGCGACTTCCGATCGCTTGCACGAACGGAACGCTGATCGTCGAAATTCAGGGAGTCGCGAAAGACGGAGCTCCGGATGGCGTCGTTCGGGCGCGACGTTTCATCTCCGCTCGCCTTCTTCCATCGACGTTCCCCCCGGCGTTTCAGAGCTTCAGATTCGGCTCGAGGCTCGCCTACGCGAGCGGAGATCGCTTCGCGATCGTCTTGAAAATGAAAGACCCCGACTCGCAGACGTGTGGTGTGTTCAATGGTCCGACCGGAGACCCCTATTCGCGCGGCGAGGTCTTCTTCGACGCGCGCCCGAACTCGCCGGGATGGATTCGTACGTTCAATGACCGAGATCTGCCGTTTGAAACTCTGATGCTCGAACCCTAGCACTCCCGTGCTGGAAGTTCGTCGACGTCTCCCGGTCAACGAGACGGGGCGGGCACCTTCCGGTGCACGTCCCGCCTCGCAGCGAAACGACGCGACCCGAGAACGGTTTTCGCTTACACTGAGCGCGCATGCCGTCGTTCGAGCTCATCGCTGCCCACACGCTCACGGTCTGTACCTACGCGCACTTCGCGCCGTTTTCCCACGAGGAAGACGGGCATATCGTCGGGACCGACATATCGCTGCTGCAGCGATACGCTCAGAAGCAAGGGCTCGATACCCGATTCGAAGTGAAGGAGTTTCCAGATATTTGGACGCGGCCCGGGCGCGGTGAATGTGACATCGCGGCGGCCGGCATCGGGGCCCTCGCCGAACGCGACCCAGGACCCCATGCTCGATGGAGCGCTCCCTACGACATCGTTCGCCGTTCGCTGCTCGTCCGCCAGTCTGACACTGGCTCCTTGCACTCCCCTCAGGATTTCGCGGGTCGCTCGATTGTCGTGACCGCGGACTCCTCGGCGGACGTCGACGCTCGCACGCGCTACGCAGGGCTCGGTGCCCAGATTATCGCGGCCCAGCCACCTCAGGACGAGATGGTTCGTCGTCTTTTGCACGGCGAGATCGACGCGTATGCGGGCGGCGAGACGAGTAATCGCTACGTTGCCGCGTCGGAGCCGCGACTTGCGGTGGTCGATGTCCATGTCATGGACCCCCCGGAAACGCTGCATTTCGCCGTACGCCACGTCGACCCGAGACTGCTCGAGACGCTGAACGAGTTTATCGACGAGGTTGCGGGCGTCGTGGCCTGAACCAGATCTCTGTCGCTACACTATTAGTATTGGACTAGCTGCGACGTTGGTGGTATTCCAAACCGATGAGAATTGCAATCGCAAGCGCTACCCTCGCGTGCCTCGTCCAGTGCACACCGACGCCCCCACCCGACGATAGACCCATCCTCGAGATCGTGTCCGACGCGACATTCCCACCCTTTCATTTCATCGATGATGCAGGGGCAGCGACCGGATTCGACATCGAGCTCGCACGCCGGGTCGCGGAGCGCGCCGGACTTCAGCCAAAGGTCGAGGTTCGTCCCTACGACGCGCTGCTGACAGGACTTCCGGAGGGAGCCCACGACCTCGTTGCCGCGACCACCGGAGTCACGCCTGAGCGAGCGAAGGACTACCTCTTTACCGACACATACTTCGAAACGTGCCAGGCGGCCCTGGTGCGCGTCGGAGACGGTGAGCCGACGTCGCTAGCGCAGCTCGAGGGCCGTCGCGTTGGAGCTTCTGGTGACGGCACCGCCGCTCGCGCGATGCGAACGATCGTCGGAGCGGAGCACGTAGCACTCGACGAGGAAGGTGTTGCGCCCTTGCTCGATGGCGTAGTCGACGCGATCATCGTCGACGAGTTCGACGCGGTCGCGATGGCCCGAGCATCGGAAGGTCGGCTGCGCGTGCTCTCGGAGCCGGTAGCGCTCGAACGCTATGGATTTGTCCTCGCACAAGGAAGAGACGTGCTGAAGAGTGACCTCGATCGCGCGCTCGCCGCTCTCACCGACGAAGGCGAGGTTGCCGCGCTTCAAGAGCGCTTCGGCGTTGCGCGAGACCCCGAATGGCCCGTCCGACTAGATTCCGTCTCGCGTGTCGTCGTGACCCGAGGCACTGCCCAGAAGACAGGCCCGTGCGCTGTCACCCTCGACTGCTCTACCGGAGGCAACATCCGAGAGGCGCTCTGCGGAGAGATCGTCGCCGAGGACGGTAGTGTGTGGGCCGTACCGTCGCCCATTTCCAACGGAAGCACACCCGTTGACGTCTTCAACGAGTGCACCGTCGGAGGCGCAAATCCCAATTTCGAGTCGGAGCTCGAAACCCAAAGGATCGACGGTGCGGGTGACGAGATCACCGCGTATCTCTTCGGCGACAATTACTTCGAGCTCTACGCGAATGGCGAGTACGTGGGTCGCGACGCTGTCGGGTTTACTCCATTCAACTCGCACGCCGCTCGCTTTCAAGTGAGCTATCCAGTGACCTACGCGGCGCTTCTCGTCGACTGGGAAGGCTACTTGGGAGTCGGCCTGGAAGACATGTCTGAAGGTCTTCATATCGGTGACGGCGGTTTCATCGCAACGTTCAGCGACGGCATCGCAACGGACGCGACATGGAAGTGCAAGGTTTTCTACGTGGCACCTCTCGATGACGCGAGTTGCGTCGCCTTCGATGCGAACGGCAACGCCGATTCGTCGCAATGCGCGAGCAACGACGCGGAAGTCTCTTGCATCACGAACAACCCAACGAGCACGTGCCGCGCTCTACATCTGCCGCTTCCCGACGAGTGGATGCGTCCCGATTTCGATGACTCCGAGTGGCTGCCCGCGAGCACCTACACCGCGGACCAGGTCACTCGCTCGCCTGGGTTCCGGGACTATGAAAACTCTCTTTTTCGAGGGGCGCAATTCATCTGGACCAACAATCTCAATCTGGACAACCAAGTCGTCTGCCGCAAAACGGTAGCTTCCAAGCCGTAGAGGAAACTCGCCGTGAGACACAACAACGGCCGCGACTAGAGGGAGCGCTAATTTGGTTTCGAGCACTGCGCCGCCCACCCGCCGTTCCCGTTCCCGTTCCCGTTCCCGACTAATATTGCTGCGACGAATTCATGCGTTCCGTTGTCGCTAGGTATGGCTAGGACACAACACAT
>CAMYKY010000017.1 GCA_947259165.1 uncultured Acidobacteriota bacterium | reverse complement strand
AGTTGCGGCAAGCCTTCATCGAACGAGGATCGAGCTTGTTCGTCGAGCTGACGCTGATGGACGGCGTCAATGACGAGATGCATCACGCGGACGAGCTCGCGGAGTTTTTGAAACCGTTCTCGGTGCCGGTGCGGGTGAATCTCTTGCCGATGAATGCGGGCCGTGAAGGGCTAGAGCCGAGCTCCCAGTCTCGCGCGGTCGCCTTTCGCGAGCGCGTGCGTGAGCATGGTTTGTTTTGCTTGATCCGTCGACCGCGCGGTCTCGACGCGAGCGCGGCGTGCGGGCAACTCGCCGTCGGCTGACCTATAATGATGTTTCCTGTTCGAGCCGACCAGGAGATCGCTGGCTTTCTTCGGAGAGCGAGAGGAAAGTCCGAACTCCATAGGGCAGTGTGCTGGCTAACGACCAGTCCGGGTGACCGGAAGGAAAGTGCCACAGAAAATACACCGCCTCTTTTTCGACTTCGGTTGGAAAAGCGGTAAGGGTGAAAAGGTGCGGTAAGAGCGCACCGCTTCGGTGGTGACATCGAAGGCAGGGTAAACCCCACACGGAGCAAGACCAAATAGGGAAGCGTCTGAGGGCTGCCCGCCTGAAGCTTCCGGGTAGGTCGCTCGACTAGGCGAGTAATCGCCTGGCTAGATAAATGATCATCGCTTCTTCGAGGGTGACCGAGAAGAGGAACAAAATTCGGCTTACGGTCGGCTCGAACAGGTAATTGACTATGCCCGGGAAAGTGGACAGGTTGATTAAGTCGTACAAGACGTTTCGATCGTGTGCATGCGTTCGAACTCGATTGGACTGAGGCAGCCGAGGGACGAGTGGAGACGATGCGGATTATAGAATCCCTCGATGTAGTCAACGAGAGCGTTTTTTGCTTCCGAAGGCCACAGTGGCCAGAGCGAGAACCCCGGACCGACCGTCGTCTCGCGCATCTCGCGGTTCACCGGCGATGGAGAGTTCATCGGGGTGATCGGGAAACTCGGCTCCGGACCCGGCGATGTAGTTCATTCATGAGGCGGAGATCGCGCCTGAAGGCGTGGCTGTTTGATGCCGCCGGCAACGTGTACGGAGGCGAAATCCTCATCGGCGCGTACAACGGCGGTAAGAAAGAGGCTGAGGAAATTCCTGAAGTGGTGAGGCGACAGACGCTCCAACGCACCGAGCGGCTGAGCTCCTCCTGATCACTCCTGACACGACGGTGTCAGGAGGCACGCCTTAGGGTATTGACAGGCACCAAACGGGATCCGGCAAAGGAAGAATCGATGAATCAAGAAGAGCAAGACCGTCGTGTGGACTACATCGAGTTCCCTACTACCAACATGAAAAAGACCGAGGCGTTCTACACCGCGGTCTTCGGTTGGGAGTTCACGGACTACGGCCCCGATTACGCGAGCTTCGCCGACGGCAGGATGAACGGCGGCTTCCGGGCGGAGAAAGAAGTCGAACCCGGCGGTCCTCTCATTGTCGTCTACGCCAAGAACCTGGAAGAGCTCGAAACGAGCATCAAAGAGCGAGGCGGGAGCATCGTCAAGGAGACGTTCGAATTTCCCGGCGGGCGGCGTTTTCACTTCGCCGACCCGAGCGGCAACGTACTAGCCGTCTGGTCGGATCGGTAGGCTCGAGAAGCCGGTCGGCGAAATGCCAGAATTCGATCCTTTGGGGGCATGCACGGCAAAGTCGGGGTCGAGCTCCAGAAGACCCGAGAGTCGCGGGGAATCAGTTCGACACGCCCGCTTCGCAATTTGCCGCGCAACAGCCCGAACCTTGGCGGGATCGATATGCTGCCAGCTTGTTGTCGATCCCATCGGCATATCCCGATCGGAGCAACGCGATGCGTTCTTCCATGTCCCGGTACGGCGAATCCTCGCGTTGAACCACGCGGAGATCGTCTCCATGTGCTCGATCGAAGTCAGCCCGTGCTCTAGCGCGGACTCCACCCCGACGTATTTGGGAAGGTGCCCGATTTCATGCTGGCGGTCGGGCTGAGCCCGGCGCAGGCCGTCGGCGCGGGTCTTCTGACCGAAGTCTTCGGCATGGGAAATGGGCTGCGCGCCTACGTCAAGGCGAAGCTCGTCGACTACGCGACCGCGAAGTGGCTCTTGGTGGGCGCCGTCCCTGGCGTGATCGTCGGCTCGATCGCCGCGGACGCGGTTCCGAGCAACGTCCTGAAGACAATCTTTGGCACGGGGTTGCTCATCTTGGCGGGGTTTCTCATCTTGGTGCGAACACCGGAAGAGTGTGAGCCGGGTGATCGACCCACGCCGCTGATCGACGAGAAATCCCAGGGAAGAGGGACCACGATCATCCGCGCGACCGACGGGGCTATCTATGAATACCCAACGTGTTGGAGACCGCCGGGTATCACGCTAGCCGCAATCGGTGGAGTGCTTACCGGAATGATCAGCGCCGGTCTTCCCGAGATCTCGACGACCCAGCTCGTCGCTCGCTGCCGAGTCCCTCCTCGTGTCGCCATCGCGACGAGCGTTTTTACACTCGCGATCGTTGCAGCGTTGGGCGCCGCCGTTCATGCGCTTCACGCTCAGCCCGTTTGGAACGTTGTCGCGTGGAGCATCCCCGGCGTGCTTCTCGGGAGCACGATCGGCAGTCGCGTCGGCGAGTACCTTCCCGCCAAGGTCATGGAGAAAGCTCTCGGCGTCGTCTTCGCTGGAGTCGGGATTCTAGTGCTCGCGCTCGCGTCGTATTAGGCCGACAAGCTTTTCTCTAGTTGACTCTGCACGTCAGGCCATTCGTGATCGAGAATACGGAACCAGGCGGTGTCCCGGTTGCGGCCCTTGACGATGAAGTGCTTTTCTTGGATAGCCTCGAAAGTGAATCCCATCCTGAGCGCCGCACGCCGCGAGCGCTCGTTGAGAGCATCGCATTTCCACTCGACGCGACGGTAGCCAAGCTCGAACGTATGTCGGAGCATGAGGTAGGTTGCTTCCTGGTTGATGGGGGTCCCTTGGACGAGCGGGCCGTACCAAATATTGCCGAGCTCGATCTTGAGATGCTCGGGGAAGTTCGCCATCAAGTTAGCGGCGCCCACGGGCTGCCCGGTCGGGACGTCGAACGCAGCAAGGCACAGGGCGGTCGGAGAATCGACTTGGACTCGAAGCCAAGTGGCGAGCTCATCGGCCGTGTCGAACGGGCCGCCCGACATATAGCGCCATACGAGAGCATCGGCGTCGTAGCTGTCGACACGTCGCTCTCCCAGGCTCGCCGCGCTTCCGTTCGAGACCGCGAAAAGAGCTTCCACGTCCCGCGAGAGAATCAGAGGCTCGAGGCGCACGTGGGACCCCGCGAGAACGACACCGTCGGGTTTTTTCGGGAGACTCCCGCGGCGACCGAGCACATCCTCGGGCAGCTCGGGCGCCATCGGAAAAATCGCCATCACAAAGGCCTCCTGTCAACGCCATGCTACCGCTGCGCCCGGACGGCGCCAAGGTCAAAGCTTCGCCGGCGTCGTCGTGCGTGCCCGTGCCCGATTGAAAATTAGCTCTCCATGACGCCCGAATGGGTAAAGTATGGCGTTGGCCTCATCCCCGTAAGGAGCCTTACGGTATATAGGAGTCGAGCCGCGCGAGCCTCGTTCTCTCGGCGTATCGGAGAGAGTTTGTCATGACAGAAACCCTTTTGAAAAAACCCCAGCTGCCGGCTCTTCTCGAGCCCTGGGACGAGCACAATCAGATTACAGCCGCGAACGTACATCCCTCAGATTGGGTGAACCCAACGCCCGAGGGCCGCTACAATCTCGTCGTGATCGGTGCCGGAACGGCCGGTCTCGTCTCCGCGATCGGTGCCGCGGGTCTCGGGGCCAAAGTGGCTCTCATCGAGCGCCACCTCATGGGGGGCGATTGTCTCAACGTGGGCTGTGTCCCATCCAAAGCGCTCATCCGTGCCGCTAAAGTGGCCGCCGATGCACGACGGGGGGCCGAGTTTGGGGTCCGAATCAACGGAGAGATCGAAGTTGATTTCCCGCGTGTCATGGAGCGGATGAGAAGGCTGCGAGCGCAGATCAGTGGCAACGACTCGGCCCGGCGCTTCACTGAGGCTGGTGTCGATGTCTTCATCGGTGCCGGAGAGCTCACGGGCGGGGACCGCATTCGCGTGGGAGACGATACGCTTCGTTTCAAACGGGCCGTCATCGCGACGGGAGCGCGGGCGGCGGCCCTGCCTATCGAGGGGCTCGAGGAGACCGGGTACCTCACGAACGAGACAGTGTTCTCGTTGACCGAGATGCCGCCACGTCTCGTCGTGATCGGTGCGGGTCCCATTGGCGTCGAGCTCTCTCAGGCTTTCGCGCGATTTGGCTCGGAGGTGTCGCTACTCGAGGCGGCCGGTCAGATACTGGTTCGCGAAGATCGCGACGCCGCCAAGCGTGTCGAGGCGGCCCTAACCCGCGACGGCGTCCGCATCGTGTCGGGTTGCGCGATCAAGAAAGTCTCCAAAACGGAAGACGGCAAGCTCGTGGAGCTCGACGGTGCCGGGGGATGCCAGAGCCTCGTCGTCGACGAGATCGTGGTTGGAGCCGGTCGTGCCCCGAACGTCGAGGGAATGGGGCTCGAATCGGTCGGCGTGGACTACGACCTTCGCAAGGGCGTCGTGGTCGACGACTACCTACAAACCACAAACCCCAAGATCTTCGCGGCCGGTGATTGCTGTTCGAAGTACAAGTTCACGCACACCGCGGACGCGCTGGCCCGCATCGTCATCCAAAACGCACTGTTTGGGTTTCCATTCATGAAGAAAAAGGCGAGCGCGCTGACGATTCCTTGGTGTACGTACACGGATCCGGAGATCGCGCATGTCGGAATGTATGAGCAGGAAGCCAAAGACAAGGGGATCCCGGTCGCGACGTTCGTTCATGAACTTGCCGACGTCGATCGCGCCGTTCTCGACGGTTCCGACGAAGGTTTCGTGAAAGTGCACGTCAAAGAGGGGACGGACCAAATCCTGGGAGCGACGATTGTCGCGGAGCACGCCGGAGAGATGCTAAACGAGTTAACGTTGGCCATGAACGCTGGCCTGGGCCTGGGAATGATCGCGAGCACGATCCATCCGTACCCGACCCAAGCGGAGTGCATCAAACGGGTTGCCGATGCATTCAACCGCACCCGCTTGACGCCGAGGGTGAAGGGTCTTTTCTCCCGCTGGCTGGCATGGAATCGCTGAATCGAGATTGATTGCGGTGACAACGCCTTTTACGCGCGACAAATTTCGCGACGGACGACTGCTCGACAGACGCTTTGTCGTTGACGAGCCCGCGGAGCTTCCCCATGTGATGTGGGAGCGGCTTCTCACACACCAACGGGAAACACACGGAGGCTAACGATGGAACTAGGAATGGTCGGGTTAGGAAAGATGGGCGCCAATATGACGTCTCGCCTCATCGAGGCGGGCCACCGTCTCGTTGTGACCGATCGCAGTAACGATGCCGTGGCACGTGCCGCCGACAAAGGCGCGGTCGCCTCGAGCTCGCTGGCGGAGCTCGTCAAGGGACTCGAACGTCCTCGGGCGGTGTGGGTGATGGTGCCCTCGGGCGCTCCCACGGAAGGCGTCGTGAAAGAGCTCGTCGAGCTCGTTGATGAGGGAGATATCCTTGTCGACGGTGGCAACAGCAACTACAAGGACACCCAACGCCGGGCGGCGGGTCTCGAAGAGCGAAGGATTTTCTACGTCGACGTGGGCACGAGTGGCGGCGTCTGGGGCCTCAGCGAGGGCTACAGTATGATGGTGGGTGGCGATGCGCAGGCCGTCGAGCGGATCCGGCCCGTGCTCGAGTCGCTCGCACCCGGACCCGAACGTGGCTGGGGGCACGTGGGCGCGTCAGGTTCCGGACACTTCGTCAAGATGATCCACAATGGCATCGAGTACGGAATGATGCAGGCTTATGCCGAAGGCTTCGAGATCATGAAGAAGAAAGATTTCGGACTCGATGTTCACCAGGTCGCGGAAATTTGGAAGCACGGGAGTGTTGTTCGCTCGTGGCTGCTCGATCTCACTGCGCGTGCGCTCGAGGGCGACCAGGACCTCGCGGACATCAAGGGCTGGGTAGCGGACAGCGGCGAGGGACGCTGGACGGTGGCCGAGGCGATTGATCTCGACGTTCCCGCCCCGGTGATCACGGCGTCGCTCATGATGCGTTTCGTCAGTCGTCAAGAAGACAGCTTCGCCGCCAAAGTACTAGCGGCGATGCGCAACCAGTTCGGCGGTCATGCCGTCAAGCGAGGCTGACGAGCGTGGCAACGAGTCTCGTTATCTTCGGTGCCTCCGGCGATCTGACACGGCGAAAACTCGTGCCCGCGTTGTTCAGTCTTCACCGCAAAAAGCGCCTGCCGGATGATCTAAATATCGTCGGTTTTGCGCGAAGACCCTACGATGAGGCGCGGTTTCGGGAGCTGATGCGAGACGGCATCAAGGAGTTTGCGGAGGATCACTACGCGGATGCGGCGTGGAAGGATTTTGAAACAAAACTCCACTATGTCCAGGGAGATCTCGGCACGAAAGAGGATTTCGGCACGCTCGACGCGCGTCTATCCGAGCTCGAGAGAGGGGCCTCCGACCGCCTGTATTATTTTTCAATAGCCCCGCGTTTCTATGAGTCCACGATCGATCTCCTGGGAAGTTGTGGCATGGCGCGCGAGAATGGGGGATATCGCAGGGTCATCATCGAAAAGCCCTTTGGAACCGACCTGGGCACAGCGAGGGGTCTGAACGCGGCCGTTCATGGAGTCTTCGACGAGAGTCAGATCTATCGGATCGATCACTACCTTGGAAAGGAAACCTCGCAAAACATCCTGTTTTCCCGATTCGCGAACACGGTCTTCGAGCCCCTTTGGAATCGCAACTACATCGACCACGTGCAGATTACGGTCGCGGAGTCGGTTGACGTGGGTCACCGAGCGGGCTTTTACGACGGAACTGGAGTTTTGCGCGACATGTTCCAGAATCACCTCTTGCAGATCATGACTCTGGTCGCCATGGAAGCTCCCTCCTCGTTCAACGCGGATGCCGTGCGCAACGAGAAGACGAAAGTCCTTGCTGCGGTGCGAACTGCGGGCCCGGAGCGGCTTGCGCACGATACTGTGCGCGGCCAGTATCGCGGCTACGCCGACGCCGAGGGTGTCGCGTCCGGTTCCGAGACTCCAACCTTCGCGGCCCTCAAGCTCCAGATTGACAACTGGCGCTGGCAGGGCGTTCCGTTTTATCTGCGCTCGGGTAAGGCCTTGGCGGAGAAAGTCTCGGAAATCCTCATTCAGTTCCGCGAACCGCCTCACATGATGTTCCCGCTTCCGCCGGGTGCGACCATTCGAAACAACTATCTCGCGATCTGCGTCCAACCCAACGAGGGAATGCACCTTCGCTTCGAGGCGAAAGTTCCCGACACGCTCGCCGAGCTTCGTTCGGTCGACATGGAGTTCCACTACGACGAGAATTTCGACGGCATCGCGATACCAGAGGCGTATGAACGCTTGCTGCTGGACGGGCTTCAGGGCGACGCGTCGCTGTTCGCGCGCAGTGACGGCATCGAGCTCTCGTGGAAGATCATCGACCCCATCCTCGAAGGTTGGACCACACCCGACGCCCCTCGGCTCGAGGTCTACGAGCGAGGAAGCTGGGGGCCCAAAGGTGCCGATGCACTGTTAGGTGGGGACGGACGGAGCTGGATGCGCGGCTGCGGGAAGCATTGAGCGGCTTGGACCCAAAGCTGCGCTTTCATTTCTACGACGATCGGCAAACGTTGAGTCGCGCCGCCGCGGCGGCTTTTGTGGCGTCGGCACGCGAGGTTTTGACCAAGCGCTCTCGCTTCACCGTCGCCCTGGCGGGCGGCTCGACGCCGAAGACTCTGTACTCGTTGCTCGCCTCGGAGTTTCGCAGTGCCGTGGAGTGGAGCCGTGTTCACTTCTTTTGGACCGACGAGCGGTTCGTGCCGCCCGACGCCATCGAGAGCAACTACCGGATGGTGCAGGAAACGCTGGTGCGGCCACTGGGGCTTCCCGCCGGCAACGTCCACGCTCCTGATACGAGCTCGCTCGACCCTAGTGATTCGGCGCGGCAGTACGAGCATGCGATCCGCACTTTTTTCGGAACGGAGTTTCCCCGTTTCGATTGGATTCTTCTTGGCATGGGAGAAGACGGTCACGTCGCCTCCCTCTTCCCCGGCTCCGCTGCCCCGGAAGAATCCTCGCGTCTCGTGACCGCGATAGTGAACAGCCCCAAGCCGCCGTCGGTTCGTCTCACGATGACGTTGCCTTTGCTCAACGCTGGCCGAGAGCTCCACTTCCTGGTCTCCGGCCGCCGCAAGAATTCCGTTTTCCTGAAGATCTTCGCCCAAGAAAACGCCGATCTGCCCGCACAGCAAGTGCGCCCATACGAAGGAACCGTGGATTGGTGGGTAGACGCCGACGCCGCGACGACCGACACCGCCCCCGAAGACTGAAACCTGGCTCCCGTATACCGTATGCCGGATACCGCTCTACTCTTTCTTCCGTCCGAACAATCGTCTGAAGCCGCCGAGACCGCCCGGTTCCTTCTTCGTATCGATCTTGTTCCGGACGTCCTGGTTTTCGGGGTCGTACGTTGCGGCTTGCTCGTACATCTTCTGCGCGCGGGTCATCATGCCGCGATCTTCGTAGATCTGGCCGAGTCCCAGAGCGCATTCCGCATCGAACTGATCCATCTTGAGCGCGGCGAGGAAATGCTCTTCGGCTTCTTTCCCCCAAAGAGGGTTTTTCATGAGGGCCTGGGCAAGCAACTTGTGGTACTGCTTTTTGGGATAGAGACGGATCGCTTCGCGCAAGTTCTGGATAGCGTCGAAGAAGTGCATTTCGTCGAAATACTTTCGCCCCTCGGCGTATCGCGCTTCGGCCTGTTGTTTCAGCGCGGATTCGGTCGCGTGCTCGGCTTTCTTGGTGGCTTGTTCGTCACCCGCCGTTGCGGAAACCTCCGACCCGTCACCATGCTTGGCCGTTTGATCGTAGCGGTGGCGTTCGGCGGTCGACGAGAGCGTTTGGTGCGCGTGAGTAATTTTGGAGAACAACTCCTCGAGAAGCCCATGGACGTCCCGTAGGTGTGCCGAGTGATGGCGGTCAGGATGGTACTTCTTCGCCATCGCATAGTACGCCTTCTTGATCTCATCGTCGTTAGCGGTGATGGTGATGCCTAACAAATCGTAGAGATTGGAGTCGCTGAGCGAGGCGTGTTTCTGGGTGATGTCGTCGCGCATCGCGATCTCTTCCGGAGTTGGGCCCTCGGGCTTTGCGGGTGGGTCCGTTGTTGCCACGGGCGGGGGTGCGGCCGATGGTGGCTTGGGTGCGCTGACCGCGGGTTTCTGGATCGGCGCCGGCTGAGGCGGCGGCGGGTCGGGCTTTGGCGCTGCCGGCGCCGACGGTTGCGGCTTTGGCGCCGGAGACGTCGTGGTCGCGTCCCGCGCGCTCGAGGATTCGGCCCGCGGGACGCCCGTGAGCACGAGGACGCCGGCGGACACAAGTCCGTAAATGCATCGCAGCGTTTCATCTTCGTCGAGGGGCGACACCGCAAAGATGTCGTCCATGGAGCTCATCCCGTCGACGCGCGACAAGATGAAATACTCCGACTGGCTCAGCGTCGTCATTTTTTGGTACAGCAGCAGAGGGTCTTCGTTTTGTTCGAGGATGCCGCTGGAGTCGCCGAGAGCACGGCGCACTTTTTCGATATCGCCGAGACGCCGCGCGCCTTCGAGAATGATATCGGCCGTCGACAGGTTCAAAATTATGTCTTGGTCGACAGGGTTCTCGTGTTGCTCGAAACGATAGTCGCCGTCGTCCCAGTCGAACAGCGAGTAGATGATAGCCTGGATTTGCTCGACGACTTTTTGCTCCATCCCCTCCGCAGTGCAGTAGCCGAGCTCGACGACAGTCCTGCCGAAACGGTGGCCGGTGACCTTCATCTTTTCCGTCGTCTCTACGAAGGACGTCCGGTCGATGACGCCGTGGCGGATGAGGAACTCGCCGAGCCGATCGGACTCGACATCCGAGTTGGCGAAGATCATGGAGCCTTTCCGGAAGTAGATGCGCTTGCTGGTCTTGTCTTGAGCGAGGTGTAGAATCCCGCTACGTCGATCCACGTAGAGCGTGCGGATCACGTTTGCGAGGGTCTCGCGCGTAAGGTCGCCCTGCAATCGAGGTGCTCCGGAGTGGTGACTAAGTTGCCGATACTGAAGTGGACTGCTAACTCCTTAAATCGTAGCATATTCAGGGTATGGACCGCGAGCCACGCGGCGGCCGGCAGCGAGTTGACTCGCCGGGGTCGACGTCCATAAACTGGTTGAAATGCTGTACTTGTGGGGAACCAACGCGTGAGTTTGTACCTGGTTACTGGGGGCGCCGGCTTCGTCGGCTCCTATCTTGTTCGCTTTCTGTTGGATAAGGGCGAGAGCGTCCGCGTGCTCGACAATTTCTCGACCGGCAAGCGAGAGAACCTCGACGAGGTTTCGTCGCGGGTCGATTTGGTCGAGGGCGACTTGAATGACCCAGAAGCGGTCGCAAAAGCGGTTCGTGGCGTGGACTTTGTCCTGCATGAAGCCGCCATCCCTTCAGTGCCACGCTCGATCGAAAAGCCGATGGAGTCGCACGAAGCCAACGCGACGGGCACACTCATGCTGTTGCAAGCCGCCCAGGCGGCGGGGGTGGGCCGTCTGGTGTATGCGTCGTCGTCTTCCGTGTACGGCGCCAATCCAGAGCTGCCGAAAGTCGAGACGATGCGCACCCAACCGCTGTCTCCGTACGCGGTGGCGAAGCTGACTGCGGAGCACTACTGCATGGTGTTTCACAAGCTCTATGGCCTCGAGACCGTGGCGCTGCGCTATTTCAACGTTTTCGGACCGCGCCAGGACCCCAATTCCCCCTATTCGGGGGTGGTGAGCCGCTTCATTGATGCCATAGTCTCCGACACTCCCCCGACGATCCACGGAGACGGGGAACAGACCCGAGATTTCACCTACGTCGATAATGTTGCTCATGCGAATTTCGCCGCGTGTCACGAAGCCGCCGCCGCGGGCGGCGTGTACAACATCGGATGTCAGAAGCGAATCTCTGTGAACGAGCTGTGGAATACCATGGCAGAGCTGTCGGGTCGCCACTTGGAGCCCAAACGAGAGCCGGCGCGTTCGGGAGACGTTCCTCATTCGTTGGCCGACATTTCTGCGGCCCGTCGCGATCTCGGTCTTGATCCGAAAATTGGCGTTCGCGACGGACTCGAGAAGACGCTGAGCTTCTACATTCCGTCGCCCCAATAGATATATGTCACGGATGTTGCGTACCGTTGGCACCGCAGGGGTTTGGGTTGCGATGTCGGTCGCGACGTGGGCAGGTGTGGCCTACTGGCTCGGTGAGCGATTCGTCGATGAACTGCCGGAGGTGCAGCCAACAAAGACCGATGCGTCGACCCAACGCCACGGGCTAACATCGCTGCCGGCGCCCGCCGAAGCCCTCGTGATCCCCGATCGGGTCGGCCGCGGGGAAACGCTGTCGAGCGTTCTTGCTCGCAACGGGTTCGACAACGCCGAGATCCACAACACGGCTCGTGCGCTCGCCGCGATCATGGATGTCCGACACCTACGGGTGGGGGACGAGCTCGAGATCCGTTATGACGGCTCTGGGGTGCCGGCGTCGATTGTCCTCGACCGTAGCGACCTCCGCCATATAGAGCTGACGCGCTCCGAGCTCGGTTGGCAGTCGCAGGCGGAAGAGATTGAGCTAACGCGGAGAACGGTTTCGCTTGGCGGCGTGCTCGAGGGGAATCTGTTCTCGAGTATTAGTCGTTTGGGCGAAGGCGCTCCGCTGACGGTTTCGTTCGCGAACGTGTTTGCGTGGGATTTCGATTTCTATACGCAGAGTCGGTCAGGGGATCGTTTTTCAATAGTCGTCGAGAAACTCTACCGAGAGGGTGAGTTCGTCGGCTATGGAGAGCTGCGCGCGGCGCGCTACGTCTCCTATCTCTCGGGCGAGCGTGTCTTCAGCGCGTTCTTGTATGAGGACCCGGCGGGCAAGCGTGATTACTACAACCCCGACGGCAAGTCGATGCGCAAGGCGTTCCTGCGGGCACCTCTCGACTTCGAGCGTATTAGCTCGGGCTTTTCGTATTCGCGACTGCACCCGGTCCATAGACGGCGCATGCCTCATTTGGGCGTGGACTACGCCGCGCGGACAGGAACGCCCGTTTATTCGGTTGCTTCCGGCGTGGTGACGGGCCGCGAGTTCACCAAGGGCGGCGGCAATCAAGTGACGGTGCGTCATGCGATGGGCTACACGACCAAGTATCTTCACTTGTCTCGATTCGCAAAATCGTTGCGAGTTGGGCAGCGCGTTGAGCAAAAAGAGGTCATTGGCTACGTTGGGATGACGGGAACGGCGACGGGGCCACACCTCGACTTCCGTCTGTTCCATCACGGCAAGCCGGTCAATCCGGTAACGCAGATCTTCCCGCCCGGGCCTCCGGTGGCCGAAGAGTACTTCACGGATTTCGAGAAACGGAGAGCGGGTTTGATGACCCAACTTGAATCCCAGCGCGCCGAGCGCCCATCGAGCGTTGCCGCCGACGATTCCTAGCCGTTCTCCGAAGCCAGAGCTTTCCCGTCAGTCGCTTTCGCCGCCACCTTGTAGCAGTGCGTCGACCGCAGCTTCGAGGTTTTCGAACGGCTGGTCCACGCTCGGTGCTGGTTGCAGCCGTCCGTTGCGGTCGATGAGGAAATTCGCCGGGTAGCGGGCAGTCTGGCTGTAGAGATCCGGTACGTCCCCATCGATGGTGAGAAGCGGATAGCTGACAATGACCTCTCCAGCGAATTGTTGCTGAGTTGGGACGTCCTCGGTCGACAGTCCGAAGATCATGAACCCGTCGTCCTTCCGTGTTTGATAGAGGCGCTCCAAGTCCGGCATCTCGCGTCGACACGGCGTGCACCAGGTTGCCCAAATATTGACGAGCACGACCTTGCCGGCATGGTCAGCGAGTCGGTGCGAATTTCCGTTGATATCGACGGTGTCGAAGCTCGGTGCTTCGACGCCGGTGAGTGCCAGGTTCTCCGCCTGCTGGGATCGTGCGAGCATGCCGCGCACGGGAAGCCACGCGAGAGCGAGCGACGCCGCGGCAATGGTGAGACCGACTTTGCCCGACGTAGTGAACACACTGCGTCGCCGGTCGCCCATCGCGAAAAACAGCGTGATGACGAACGGTACGACCATCGCAACGGCCGTGGTCGTCAGGCGAAAAACAAAATCCGCGTCGCGGTCCGTGCTGGCGCGCGTCAGAGTTCCGTAAACGCCCGCGCCGATTGCGGCGGCGAGGATCGGAGAGAGAATTCCAGCAACCAAGGTTCGGTACGTCGACAATTTAGCCATAACCCCCGTAGCATAGACGAAGACTAGCGTTGGTGCCATAAGCTCCAGCCTGGAGTGGTGCTTTGCCGCCCTCGTTCCCGTTCCCGTTCCCGTTCCCGACTAAGAATTGAAACAAGAGCCTTTGGTTGGCGTCCTTTTTGGGCGTCGAGAACCCTGGGGCGTCTTCGACGAAGAAATCGGGAACGGGAACGGGAACGGGAACGGAAAAAAATACGGCCTACAACGGTGGCCGGTAGCGTTTCAAATCAGCTTCCCACGCAGTCTGGAATTCCTGGTAGTCCAGGCCGACGACGGATTTGAGCGCTTCGTTCATCGTCTGCTGTCTGGCCAGTAGTCGCAGGATTTTCATCGGGGCGTCCATCCCGCGCCGCGCAGTGACGTACTCGGTCGCTGCGAGAGCCTCTGCGTAAACGAGGCGGGCCTTGTCCTTAGAATAGTTAACGAGGGGTCCTTCGAGACTCCACAGAGGCAAAAGCGTTCCCTCTGCTTGGGCGACGCGCAGCGTCGGGTACGGGTCCCTCCGGGCGCTGCCTTCACGCAGTTGAGCGAGTCCCTCATGAAACCAAGAGGGGCAGTTGGTGTTCGTGAACGCGTTGACGAAACTGTGGGTCAACTCGTGGCGCACGATCCGACGGAGATTCGGCGTGAGCTCGGTGATCCCTTCGACGGGAATGCGGATCTCTCCGTCGTTCAACCCGGAGGCCCACGCCGGCGCGTGGGTGACGTCCTGAAACTCGCGGTTGGTGTACAGCGTGATGCGGATCGGCTCGCGCGGAGAAAAACGAAACTCGCGCTCGAGGTCGTAGTATTCCTCATCGAGTGCGGCGGCAACGACGCGCCCGATGGCCTCGTTCACGCGACCGTCGTAGCGGATCACGAAGTTGAGCTGTTGGACCTCCTCGAAGTTGATGTCGTCGTCGTTCTCGCGTAGCGCGTTCTTTAATTTGTACAGCAACCCCGGCGACGGATCCGAGGACAGCGCAGTCTGCCATTCACGGATCGCCAGACCCGTGCGGCCGCGCCGGTAGTAAACATCGCCCAACCGTTCACGGATACGTGCGCTGTCGGCGTCGAATCGTTTCGCCTGTTCGAGCTCGGTTTGCGCCGCTCGAAGATCGCCTCGGGCGATGTAGAGCTCGGCAAGCTCGAGACGTGGCGCGAGCTCGTCGGGTGCTTTTCGGATTGCTTCTTGATAAAGGTCCGCAGCGAGGTCGACGTCTCCGTCGCGCGCCGTTTGACGTGCTTCGGAAACGGTTTCGTCCGCGATTTCGTTTCGGAAGCCAACGTCCTCGACTTCGTCGTCATCCCCGGGCTCGGCCGACTCGCGATCGACTCGCTCGAGCAAAGAGCGCGGAAACCCAAAGGTGCCACCGTTCTTCTCGTAGAGGATTTGATCGCCTTGTTCCCAGTACCGATCGACCGTGATGCTCCGACCGTTTGAGAGGTACAGGACTTCGCGTGCGTTCGCGCCGACGGCCGAAACGAGCAAGGCGGCGACGAGGAAGAGTCGAAGGCGCGAGGCGAGCGTCATCGCAAGGAGGGTGGGTCAGCGGAGAACGCTAGCGACCGGTACTGCGGCGGCGTCTCCGGCGCGAATGCCGTTTGGCACCGAACCCATACCTTGCTCGGCCGCTTGACGAGTGTCGTACGTACCCCACACGACGCGAAAGCACTGCCGGCCTTGCACGGTCGTCGGTAGCACGTAGATTTGCTCCGAGCCTCGTGCGTTTTGCACGACGCGACCCACGTTGTCCTCGTCGCAATAGAGTCCGACAGCGACCGTGAATTTGTTCCGGCTCGAATTTCGGAGCTCGCTCAAAAACGCGTTCGCTGCGCCCGAAATATCGCCGTCCACAAGAAGCTGACGCCCGCCTCCGTCCGAGCCACTCGATGGTGGCGCTGTGGGTGAGGGGCGCGTGGGTGGGCCAGGAGCTGGGCTTGGGCCTCGGCGAGTTGATGTCGTTGCTGCTGGCGGGGGCGGCGCCGGTTGCGTGGAGGTAGGCGCCGGTGTTGTCGTGGGTGTCGGTGTCGGCTGCGCAGGTGCGGGACGGGGTCCTGCGGACGGACCGGTCGCACGCGGGTCGGTAGCTGGCGGCGCCGGGCTGGTGCCAGAGGGCCCAGGTGCTGTTGATGACGCCGCTGGGGGTGGCGTGGGCCCCGATGCCGTTTCGGTTGGCGCAGCGGTGCCGTCGCCCCCTCCGGCAAACATCGGCCACACGAAGAAGTAAACGCTGAAAGCCGCTCCGGCGGCCAGAGCCACGACCCCTGCAATTTTCAAGATACCTACGAGATTACCAGACGAAGCCCCTCCTTGCCTGCCCCTGGGTTTCGGGGGCATGCGGGTCGAGGACAGGTCGTCTTCGTCTCCCACGTCCTGCTCGGGCTCGTCGATGAGCAGCTCCGATGCGGTCGCATTCGGCGCGCCGAAACTCATGCTCGGTGGCTCTTCCGACAACGGGGGCGACAACGGAGGCGGTGCCGGCTCTAGAGGGAGCCCGCTCGCGATGCCGGGCGGAGCCTCGAACACGGTCTGCTCTGTTACCTCGTCGACTTGCGGTGGCGGCTGGGATACGGTGTCTTCCGCAGGGACCTGGAACGGGTCCTCACTTGGTGGTGGTGGGTTCGTATCGAGTCCGACGGTTTCGACCCCGCCGAACGGAACCTCGCTCAGTTGGGGGCCGGGATCGAAAGCAGGTGGCGCCGAGGGAATAGAAAACGCGTCATCTGCGGCGGCCGGTGCAGCCACTCCGCCCGATTTCGTGAGCGCTCCCGCGACCAATCCCGCCGCCAAGATCTTGCACACCTCGAACTCGCCCAGGCTCGACAGCGCGCCGATTTGAGTGACGCTCTTGACGGCGTCCGCCTGACGAAGAACTTCGATCGCCTGGTCTTCCGCCTTGGTTGCGACGATGAACTCTTCGAGGGACGGGCTCGGTCCGACGACGACGTCGAGAGATCCGAGTGCGTTGAGGATCCAATCGCGATCCTGGATGCGCCGAATGCTGGCGAAGATGAGCTGCGGCGTCGACAGGTCCAGATCGATCGCGCCTTTCGGCAGAGATTTGGTCGCGAACTGATAGGTGCCCTCGTTCCATGAATAGAGATCGGTCAGAATTTTCTCGACCTTGATACGCGCGGCATCGGCGAGCTCTCGCTGCGAGATGTAGCCGAGCTCGGTCAGTACTTTGGCGAGTGGGTTTCCTGACGAGACGCGTGCTTGCGCCACCTGCATCTGGTCAGGCCCGAGTTTTCCCTCTTCGACGAGGATGGACGCGAGCTGGTCTTTGGGGTCGTTGGAGGCGGCGAAAAGAATCTGGCCGTCCCGAAAATAGACCGCTTTTTGGAGGGGTGCCCGCTCGAGCTTCAAAGAGCCGGTGACAGTGCCCTTATAAAGGTCGACAATGAGATCGAGAACGGATTTTTGACTTAGGCTCCCGCTTTCTTTGTCTTCCATGGGCTAAACCAAGAGAGCGATTGCTTCCGATCCAAGCACAAATCTTTGTTTCAGGTAGCGAGGGCAGGACGGAAAAACCTCAACCACTACTTTAGATCGTAGCACAAAACCCCGCGTTCAAGCTAGCTCTCTCCCACATCACCATTCTGACCCTGGTAAATGATGTCCGGGTTACAGCTGGCTGTCAACTAGGGTTGTCGGTCCTATCCTGTTGCTTTCGTGGACCTTTCGTTGCCTGGACGAGCGGGGCGTCAACGGTTGTTGACGTTTGGGCGCGCTGCGTCCCACGTCTCGCTCAATAGCCGATTCTCAACTCCTTATTGGAGTGCTATTTAGGGTTGTGGTCGCGTGTGTCTGCGATCTGGCCCAAGCCTTGCCTTGGAAGGACATCAACTCGTGACTGAAAGGAGGTGGCATCGGGACGACGAAATGGTGACTTAACGGAATGGACGCTCCCCGCGGCGAGCCACTGCTCGTCGCGGGGCGCTCGGATAACTCTAAAGGAGGACAAAATGAAGTTGAAGTTGATGGTTCTAATTGCATCGTTGGCGTTGGCGGTACCGGTCATGGCGGGTGCGGTCGTGGTTCAAGACGAAGAGCTCAAGGTGGATTTGAATCGTGCCGGAGTCGAAGAGCTCATGAAACTTCCGGGTGTCGGCGAGAAAGTGGCCGAACGTATCGTGAGCTATCGCGATGAGAATGGTGGGTTCGACGCACCGGAAGAGCTCATGAATGTTCGCGGCATTGGGGAGAAGACCTATCTAAAACTCGAGTCCTATTTGACGGTGTCGAAGGAGTCACGGAAGAAGAAATGACACGAGCGGAGACGGTCTCTACCCGACCGTCGCTGGGTCGGCGCGGCCTCGTGCCCGCCGACCCCCGCGCGTGTCGGGGTCATAGCCTGCCCGAGATCCTGCTCGTGCTCTTGATCTTCGCGACGCTGATGGCAGCCTCTCTACCTCGAATCGCGGCTACGGTGCACGAGCATCGCTTGCGTGGGGCCGCGTTGCATCTTCGCGGCCTTCTCCGGCAAACGAGGGCGCGTGCGGTGGCGGAGGCCCGCTACGTCGGCGTCGTTTTCGAGGAAGCCGATGGTGATCCGGTTTTCTTGCTCTACGGTGATGGAAACCACAACGGGATCCGTCGTCGCGACATCGACAGTGGCGTAGAACAACGCCTCCGCGAGCCTTATCGATTGAGCGAGACGTACCCGGGGGTTCGATATGGAAGCCAGCCCATCGGATCGGAGACTCCTTTCCTTCCCGGGCTTCGCATTGGACGCGGTCGAATGGTGTCGTTCTCACCGCTCGGATCCTCGACGACGGGCACGTTGTTTCTCAGTAACCAATACGGCCTCGTCTACGCGGTGGTCGTGTTCGGCTCGACCGGTCGGGTCCGCATTGCTCGCTATCGCGGAGGCCGTTGGGAACACCTGTGACCTCGCACTATCCAGTCAAATAGAAGTTACCTAACTCAGGGAGATCGAAATGGAAGCCAAGTTTTATGAGCCGAAGAGCAAAGGGTCCAAGATCGTCGCCTTCGTTGACGTCAGTTTGCTCGGAGGGATCACGGTCAAGGGGTTTCGAGTCGTCAACGGCGACAAAGGCCTCTTCGCCGCGGTGCCGTCGAGACCGGTCAACGTTGACGGTGAGACCCGCTACCGGAACCAAGTCGAATTCGACTCGGACAAAATCAGAGAGCAGTTCCTTACAAAGCTGCTCGAAGACTACAAAATGTGGGCCGAAGCTCGCACATCAACGAAGGGCATTGTGAAGAGTCCATGAGGCGTGCGTTGCCGATCCCACATGTGGCACGGCGACACGGCGCGCTGAAAGCCGGAGGCCGCGAGCCCACCTACATTCTCCACCGCAGGAATTCATCCAGCGATGTGACGCCTGCGGTGACTTCTTTCAGGCAGCGTTCGCGCAAAGTCTCCATACCGGCGTTGCGCGCCGCCGCCTCGATTTCGGCAAGCGTGGGTTGTCCAACGAATTTTTGGCGAAAGTGATCGTCGACGGTGATGAGCTCGAACAATCCCTTGCGGCGGCGATAGCCGAGGCGGTTGCACTCCGGACATCCGCGCCCTTTGAAAACGCGCAGCGCCTTGGCTTCGTCGAGACTGATGCCGTAGCTGCCGAGCTTGGATGGGTCAGCTTGAGATCCTTCGTCACGGCACTTGGGGCAAATACGGCGGACCAGCCTCTGGTTCATGACGAGCGAGAGGCCCCTCGAGAGAAGCGAGGGTTGCGCCCCCAGCTCGAGGAACCGGTAGATGGATTCAGCGGCCCCGAACGCGGGAAACGTCGTGATGACGAGAAGGGTAGTCGCGAGTTGGGAAGCGAGGTTCGCGGTGGTACGGTCGTTGAGCTCGAGAAGGAAAACGACGTCTGGTTTCACCGCGGCCACCGACCGTAGCGCCGCGGCGAAATCAAGCCCCTTGTCGTGATTGACCTCCATCTGATGGACATATGGAACTTCCCACTGGATCGACCGCTCGATACTGACGACGTTGCGTTCGGATTTGGCCACGTGATCCATGAGTGAGTACGACGTCGTCATCGAACCGTTGTATGGCGGTGACGTCACCATGATCAGACCCGAAGGGGCATCGAGTGCGCGGACGAGAAACAGTTGGTCCGCGGGCGTCAGCCCCAACGCAGTGAAATTCTTGAGAAAAAAGCGCCGGTCTACCAGCTTGATAGTGATGCTGGGGCCCAGACGAGTGGGCAGTGTCTGCACCAGAAGGTCGAAGTCGTGGCCGTCGAGCTCGAGGTGGGCGCGGCCTCGCTGCGGCAGTTCCTCGCGGGTCGCGTCCAAACCAAAAAGCTCATTGATACGGGTGATCATCGGCACGAGCGCGTTGAGGCGAAGCGGTTTGATTTTGTAGAAGAGACCATCGATGCGCAGCTTGATGCTCAGCTCGTCGTCGCCGGATGGCTCGAGGTGGATGTCGGAGGCGCCCTTTCGCGCCGCCAGTCCGATGAGGTGTTCGAGGATTTCTCCTGCGCTGCCGCTCGTGGCGCTGGGTGCCGGGGTGACTTCGAGACCGTGGGTGTCGACCAGCGGTTGATAGCCCTGGTAGCGGAGTGCGTCGTCGATGTCGCTCTGAGTCACCCACGCTTTATCGAGCAGTATTTTTCCGAGAAGCCCACCGGTCCGCTCTTGTTCTTTCAGCGCCTTGAGAAGCTGTGGGGTTTTGAGCTTCTGATTCCGGATCAGGATTTCTCCGAGCCGATCGAGGCTTCGCTCGAGCATCGAAACCTCGTCTTTCAAGCATTGCGGGGCCCCGTCCCAAAAGGTTCTTTTGTAGACCGCGTCGGCCGGGCAAAAACAGCTGAGGCAGAAGGGACAGAGTTTGGACGGGTGTTTGGGGTCGCAGCTACACCACACTGCCTCGACTGCTTCGAAATCGTTGAGGCAATTCCAGCAGTGAACCTTGTAGATTTCGGTAGCCATTGCGCCTGTGGCCGAGTCGCAGCGCGCTCGCGGTCGGTGCTCTCCAGCGTCAGCGGTTAGACTTCGCCTTCTTGCAACCAGCGCGTCTGCGCAGGCCGTCTCCCCTTCCCCTATTCAACCCGCCCAGAGAACCGTAATTATCTGAATAGCGCTTAGTATAGTTTTGCCGACCCTCTGGCATCAACTCTAAAGGTAGCGACCACTGCATGTTTCGGGGCGGCGGCTCGTGCGCTAGTGCTCGGACCCGCTGATCCTGTCGGTAAATTCCGGGTCCTTTTCGGCGCTGCCGGCGTTGCTCCTCCTCGGAATATCTGGATATGATCTCGTCGGGCGCCTTGGCAGCTCCAAAAATGACCCGGAATTTACCGACAGGATCAGCAGGTCCATGCACTAGTATTGACACGATCTAGGCCCTATGGTACTTTTCGCGCGGTTTTGAGACTGCATCACCTGAGCTTTTGCGTCAATGAGCGACACTGAGTCCTTGCCGAAACGCACTTCTCTCTACCCTCTCCACAAAGAGCTTGGCGCTCGTCTCGTCGATTTTGCCGGATGGGAAATGCCCGTCGACTTCGGCGGCGTCGTGGAAGAACACCTAAATGTGCGTAGCCACGCAGGGCTTTTCGACGTAAGCCACATGGGTGAATTCCTCGTTGAAGGTAAAGATGCCGAGGTGGTGATTCAAGGGCTCACGCCGAACGACGTTTCACGTCTCGCTGATGGACAAGCCCACTACTCCGCATTGACGAGCGAGACTGGATGCTTTATCGACGACATTTTGGTCTATCGTCGAGCCGAGAACCGCTATCTAATCGTTGTGAACGCGTCGAACATCGATAAGGATTTCGCGTGGATAGAGTCCCGCGCCGAGGGCGAAGTCGAGCTCACCAACGCGAGCGACGACTACGCACTGATGGCTGTTCAAGGGCCTCGAGCGCAGGCGATCCTCGCGCCGCTTACCGACGTCGACCTCGCTGCGATGAAGTACTACCGCTTCGCGGATGGGGAGGTGCTCGGAGAAAAGGCGATCGTCTCTCGAACGGGCTATACGGGTGAGGATGGGTTCGAAGTCATGGTTGCCTCGGAGCTCGGAGAAAAAATCGCTCGAGGCCTTCTCGACAAGGGTGCGGCACAGGGGCTCAAGCCCGTCGGCTTGGCCGCGCGGGACACGTTGCGGTTGGAAGCCAAGATGGCCCTTTACGGTAACGATATCGACGATGAGCACACGGTGCTCGAGGCCGACCTCGGCTGGATCGTGAAATGGAAGAAAGGTGAGTTTGTCGGACGCGACGCCTTGGCCAAACAGAAAGAACAGGGCGCTCCTCGCAAACTCGTCGGCTTCGAGATGGTCGATCGCGGGATCGCGCGCCACGGCTACCCAGCGTTTGTCGATGGTAGGTCGACGGGGCTCGTGACCAGCGGCAGCTTCGCACCTTACTTAAAGAAGAACATTGGGCTCGTGTATCTCCCCGCCGACACCTGCCAAGAGGGCACTGAGTTCGAAGTCGAGATTCGGGGACGCCGCGCGGCTGCTCGCGTCGTGCCCACTCCGTTCTACAAACGAGAAAAATAGGATGATGGCCTCCCGTCCGCGGGGCCTTCACCGCAAACGCTCCTGGAGAAAAAGATGCTCCCTGATGATCGCAAGTATTCGAAAGAACATGAATGGATCCAAGTTGATGGCGACAACGGAACTATCGGGATTACGGATTTTGCCCAAAAAGAGCTCGGTGACGTCGTCTACGTCGAGCTTCCCGAGGTCGGCGCCGCCGTTGCCTCGATGGAGGTGTTCGGAAACATAGAATCGGTGAAAGCCGTCTCAGAGCTGTTTTCTCCAGTGTCCGGTGAAGTCGTCAAGATTAACGATAAGGTCGTCGACGCCCCCGAGCTCGTCAATGCCGACCCGCACGGCGATGCGTGGCTGATCGTCTTGAAACTGAGCGATGCTTCCCAACTCGACGGGTTGATGAGCGCGGCTCAGTATCAGGAGTACATCGACAAGGAGGGAAAGGATTGAAGGAGAAAGACCTCGACGTTCTCCTTCCAAGTGACGACTTCGTCCCTCGGCACATCGGCCCGCGGCCGGCAGACATCGAGTCGATGCTAGCGCTGCTCGGCTACGACGACATGGATGCGCTCGTGCGAGACACAGTGCCGCATGACATTCTCATGGACCGGGTGCTCGATATTCCCGAAGCGAAAGGCGAGTTCGCCCTCATCAAAGAGCTCCGTGAGATCGCGTCGAAGAATCAGCTGAAGCGCAACTTCATCGGCCTCGGCTACAACGACTGCATCACACCGCCAGTCATCCAGCGGAACATTCTCGAGAACCCGGGCTGGTACACCCAGTACACGCCCTATCAAGCGGAGATCAGCCAGGGCCGCCTCGAAGCGTTGTTGAACTTCCAGACGATGGTGGCGGACCTCACCGGACTCCCGCTCGCGAACTCGTCGCTGTTGGATGAAGCGACCGCCGCCGCTGAGGCAATGAGCATGTCCGTGGCGATCACCCGCCACAAGAGAAACGGATTCTTCGTCGCTGATGATTGCCATCCGCAGACGATTGCCGTCGTCGAGACCCGGGCGAAGCCGCTCGACATCGATCTGACGGTCGGACCCGTCGATTCCATTGATCTGAGCACTGGCGATTTGTTCGGAATTCTTCTTTCCTATCCTTCTACGGACGGCCGTATCGAAGATTACGAAGAGCTTTGCCGGCAAGCGAAAGAGGCCGGTGTCGTGGTGACGATGGCGACGGACCTGTTGGCGTTGACGCTGCTGCGCTCGCCCGGCGAGATTGGCGCCGACATCGCCATCGGAAATTCACAACGATTCGGCGTGCCGTTGGGTGCTGGCGGTCCGCACGCGGCGTTTTTGGCCACACGCGACGAGCATGCGCGGCGACTGCCAGGCCGGATCATCGGCGTTTCGAAAGACGCTGAAGGCCGGGCGTCGTTCCGGCTTGCCGTACAAACGCGAGAACAGCATATTCGCCGCGACAAGGCCACGAGCAACATCTGCACCGCCCAGGTTCTCCTCGCGATCATGGCGAGCATGTACGGCGTGTACCACGGTCCCGAAGGCCTCACGACGATTGCGCGCCGAGTTCATGGACTTGCACAGGTTCTTTCGCATGCTTTGCGAAGGCGAAATCTCGACGTGGGCGACAAGCCGTTTTTCGACACGTTGCGAGTCCGAATGCCTGCCGGAGAAGGCGACAAGGTTGTCGCTGACGCAGCGCAAGTAGGGATGAATTTCCGTCGCTACGGCGACGGGTCAGTTGGCGTGTCTCTCGATGAGACGACGACGCTGGACGAGGTCGCGACGATCGCGACGCTCTTCGGGGCCGACGCGAAGCCAAGCGCTGTTGAGCTGGACTTTTCCGGACCTCACCGGCGCGAAAGCGAGTTCATGACCCACGCCGTTTTTCATCGCTATCGCTCCGAACACGAGCTGTTGCGATACATTCATCGACTGCAGTCCCGGGATCTCTCGATGACGACTTCGATGATCTCGCTGGGCTCGTGCACGATGAAGCTCAACGCCACGACCGAAATGATCCCGGTGACTTGGCCCGAGTTCGCGAGTATCCATCCTTTCGCGCCGAGGGAGCAGACCGGTGGCTACGACGAGTTGTATTGCGGCCTCGAAAACTGGCTGGAGGAGATCACGGGATTCGCGGGTGTGAGTTTGCAGCCGAATGCCGGCTCCCAGGGAGAATACGCCGGGCTTCTCGTCATTCGCGCCTACCACCGAAGCCGAGGCGATGATAACCGGAAGGTCTGCCTGATTCCCGTCTCAGCTCACGGGACGAACCCCGCGAGTGCGGTGATGGCCGGCTTTCGTGTTGTCGTCGTCGCTTGCGATGAGCGCGGCAACGTGGACGTGGACGATCTTCGCAAGAAAGCCGACCAGCACCGGAGCGAGCTGGGTGCGCTCATGATCACCTACCCCTCGACGCACGGAGTGTTCGAATACCGGATTCGTGAAATCTGCCAGATCATCCACGACGCCGGCGGCCAGGTTTATATGGACGGTGCGAATATGAACGCCCAAGTCGGTCTCACCTCGCCCGGGCTCATCGGCGCTGATGTCTGCCATTTGAACTTACACAAAACCTTTTGCATCCCGCACGGAGGCGGGGGCCCGGGGATGGGTCCCATCGGCGTTGCCGCGCACCTCGTGCCGTTCCTGCCGGGTCACCCCCTGACGGAGGACATAAGCGAGAAGGCGATCGGGCCCGTGTCGGCTGCTCCGTACGGGAGCCCGAGCATTCTGCCGATCTCGTGGGCGTACATCCGGTTGATGGGTCCGGAGGGATTGACCGAGGCGACGCGCGTCGCGATCTTGAACGCGAATTACATGGCGAAGCGACTCGAGGAGCACTATCCCGTTCTCTACGAGGGTGAGAAAGGCCGCGTCGCGCATGAGTTCATCCTCGACTGCCGACCATTCGAGATCGTCGGCGTCGAGGATATCGCCAAGCGTCTGATGGACTATGGCTTCCACGCACCGACGATGTCGTTTCCGGTAGCGGGAACCCTCATGATCGAGCCCACTGAAAGTGAATCCAAGGAGGAGCTCGATCGGTTGTGTGACGCACTCATCGCGATTCGTGAAGAAGCACGAGCCATTGAAGAGGGCACAGTCGACGCCAAGGACAACGTTTTGAAAAACGCCCCGCACACCGCCGCTGCGATCACGTCTGACGAGTGGTCGCATCCGTACACGAGAGAACAAGCGGCGTTTCCCGCGCCGTGGGTCCGCGAGCACAAGTTTTGGCCGCCCGTCGCCCGCATCGACAACGCCTACGGAGACCGCAACCTCGTGTGCGTCTGCCCCCCCATCGAAGACTACGCCTGACATTGAAATAAGCGGAGGCGCCCCATCTTGCCCGTGTGCGTGCCCGTGCCCGGCCTTGCCACACCGCCGTCACATTCTTCCGCCATACTAGATCAGTGAAATGGCGCAAAGCTCTCTGGACGTTGTTGGCTGCCGCCTTCCTTCTCGTCGGTTGGACCTTCTACTACGAACCCTCGAGCCTCGAAGTCCATCGCTTCGAGCTCACTTTGCCCGCATGGCCGAATCAACTCGATGGATTCGAAATAGCGCTGCTGAGCGATCTCCATGTCGGCTCTCCCTACTATGGACTCGACAAGCTCGGTGAAGTCGTCCGCCGTGTGAATGGGACCCGCCCGGACCTGGTTCTTCTTGCCGGCGACTACGTGATCGATGGCGTGAAGGGGGGTCACTTCGTGCCACCCGAGGACATCGCTTCTGTCCTGGCGAAGCTCGAAGCTCCGCACGGCGTGTTCGCCGTTTTGGGAAACCACGATTGGTGGTTGGACGGTCCTCGCGTGCGCCGTGCATTCGAAGACGCCGGCATCCCCGTCCTCGATGACGAAGCAGTTCGCCTCGCCGAGTTTTGGCTCGTTGGTCTGGGCGACTGGTGGGAGGCTCCTCCCGACCTATTCCAAGCACTTGCGGGTGTCGACGACGGCGCGGCCGTCGTGGCGTTCACCCATAACCCCGACGCGTTTCCGAAGATCCCGCCCCGGGTGCTATTGACGCTGGCCGGGCATACGCACGGAGGTCAGGTACGCTTTCCGTTCTTCGGAACACCCGTCGTGCCGTCACGATATGGTGACCGGTATGCCCATGGGCACATCGTCGAGAACGGCCGGCACCTCTTCGTGACCTCCGGTCTTGGCACGAGCATCGTCCCTGCACGATTCCGCGTCCCGCCGGAGATCGCGATTCTTCGTCTTTCCAGCGAAACGATGGAATCTTCCAAATCGACGTCTCGGTGAAGGCCAAGCCAATCCGGCGATAGTTTGCTCACGTAGCCCCAGCCTGAGAGACTCGTTCCATGAGCTCGTATCGAGCCAACTCCCAGGCCGACGGTCCGGACGAGATCAACACCACGCGACTGGCCCGACGCGTTCTGATCGTTTGCCTAGCGCTCGAGCTCACCTTCGTCGCTCTCGATTATTGGGTCAACTTCGGCCGCTTGACCGAAATCGGGGCGATGCGCCGCATGTTCAACATAGCGAGAGAGGACGGGCTAGCGTCTTGGTTCGGCGTGACCCAGACGCTGCTCATCGCGCTGACATTGTGGCTGGTCTACGCGCTGGCGAAGCGCGACGATGGGCCTCGGTGGAGGCGTTACGGTTGGCTCGTCGTGGCCCTCTTTTTTACCTATATGGCCGTCGACGATGGAGCCCAGATTCATGAGCGCTTGGGGACGACGATCGAGCGAATCGGAGAGGACTCCGGCAGCTCCTTCGATTTCTTCCCTAGCTAGCTAGCTATGCTTGGCAGCTGCTTTTCTTGCCGGTATTCGCTGCGATGGGGCTGTTCATGCTCATCTTTTTGTGGATCGAGCTCGGACGAGCCCGGCTACTACTCGCGATGTCGCTGCTGGCGCTGGCCGTTGGGTTGGACTTCATCGAAGGGCTCAGCGAAGACCACCGCTGGAACGTCTACTCATGGTTAGCCGAATCCACCGATCTCGACTCCTGGACCGAAGCTCGGTTCGAGGCCTCGGCTTACGAGACGCTAGAGCATTTCTCGAGGTCTATCGAGGAGGCGTTGGAAATGGCGGCCAACTCTGTTCTGTGGTTTTTGTTCCTGCGCCATCTTGGCACGAGGGGCGATGAGCTGCACATCCGGTTCCGCGAATAGCATTCACAACACCGCCTGGAAGACGGGCAGAGACCAACCGAGCTCGTCTGCTGGTGCCAGTGGGTCAGCGTGCGCCGGGGACAGGAACCACTACGGTGCGTAGAAACCAAACTTGATGATCTCGAGCCCGATCATCACGAGGACTGGGAGCTTGCGCAGCTGAGGCTGCCCGCCGGCTGCCGAACCGATCGAGCGCGGAGGCTGGAAAGGATTGATGCCCGACATCGGCAAGACTCCGAGGATAATGAACCCGTTGGAGTGGAAGTTATCACGATCGGCTTGACGCAGGAGCTAGCTATATGAATCTCGATCAACCCATCGTCGCCGCTGCCGCGCAGATCAGCCCGGTCTTCATGAAGAGGAAGGAAAGCATCGAGAAGTACGCCGAGTGTATCCATGACGTGGGGCGACAAGGCGTCGACCTCGTCGTCACCCCCGAGACCGGCATCCCAACCTATCCGTACTGGCGCAACAACTTTGGTTACACAACGCCGGAGAGTGCGGCGCTGTGGAAAGACACGGTCGTTTCGTTCTACGACCAGTCGGTCCGCATCCCGAGCCCGGAGACCGAGCTTCTTGCGAAGGCGTGCGCAAGCGCTGGGGTTGTCGCCGTGGTGGGGTTGAACGAGCAAGATGACCGAGAGGGCTCGGCCACGCTCTACAACACGATGTTGTTCATCGATCGCGACGGGACGCTTCTCGGGCGTCACCGAAAGTTGATGCCGACCCATCAGGAGCGGTTCTTCTGGGGACGGGGTGATGCCTCGGATCTTCGCGTGTTCGACACGCACTTCGGCAAGCTCGGTGGGCTCGTGTGCTTCGAGAATCACATGACGCTCATGAAAGCGGCGCTCGCGGTGAAAGGCGAGCAAGTGCATGCGGCGTGTTGGCCTGGGTGGTGGAGCTACGGCGGGAAGGGCAACGCGGTGCGCGACATGACCGGAGACGTGCGGCCGCTCCATCTATCGGATCAGGACTCCGCGATCCGGGAATACGCATTCGAGACGCAAACCTTCGTCGTCAGTGCGTCGATGTACATGCCCGAGGATGCGGTCCCGGACGATTTTCCCTACAAGAAGTCGGCGGCGTGGAAATGGGCGATGGGGGGTAGCGCCATCGCGAACCCGTTCGGGGCCTACATCAAAGAGCCCGTGTTCCACCGCGAAGAGCTCGTCATCGCTGAGCTCGACCCGAAGGATCGGATCGTCGCGAAGAATGTGTTCGACTGCATGGGTCACTACAGCCGGTGGGACGTGGTATCGCTACGCGTGCGGGACGAGGACTTTGGTCCGACGGGAGGGGCGTCGCCGCCACGGCGCATCAAGCTCGAGCAGGTCGAAGCCATCGCCGAGAAGCACCAACTCTCGACTGAAAAAGTGGAGGCGATCCTCAGCGAGCTCGAAACGCTCGCCGTGGAGGTCGACGAGAGTTAGAGCGCGCTTTCGTGCTTCGCGCCTTGAAGCTCCCGTTGGTACGCGTTGGCGATGGCGTTTTGCTGGAGGAGGTAGTAGCCCTCGACGAGAAGCGCGAGACCGCTATAGATCAACGCCAAGTAGCCGAGTCCGCCGTGAACCCACGGAGGGATGGCTCGAGTGTGGGCGGCGCCGCCGAGTACGAACGTCACCATGAGCAAGCCCATGCCGCCGAAGGCCCATGGCAGTACCTTCGCTTTGACACGTCGACTCTCGAGGAGGCGATCCTTGCCTCGTCCGTGCTCCTCGACGGCTCGTTTGATGTTGCCGGACATCCCGGCGAAGTAGAAATACGTCATCGTGTGGGTGAACACGGCCAGCATCGCGGCAACGAGCGCCACCATGAAGTGCCGTCCGAAGGCGCCGCCCCCCTCGGGGATTTTGATACCGTAAAATACAGTGATGCCAATCGCGGCGATCGACAGAAAGTGCATGGTGAGAAGGCCAATGGTCATAGGGCGCGCACATTATATATGGATTGGGTTGCTAGCAAGCTTGGCGGCTGCCGCGCCCGTTCTGGCGTCCGATTCTCTGACCCTGGCGATTCTCGATACCCCCGCTTCGCAGGAGAGTCTGACGCCTCATCTCGCGAGCTCGAACGACGGGGTCACCTTGAGTTGGCTCGAGCTCACCGAGAACGGGCACGACCTGCGTTTTTCCCGATGGGACGGCGCGCGTTTCGGTGACGCGCGCACCATCCACAGTTCGGACCACTTCTTTGCGAACTGGGCCGACTTCGCGTCCGTATTGCCTCTCGAAGGTGGTCGTCTCGTCGCGCACTGGCTGGAAAAAGCAGCCGGTGGCACCTACGAGTACGACGTCTGGATCGCGACCTCGGACGACGAGGGGCAGAGCTGGAGTGAGCCCGCGCGGCCCCACCGCGACGGGACGCTCAGTGAACACGGCTTTGTTTCCATGGTGCCGCAACGCGATCGGGGATTTGCCGCTGTCTGGCTCGACGGGCGCAAGTTCGAAAAAGGCGCCAGCGACAACGAAATGACGCTGCAGTTCACGTCCATGATGGGCGGCGACCGGTTTGGCGACGAGGTGCTCCTCGACGGGAGGGTGTGCGAGTGTTGCCAGACCGGCATGACGGAAACGAGCACGGGATTGTTCGTCGCCTATCGCGACCGCTCGGACGCCGAAATTCGAGATATCAGCTACGTGCGCCTCGTCGATGGACAATGGAGCGAGCCGACGACGCTGCACGCCGACGGATGGCATCTCGAGGGTTGCCCCGTCAACGGGCCCCAAGTCGCCGCGGACGGAAGTCGCATTGCGGTCGCGTGGTTCACCGCTGCCGAGGGGACGCCGCGGGCTCAAGTCGCGTTCTCCAACGATGACGGCGCAAGCTTCGGCGCGCCCGTGCGCTTCGATGACGGCAACCCCGTCGGGCGTGTCGACATCGAGTGGTTGGGTGATGACGTCGTCGTGTCCTGGGCAGAGCGGCTGGAAGGTCGTGAGGGTGAAGTGCGGATGAAACGCGTTGCGCCCTCCGGCGACCTCGGAGCTGCCGTCGTCATCGCGAAGACGGGCTCGGGCCGCGCCAGTGGGTTTCCTCGAATCACACGCTTTCAAGACGAGCTCTTCGTCGCTTGGACAGAATCGTATGAGAGGAACGGCCCCTCTCGAGTCCAGGTTGGAAGGCTGACGGAGGAGCCTCGTCTCGTCGACGAGCCGGCACGCGATTTCGACGCCGTTCGCGTCGACGGCAAAGCCTTGAGCTCTTCGGAGCTTTCGGGAAACGTCGTGCTGATCAATTTCTGGGGCATCTGGTGCACGAGCTGCCGCGACGAAATCCCGCGGCTCGTCGAGCTCGATCGGCGCTTCCGTGATTCCGGGCTCGTCGTGCTCGGAGCGGACTATGGCGACGATCCGGAAGCGCTTCCCGCGTTTATCGAAGCGAATGGGATGAGCTATCCCGTGCTCCTCGACGATGGGCTCGCCGACGACTACGAAGTGCTCGTCTACCCCACGAGTATCGTCATCGACCGTTCGGGGCGCATTCGCTATCGCGTCGAAGGCTTCACCGAGCGAGGTTTCACCGAGCTTTCGAAAGTGGTGGAGCGCCTCGTGAACGAGAGTTGAGAGTATGAGTCGAAAAAATCGCGAGAAGCGAGCGCGGGCGCGACAAGACGCGAATCTATCGGCAACGAGCTCTGACGCGCCCGCGAAATCTGAGAGCAAGCTTCGTGAGACCCCAAAGTCGAGCTCGATTAATCGGCTTGGCGCCTTCGCTGCGATCGGCGGACTCGTCGGCCTGTTCGCCCTCGTGCTACTGCTCGGCGACCCACCACCCCCGGCGCCGCCCACGGAATCAGCTCCTGAGACCGAAGAGCCCGACGAACCTGAACGCTCCAACGTGGAGATGTGGCAAGCAGCGTTTCTCCAAGAGGTTCCCGTTCTGGCGCGTGATTTTGCGCTCGGTCCCGCGGACGCGCCGGTGAACATCATCGAGTTCAGCGATTTCGAGTGTCCGTTTTGCCGGCTCGCGAATATCCAACTCATGGAAGTCGTAGAGCGGTATCCGTCGGAGGTTCGGTTAGTCTTCAAGAATTTCCCGCTCGATATGGCGTGCAACGCTGATGTGACCGAACAGCTCCACCCGTATGGGTGCAAAATGGCCGTCATGGCACGATGCGCGAGCCGGGAGGATCCGGAGCTTTTTTGGCGTTTCCACGACAGCGTCTTTACGTTCGAGCAATTCAGCGACGACGCTCTCGACCAGTTGGCTTTGGCACTGGGTGTCGACGCGGAACCGTTTTGGACCTGCGTGGGGGAACGCGAAGTCTTCGACGAGGTGCGAAACGATATTGCGCTCGCTCGCTCGCTCGGGGTCGACTCGACGCCGACCGTGTACGTCAATGGCCGAGTCGCGCCTTCCTATCAAGCGGATGCGCTGAGCGAGATTATCGATCACATTCTTGCGGCGAAATGAGAGGCTAGTGGGCTGTAACAGTTAAGCGTTGCGCAAATCGCGAGGTCATTTTGTTTGCTGGCAAGGCGTGATGACGACCCAATATCTGGATATTTGCCGCTTCGTGCAGCGAGCTTGTCGAGCGGAGGGCAAGGCCGAAGGCCGAACTGCGACCAATGTTCGCAACACAGCCAGCGCGCAAAAGGACCCGCGATTTTGGCAACGAATAACTGTTACAGTCCACTAGGACTAGTATGCGCACTGCTATTTTCTTATCGACCCTGCTGCTGGCGTGGCCTAGCCGCGGTGATACGCCCGACACGGTTTTTCTCGACGAGCTCACCTGGACGGAAGTCAGAGACGCGATCGCCTCTGGAACCACGACTCTCATCGTGGCCACGGCGGGGACGGAACAAAACGGCCCTCATTTGACGCTCGCGAAACATCGGGTCACCATCCAAGCGGCCGCCGACGGAATCGCCCGAGAGCTCGGAAACGCCCTCGTCGCACCGATCATTAACTACGTTCCCGAAGGAGGAATCGATCCTCCCACGGGCGCGATGCGCTACCCGGGAACCCTCAGTCTTCCCAATGTCTACTTCATGAAGGTCCTCGAATACGCGGCACGCAGCTCGAGAGTCCACGGGTTCACCGACATCGTGTTCATCGGTGATAGCGGCGGGAACCAGAAGGGGATGCGTGAGGTCTCCGAGGCGCTCAACGAGGAGTGGCGAGGCGACAAGACCCGCGTACACTTCATTGCCGAGTACTACTCTGACAATGGCTTCACCGAATGGCTCGAATCGCAAGGCGAAGAGCTCGAAGCGATCGGGCGCCACGCCGGTATTGCGGGAACTTCGCAAGTCCTCGCGTTTGCTCCAGAGCACGTCCGTATGGACAAGCTCGCGCCAAACGGGGGGTTCGAAGGCAGCGGCGTTACGGGCGACCCGAGTCGCGCGACGGTCGACTACGGAAAGAAACTGATCGAGCTCAAGGTCGACGTCTCGGTCCGGCGCATCAAAGAGCTCATTGCGGCGGAGAGGTAAGACATCCAAAAACTCTTCGAGGCAATTCGCGAGCAGTGCCCTCCTGACGCCTGGTCGCGCGGCGTCACCCTTTCCCGGCAAGGGGCGGTCTCCATCGATGAGCGGGGCGACGATGAGATCGTCGCCCGGGTGGCGATAGTCGGCGGTCCCATTGCGCCCTCAGTTTCGCTCTATCCCGAAGATGTCGAGTGGGAGTGCAACTGCGACAGCCCCCTCGACGCGTGCGAGCATGTTGCGGCCGTCGTGATCGCCTGTCGTCAGGGCACTCAGAGCGAGAGCCAGGCTCGTGCCCTCGAGTACCGACTTCGTCGCGTCCCCGAGGGGCTTTTCTTCGAGCGAGGGGTGAGCAAAGGCGATGAATTCCATGTCATCGAGGTCCCGCTCGACGCACTGGCTGCAGGGCGTTTTCAAGGGCCCGCGGTGGCTGCGACTCCGGACGACCTCGCGCTCGAAAGGGCGCTTCGCGGGAATCTGCGAGGGGTGATCGATGACGCGGCCGCGCGACGGGTCTTTCCGTCGCTCGCGCGTGTGGGCCGGGTGACGCTCGATGGAAAGCCGGTCACAGTGTCTGGGGAACCCGTGCGGCCTAAGGTCGTCGTGGAGGATGCCGCAGACGGGTTCCGATTGCGCCTCGACGCGGCCACGACGTCCGATGATGTGCTCCGTCCTCAGGGGGAAGCGCAGCTTACGGGGCGCGAGCTCCACGACCTTCAAGGTGGAAGGGTTTTTCGAGCGGACGACGTCGGCGAGCTCGTGGGCTCCGTCCTTCCGTCTCTTGCCAAGCGTTTGTCGATTGATGTGCGCACGAGCCGCCTTCCGAGCTCGGTACGTGAGCGTCCTCGGATGGCGCTCGTGCTCGAGCCAGATAGAGACAGTCTCTACGTGCGAGCCGGTATCGTGTACGGGGATCCTCCGGTGGCTCGCGTCGACTCCGAGCGACTCGTTGCGCTGGGCGGCGCGGTTCCGCTGAGAGATCTCGATGCGGAGGACGCACTGACCAAGCGATTTCTCTATGAGCTCGGACTCCATGTCGGTCGCGGTGAGGAGTTTTCGACCGAAGACGCTATCGACTTTGTCGCGAAGCTCGAAAACTTCGACGGCCATGTCGAAGGTAGCGGCCGGGAGTCGTTTCGGCTCCGTCCTGAGCTGTTGCCCCAACTCTTCGTAGACGGGGATGATTTCGATCTCGGATTCGGTGGGGCCGATACCGCAAATGTTCTCCGCGCGTGGCGTGCAGGCGCATCACTCGTACGAGTGAGCGAAGGAGGCTTTGCTCCACTACCCGTCGACTGGCTCGGGCGCTACGGGGACACCGTTTCCGACCTCCTCGCTGCCAGGGAGGGACGCGACCAGCTTCCGAAAGCGGCCCTCGCCGACCTCGCGAGTCTGTGTGATGAGCTCGACGCGGCGCCGCCTCCGGGTTTCGAGACGTTGCGCGCGCTCGTTCACGATTTCACGGCGCTCCCCGAAGCGGTGGTCGCGGATGAGCTGCGACGAGAACTCCGCGAGTATCAACGCCAGGGTGTGAACTGGCTCCAGTTTCTCAAGCGCGCCGAGCTCGGAGCGCTCCTCGCGGACGACATGGGTCTTGGAAAAACGCTTCAGGCGCTGTGTGTCCTCGAACGCCGAAGCCTCGTCGTCGCGCCGACGAGCGTGCTTCACAACTGGGTGGCCGAAGCCCGGCGTTTTCGCCCCGGACTCTCGGTGAGCCTCTACCACGGACCCAACCGTCGGTTGGACGAAGACGTCGACGTTACGATCACGACGCACGCAATCCTGAGAATCGATCGCGAAAAGCTCGCCGCCGTCGAGTGGGACACGGTCGTGATCGACGAGGCGCAAGCGATTAGAAACCCGGATACCGAGCTCGCTCGGGCGGCTTACTCGCTTCCGGCAGGGTTTCGCGTCAGCTTGACCGGTACTCCGATCGAGAACCGACTCGTCGATTTGTGGAGCCAGCTGCATTTTCTCAACCCTGGTTTTCTTGGAGGGCTTTCGGATTTCGAGGAGCGCTACGTGAGACCGGTCGAGCGCGGCGACTCCGAGGTGCTCACCCGACTTCGAGATCGCATCCGTCCTTTCTTTCTTCGGAGACTCAAGAGCGAAGTGGCGCCGGAGCTTCCGCCGCGAACCGAGATCACGCTGCGTGCGGAGCTCGATGACGAGGAGCGCCAAGTCTACGAAGCCGTCCGCCTCGCTGCCCGGCGTGATGTCGTCGCCAAGCTCGAGAAGAAGGGCAATGTCCTCGCAGCCCTCGAAGCTCTTTTACGTTTGCGGCAAGCCGCATGTCACCGAGCTCTCGTCCCAGGGCAGCACGCGGAAAGCTCGTCGAAGACGGAGCTTCTGCTCGAAACCCTGGAGACCGCCGCGACCGAGGGGCACAAAGCGCTCGTGTTCTCTCAGTGGACGTCGATGCTCGATTTGCTCGAGCCGCATATGACGTCGCGCGGACTCGGCTACGTGCGGCTCGACGGGTCCACGCGGGATCGCGCCGCAGTCGTGGATCGATTCCAGAGTGATGACGACATCTCGGTGTTCCTTGTTTCGTTGAAAGCGGGAGGAACAGGCCTCAACCTCACCGCGGCGGACCACGTCTTTCTCTTCGACCCGTGGTGGAACCCGGCGGTGGAGGAGCAGGCGTTCGACCGCGCGCACCGCATCGGTCAGGACAAGCCGGTGTTCGTGCACCGCCTCGTTGCTGCGGACACCGTCGAAGAGCGCATCCTTGCGCTCCAGGACGAAAAGCGCGCGTTGTCCGAGCTCGCCACCGGCTCTGCGCCGGAAGGCCCCGTGGCATTGACCCGAGACATTCTGCTTCAGCTCCTAGAGTGAGGCTAGAATGCTGGCATCATGAAGCTTCCGAGCCAGCGTCACCTCTTCGATATCCCCGACGACGTCACCTACCTGAATTGCGCGTACATGTCGCCGTTGATGCACAAAGTACGAGACGCGGGCGTACGGGGCCTCGAGAGAAAATGCCGCCCTTGGGAGATCGCGACCCAGGATTTCTTCGACGGTTCCGACCGCTTGCGAGACGCGTTCGCGACGTTGGTCCACGCCGAGCCCGGAGACATCGCGATCATTCCCGCCGCGAGCTATGGCCTGTCGACCGCCGAGAAGAACCTGCCCCTCGAGCGCGGCCAAACCATCCTTGTCGTCGATGAGCAATTTCCTTCGAACATCTATCCTTGGCGCGAGCTTGCCAAAGAAGTCGGCGCCGAGGTCCGCACCCTCGATCGACCTGAAGACGACAATTGGACCGCGACCGTCCTCGAGGCCATTGACGAAACCACTGGGATCGTCGCGCTGCCGCATTGCCGTTGGACCGACGGAGGTCTGTTCGATCTGGAGACGATCGGCGCGCGCTGCGGCGAGAGTGGGATCGGATTTGCCATCGACGCGACTCAATCCGCCGGCGCAACGCCGCTCGACGTGAGCCGTATCCAGCCCGACTTCCTCGCGTCTGCCACCTACAAATGGCTCATGGGCCCGTACTCGCTCGGTCTGCTCTACGTTTCCAAACGATGGCAGCAAGAAGGTCGCCCCATCGAGCACAGTTGGGTCCATCGAAGCAACGCGGCGAACTTCGCCCGCCTCATCGACTACGACGATGAGTTCGCCCCGGGCGCGATCCGCTTCGACGTGGGCGAGCGTACGAACTTCGCGCTCGTCCCCGCCGCCGAAGCAGGCATCCGCCAGCTTCTCGAGTGGGGCGTCGACAACGTCCAAGAGACCGCCGCCGCGCTAGCCGCTCAAATCGCCGAGCGCGCACGTGAGCTGGGACTCGAATCCGTTCCGGAAGGAAAACGCGCCGGCCACTATCTGGGCTTGAAGCGATCCGACGGCGGACTTCCGGAAGACCTCCTCCCGAAGCTTGCCGAGCGCAACGTCTTCGTCAGCGTACGCGGCCCAGCGATCCGAATCACCCCTCACGTTTACAACGATGAGCGCGACGTCGACCGTTTGATCGATGCGCTGAAAGCCGTCCTCACCTAGTGGACTGCAACGAATAACTGTTACAGTCCACTAGCAACACCATTGCCATCCATTCTATGATGCTTCGGTTCTATGAAGGTTTATCTCGATACGGTGCGGCAGGTGCTGGACACCGGGACCCGGAAAGAGAACCGTACCGGTGTCGATACGATCTCGACGTTCAACATTAATTATGGGATCGATCTCGCCGATGGCTTCCCGCTGCTGACGACCAAGAAGATCTCCTGGAAGAACATCGTCGTCGAGAACCTTTGGTTTCTCTCCGGCGCTCGCGATATCGCTCTGCTCCGAAAGCACGGCTGCAAGTTCTGGGATCCATGGGCGGATGAGAAGGGATTCGTTCCGAGCGCCTACGGAAATTTCTGGCGGCATTTCCCCGTCCACGAAGGCGGGAAGCCAGGGTTCAACGATCAGATCGCATGGGTGCTCGAAGAGCTGAAACGAAACCCTATGTCGCGCCGGCTCGTGGTGACGGCATGGGCTCCGGGCAACGCGCAATCGAGCCAGCTCCCGCCGTGTCATTGCCTGTTCATCTTCAACGTGCAGAATCAAGACGATGGGACACCTCGGCTCAACCTTCACTTGACGCAGCGCAGCAACGACATCGCGCTCGGCATTCCTTACAACATCGCCGGATACAGTTTCCTCGTTGCCTTGTTCTCTCACTTCACCGGCATTCGCCCCGGCATTTTCGGGCAAACGCTCGTCGATGCTCACATCTACACGGCCAAGCCCGACGGCTCGATGGCCGACTACGATCATGTGCCCGGCTTGAGGGAGCAGCTCTCGCGCGGCCCGCGGCAGTTGCCCCGGCTCAGTATCTCGCCCGACGTCCGCTCGCTCGACGACTCGGCATCATTGTGGCTGTCTCCCCCGAAGGAGTCATCGGCGTCGATGGCGGCATTCCTTGGCATTACTCGGCCGATATGAAACGTTTCAAGCGGCTCACTACGGGTGCGACGGTCATCATGGGGCGGAGCACGTGGGAGTCGCTTCCGGTGAAGCCTTTGAAGGATCGGCGTAATATCGTCATCACCCGACGCGACATCGAAGGTGTCGACTGTTTCCACGACATCTCCGCAGCGCTTGCCACCACCGAAGGTGACGTCTGGTTCATCGGTGGCGCCCGCATCTACGAGGAAGCGATGCGTCACGCCGAGCTCATTGATCTCACTCATGTCCCCGATAAGATCGATACCGAGGGAGCTGTTCGCTTTCCCGATATCGACGACGCCGTTTGGGAGCCGGGACCGCGCGAACGCGCTTCGGACGACGATCGGCTCGAGCGCCAAGTCTTTCGACGACGAAAGGAGTCTTCCCAGTGAGCGAAGCCAAACACGAGCTGGTCACTAGCAGCGCGTTCCCCACACCCCTCGGACCCTATTCGGCAGCGATTGCGCTCGGTGAGCTCGTGATCGTGTCGGGACAAGGTGCAGAAGACCCCGCGACGGGTGAGCTCAGCGGCCCCGACATCGAGTCCCAGACAGAGCAGGTGTTCAAGAACCTCGAGACGATCTTGAAAGCCGCCGGCTCCGACCTCCAACACATTCTGCGGTGTGGTGTGTTCCTCGTGGACATGAGCGAGTTCAAGAAGATGAACGCCATCTACGAGCGCGTCATGGCCGGGCACCGGCCCGCGCGCACCACCGTTCAAGTCGCTGGACTTCCCGCGGAAGGCCTCCGCGTTGAAATCGACGCCATTGCTTATCGCGTGAAGTAGCGCTCGCCCGCTTCTTTTCACCGCGGTAAACCGGTGCCTACTTTAACGTCAGGGGGTCGCGCAGTGGGATATGCGTGACCTCGCCTCCGAAAAATTCCATCATATTCGCGCGGTCGTCCGCGTCTCCCGGGGCGATCTCGTCCCACTTCCCCACGACGAGAAACACGATCTCCTCCGGACTCAGGTATTTCTTCGCCACGCGAAGGACGTCGTTTGCTGTGACCGCTTCGATCTGGGGTCGCCAGTTTTGCCAGTACGAGTGTGAACGTCCGAGGTAGGCGTCGGTCGCGAAGATGCTTGCGCGCTGACGCGCGGACTCCCAGCGCCGCGGGAAGGTTTCGACGAGGGCGCTCTTGGCGACGCCGAGCTCTTCGGGGGTCACGGGCTCGGTCTGGATGCGGGTGACTTCCTCGATTGCGATTTTGGCCGCTAGCGCCACGGTTGGACTCTTCGATTGGAACGAAAGGGTGAACGTGCCGGGCTCGAGCGCGTCGAAGGAAAACCGTGAGCCAGCGGAGTAGGCGAGTCCTTCGTCCGAACGCACCCGTTTCATGATGCGGGAGGTGAACCCGCTGCCGCCGAGGATGTGCTGCATGACTTGAAGCGCGGCGCGATCAGGGTTGTCCCAGTCCGTCCATTGCGGCACGAGATGACCAATGAGAACTTTGCCCTGGGGAATGTCTTTTTCAACGCTGTAGACGCCTGGCTTGACGGTGTGGGTCGGCTGCGGAGGTGGCCATTTGGCGTCGGCGCCTTCGCCGGGCCAATCGGCGAGATTCTCTTCGAGCTTCGCCAAGAACGCGTTTGTGTCGACATCACCGGACACCGCGATCACCATATTCTCGGGGCGCCAGTACTTCTCGTGGAAGTCAGCGAGGTCGGCGCGAGAAATGGCGTTCAAGTTCGCCTCGGTCATGCGACGGCTGGAGTAGTGGTCCTCGCCGCGCAGGAGGAAGTCCCACTCGCGACCGAGAATGTCGCCCGCGTCGTCGTTTCTTTGCCGCATCGACTCCAGAATGTTTCCCTTTTCGATCTGAAGTCGGGATTCGTCGAAGCGAGGCGTGCGGAGCATTTCAAAGAAGAGGCCGAGGCACGCGTCGAGCTGAGGGGTGATGCAGCCCAGGCTGGCGCTCGCCTGCGCATTGCCGCCGGAGCTCGAGATGTTGGCCGCAAGAAACGCCGTTTCTTCGTCGAACGTTTCCGGAGTCATGCTCTGCGTCCCGCCGGTGCGCATCATTCGGCCGGTGAGGCTCGCGAGGCCGACTTTGTCTGCGGGCTCGAGGTAGCTTCCTTGCCGCAATGTCATCCGCAGGCTGACTAGTGGGAAGGTGTGGTCCTCGGCGATATAGACGGCGACTCCGTTCGACAAAACGTGCCGGAAGCCGTTGCCGTCGGGAACGGTGAAATCGAGCTCGTCATAGACCAGTTGTTCGGGGCGCTCGGGTAGGTCGGACGTGGTGACGGCGACGGGTTGAGCTATTGTGGCGGCCGAGCACGCCAAAATCAAAACGACGGCTGAGAACTTCACGCGTCACCTCCTTCTTCGAGCTGGGTGATCCGCTCTTCGATGGTTCGCTCGATGAGTGGGAACGCCTTCTGAAACGGCGGCGGCGCCGCCTCCCGCTGCGCCGGCAGCTGGCCGAGCATGCCTTTCAACGTGTTCACGTCGTCGACTGCACGGATTTGATCGAGCTGTCCCATGATTTGTCGCTGGACTTCGCTCGGCAAGCCTTCGAGCTCGCTCGGGATCACGGTCGGAGCCGCTCCTTCCGTGCGGGAGTAGGTGGCCACCGCACGATTGGTCGGCTCGAAGTACGCGGTTGCTACCCGCTGGACGTCCGCAGCGGTCACGTTGAGCGTGTTGGCGGCCCACTCGTTGATGTATTCCCAATCGCCCATGCCATCATAGATGAGGAGCTGGAGCAGGAGGAAGAACCCGCTCGCGAGACGCTGATACGAGCTCGCCGTGATCTGATTCTTCACTTTCTGAAGCTCGCGATCTGGGATCGGCTCCTCGCGTATTCTGCGGAGCTGTTCCTCCAAGGCTCGCTCGAGGTCGGCGGGTGTGGCGTCTCCCTTGGTTTCAGCTGAGAGTGAGAAGGACCCTGACCATTTGCGAGAGTCCTGGAAGCTTCCGGCGTCCGAAGCGATCTCCTGCTCGAGCACCAAGGATTTGTAGAGCCGGCCGCTTCGTCCGTTGAGCAGACCGGAGAGCACATCGAGCGCATACGAGTCTCGATGGCGGAACGGCACAGTGTGGTAGCGGAGCTCGATCTGAGGCTGGCAGTCGCAGCTGGCGGCCATGCGTTTTTCCGCAGCTTGTGGCATCTCGAGGGTGACGACGTCGGGCGGTGCGCTCCCGGCCGGCGGAATCCTTCCGAAGTATCGTTCCGCTAGATCTTTGGCCTCCTCGAGATCGAGATTCCCGACGAGGGCCACGGTGAGGTTGCCGGGGGCGTAGTAGGTTGCGAAATATTCCTTGGCCTGGGCGAGGGTGTAGACCTCGAGGTCTGAAGGCCACCCGACGACGGGCCAGCTGTAGGGGTGAGATTCCCAGAACATCGCTTCGAAGAGCTCGTCGAACTCGCCCGTGGGCGTCGACTCGGTGCGAAGCCGTCTCTCCTCATGGACGACGTCGCGCTCCGAGTAGAACTCGCGGAACACCGGTCTCAAGAGCCGCTCCGACTCCATCCAAAACCACAGCTCGAGCTTGTTGGCGGGCACGGTGATGAAGTAGACGGTGATGTCGTTGTTGGTAAAAGCGTTCATGCCGGAAGCGCCGGACTCGGTGTAAATCTTGTCGAATTCGTCTTTCACCATGAGCTGTCGTTGTTGTTCGACGAGCTCGGTGAAACGCGCCTGGAGCTCGATGAGCTCGGGCGGCCTGTCGTCGTCGCTGAACGCGTCCTCGATTTCCCCGAGTCGATAACGCTCGCGCTGGGTGCGGTAGATCTCTCGGATCTGCTCTTGAAGCTTTTCCTGCTCCTCGATGATCCGCGTATCTTCGGCGATGTTCGTGGTGCCGATGGTCTCGCTGCCTTTGAACATCATGTGCTCGAAGAAATGGCTGATCCCGGTGATGCCGGGACGCTCGTTGGCGGAGCCGACGTGGGCGACCCACCCGGCGCTGACGGTGGTCAGCTCCGGGCGTTGGACCACGAGAAAATTCATCCCGTTCGACAGCTCGAAGGTCTCGACCGGAACCTGGGTGATGTCCTGCGCTGCAGACGGTGCGACCAGCGTCAGCACGACGCCCAGCGTGGCAGGTAAGCTTCGGTACGTCATGGGAGCTATTCTACTACGCACGCGGATCCGGCCTCGTAGGTTCACCGTCTACAACGGTCGCGCGGATGCCTTCGTGCTCGTGCCCGCGTGCGTGCCCGTGCCCGATAATTAGGCAACCGCAGCGGGGTGCGCGACTCAGACCCTTCTTGAATCATGAGGTACAATCCAGGCGCTCATGATGAGCCAAGGGAGGAGTGCAGGAATGAAGCACTGCATTGACAAATTCGCTCTGCCGGTCCTGACCATTCTGGCGGTCGCGACGCTAGCCGTCGCTGAAAACGCCCCGAGGCGCGCCCAAAACGGTATGGTCATCTCGCAGACCGAGGTCGCGTCGCAGGTTGGCGCCGACGTGATGAAAGACGGAGGCAACGCCGTCGATGCGGCTGTCGCAACAGCGTTCGCCCTGGCCGTGACCCACCCGTCCGCAGGCAATATCGGAGGCGGTGGGTTTCTCGTCTACCGACCCGCGAGCGGAGAGCCGATCACTTACGATTTTCGCGAGATGGCGCCTGCGAAAGCCACCGAGACCATGTGGCTCGAGAACGGTGAGTACAGCTACGAGCGGCACCACTTGAGCCATCTTTCGGTCGGCGTTCCCGGCACGGTTGCCGGAATGCATCTCGCCTGGAGCGAGCACGGGAGCTTGCCGTGGGAACGTATCGTCGAGCCCGCCGTTCGACTTGCCCGTGAGGGGTTTGTCGTGAGCGATGGATTGGCGCGCTCCCTCAATCGAACGATGGAGCGAATGGGGAAGTACCCGGCCACGAAGGCACAGTTCACGAAGAATGGCGAACCGTACGAGGCGGGCGACATCCTCAAACAAGAGGATTTGGCCGAGTCTCTCGTTCGTATCGCCGAGAAGGGTCCGGCGGGTTTTTACGAGGGCAAGACTGCGAAGCTCATCGCCGAAGAGATGGCGAGAAACGGCGGCCTCATCACCGAAGACGATCTGAAAGCCTACCGGGCCAAGAAGAGGGCGCCTATCCGGGGCACGTACCGGGGCTACGAGATCATTTCGATGCCCCCGCCGAGCAGCGGCGGGATCGCAATCGTCGAGATGCTGAACATCCTCGAAGGCTACGACGTTGCGGGCGACGGCTTCGGCTCGGCTCGGAACCTGCACCGCATGGTGGAGTCGATGAGGCGCGCGTACTCTGACCGCGCCCAGTATCTTGGCGACCCCGATTCCAATCCTGATATGCCCATCGAGCGATTGACCTCCAAAGAATACGCGGCTCAGCTTCGGCGGACGATCCATCCGGATCGAGCGTCGAAGTCGACACCGGAGAGTTTCGAATGGCCGACCGAAAGCCCCGAGACCACGCACTACTCCGTCGTGGACGCCGAGCGCAACGCGGTGTCGGTCACCTACACGCTCGAGTACGGTTATGGCTCCGGTATCGTCGTGCCCGGCGCCGGGTTTCTGCTGAACAACGAGATGGGAGATTTCAACGGTGGGCCCGGACTGACGGATGAGACGGGTCTCATCGGAACGGCACCGAATCTTGCGGCGCCGCATAAACGCATGCTCTCGAGCATGTCGCCGACGATCGTCGCAAAAGACGGCAAGCTCCTCATGGTTACCGGAAGCCCGGGCGGGCGTACCATTATTAATACGGTTTTTCAGACGATCTTGAACGTCGTGGACCACGAGATGAACGCCCAAGCGGCGGTGGACGCCGGACGGATCCATCACCAGTGGCTTCCCGACGTCATCCGCTACGAACGCCAGTCCTTCTCACCCGATACGCTGAACATCTTGACGTGGCTCGGACACAAGATGGATGAGCGCACGAATCAAGGCAGCGCACACGTGATCGTTCTCAACCACGAGGACGATTGGCTGGAAGGCGGTATCGACCGTCGAAGCGCCGACACCGGTGCCGCAAGTTATTGAGCTTAGTACCCCGTTCCATAACTACGGTGACGCACCGAGAACGCCGAGGCGCCCGTCTGGCAAGGCGTGAGGAGCGAATAATATCTGGATATACGACCGACGAGCAACGCAGCCAGACGGGATGCATCGGCGTTCGAATGCCACCGTAGTTGTGGAACGGGGTACTTAGGCAGGGACTGCGAGCGCGCGTTCGCAGTCCCTGCGAAGTCTGGGTTTGGCTGAGGGCCCGGGCAAGAATAACTCCCCATTCTTGGACGCCCATGCATCCCGCCTGGCTTCGTTGCAAGTCGTTCATAGATCTAGATATGATTCGCTCCTTGCGCCTCGCCAGACGGGCGTCCTTTATTAGATGGGGCCCAAGAATGGGGATTTATTCTTGCCCGGACCCTAAGTCCGAGAGGTAGCGGCTGAGCGTTTCGAGGCCAGCGGCGGGATTTTAGGAGAGAGCCTCTGATGATGCCCGGTGAGGCGTGTTTCTACTTTATGCTGAGTCCAAGTCGCGTGCCTGGTACGTGAGACTCAATCGTTTTCCACAACGACCATCACCCACACGTCCCAGTTCCCGCTTTCCGTGTTGAGCGTCTCCGTGGCATAGGCGACGGTTCGTCCGTCTGGCGACCAGCTTGGGTAGTTACGTCTGGACGCAGTTCGCTCCTCGGTTCCAACTCGTTGCTCGGATGCTTCTACTCGACGACCACGACGATGCGTGTACGTTTCCCTGACGCGCTTATGGACACACGACACAGAACGTCCACGCTCTTTTTCAAAGTGCTTCCCGGAAGCTGTCAAGAAAACAAGTAGCAATGATTACTTTTCTTGTGCGCGTTTCACCCCGACCCCAGACCGGGCACAACTCATTACCGCGTTTGTTGGTACGTTCACGATCGAGCAACGTCCGATTCTCAAGAGGACATCGTGCTCCTGAGTCCGTCGCTGCGTCGTTGTCGCGACCAGCGCAAGAAAGCGCTGGCGCCGGATGCGGTGAGGATGCACCAGACGGCGAATAGCGCGCCGGGGAGCGCGGTTACCGGGTCGAAGTGTTGGAGTGCGAGGGCGACGCCGAGACCCGCGTTTTGCATTCCGATCTCGATCGATAGTGCAACACGGTGGCGCTCGTCGAAACGGAAGAGCTTGGCGATGTTCCAGCCGATCACATAGCCGAGCGCGTTGACGAGCACGACGTAAACGAAGACCGATGGGCCTACGGTTGCAATCCGAGACTGGTTCTGCGCGACTGCGTAAGAGCAGATGATGACAATCGAGACCGCAGCGACCGCCGGGCAAATCTGCTCGGCGTAGTTCAGGTAGCTACCGAGTCGCCGCCTCGCGCCCATTCCCAGGAGCAATGGAACGAGGACGGTCCAGATAATGGTGACGAACAGTGGCCAGAAAGCGACGGGCATGAACGCGCCGCCGATCCACTGAACGAGCGTCGGCGTCAATAGCGGCGAGAGAAACGTCGCGACGGTCGTCATCGCGATCGAGAACGCGAGCGCTCCTCCTGCGAGATAGACGATGACGTTGCTCGCCATCGCTCCCGGTGCGGCGCCGACGATCACGAAGCCGAGCGCGAGCTCGGGCGGGAAGCCGCTCACCAGCGCGACGGCGTAGCCGAGCATCGGCATGACCGTGTACTGGGTGAGGACACCGAGCAACACCTGGTGCGGGCGTTTGAGCGTTCGTTTTAGATCGTCTGGCTCCAGCACGATGCCGAGTGCAAACATCGTCGCAGCAAAAAACCACAGAAACGTGTCCTCAAAGACGCGAAACGCGGGAGGGTAGAAATACGCCGCCACTGCGCCCAGAAGCGTCAGCGGGCCGAGCTGCGTCGACAGGAGGCGAAACAGCTTCATAGCGCGCGACGATAGCACACACACTTCGAGCTCCGGGCGAATGTGAGGTGGTTAACACATGCTGCCAGCCCTCTCGCGGAACATGACAAAATAGACCCTGTATCCATGTCACACCTGGTAAACATCTTTGCCGTCGCCGCGATCTCCTCCACGTTGTCCGCGGCGTCCGTCGCGGCGCAGGAAGACAAGCGCTCGTTCTCCGAGCGGTTTTCGTACGGTGGGGAGGTCGTCGGCAATTTCTCACCCGTGGACGAAGGCTACTTCAACGAGCTCGAGTACGAGCGCAACTTGTTACGGCTGCTTCGGTTCAACCTGGCACTCGAATTCGAAGCAAGCGATCGGATCGCGTTTCTTACCGAGATCCGCTCGGACAATTTCGACGCTCCGGAACCCTATGCGCTCTATATCCGGCTCCGGCCGTGGCTCGAGCGAGCGTTTACGATTCAAGCCGGCCGCATCCCGCCCGTCTTTGGTCGCTTCGCCCGTCAACGTTACGAGATCGACAACCCATTGATCGGTACTCCGCTCCTTTATCAATATCCCAACACGCTCCGCCCCGACTCGGCGACTACCGAGTTGTCGGAGATCTTGCAAAGACGGGGCTTCGGCGTGAAAGTCGTCTACCCCATTGGCGATCAGTCTCCGCACGCCGGACTGCCGGTGATGAATTCATTGCGGTGGGATACGGGCGTCCAGGTCCGGATCGGCGACGATCCGGTAGAGCTCAGCGTTGCGCTAACCCAGGGAACGATCTCCAATCCGCGGGTCCGCGACGACAACTCCGGCAAACAAGTCGCGGCTCGTGCTGGTTTTCGCCCGGCGTTTGGATGGGTTGTCGGTGTTTCGGGCGCGCGCGGTGACTATGTCGCTGACGAAGTCGGCGAGGTCGCCGGGGGAAGCGGTGCCCAGACCGTTTTCGGGGTCGACCTGGAGTTTGCAAGGAACCATCTCATCGTGCGGGCGGAGTCGATGTGGAGCCGGTGGGATACGCCGACGCTCGGCACCGGCGCGCTCACAGCGGCAGGCGCCTTCGTCGAGGCTCGCTACAAGCTCTCGCCCGGCCTCTACGTCGCAGGAAGAGTCGATCGGTTGAGTTTCGAAGGCGTTGCGACGCCGGGCGGATCGACGACATGGGACTCCTCCATCTGGCGGTTCGAGCTCGGAGGTGGCTACTACATCAACCGACATCTGCTCGCCAAAGTCGCTTTTCAATACAATGAACGCGACGCGGGTCCGCTGACGAGACGTTCTCTTCCCGCGGTGCAGCTACTATTCTGGTTCTGAGGCGATGGTGCAGCCGGTGTTGTGGGCGAGTCTCTTGGCGATGGTGCTCGGCGCGAAGCCGGATGCCCCGCAGGCATCGCTCGGTGCGATCGTGGGGCAGGTCGACGTCCGTCTCGAAACGGGAGCCTCTCGAGGCCGGCCCTCCGTACGTGAGCTTGGAAATCCAGCCGCGCGGGGGCGGCCCGACCGTAGCCAGAGCATCGTCTATCTCGAGACCGCCCCCCAAGGTGCTTTTGAAGCGCGTCCGGTGGCGCCCGCGGTGTTGGACCAGCGGATGGAGACGTTCGTGCCGTACGCGTTGCCGGTGACGGCGGGAACGAGCGTTCAGTTTCCCAACAGCGATCCAATCTTTCACAATGTGTTTTCTCTTTCGAAGCCCAAACGGTTCGATCTCGGCCGCTACCCGCAGGGCCGCAGCAAAACCGTTGTTTTCGATAGTCCCGGGATTGTGCGCGTATTCTGTGAGATCCACTCCCACATGAGTGCGTTCATCCTCGTTTTTTCTCACGGGTACTACGACTCGACCAACGCCGCCGGCCGGTATGAGATCCATGCTGTGCCTCCGGGTGTTTACGATGTTACCGTGTGGACGGACGGAGAGGTCCGTGCAACCAAATCGGTCGCGGTGACCGCTGGAGAAGCCGCGACCCTCGATTTCGTGGTGGAGTAGGTTGTGAAGGCGCTTTCGTCGCTCAAAAATCGCGTGTTCCTCGCGAGCGCATTTGTTGCCGTGCTCTCGATCGGGCTGGGGACGCGCTTCGTCACCACCCGCGTGTCTTCGGAGGCGGAGGCGGAGCTCCGCCGCGACCTGGATGCCGCCGCCGACTTGCTCGTGGAGCATTTCGCATCTCGGACCGAGACGTTGACGCTCATGGCGTGGCTCATTGCGGACCTTCCGAAGCTCAAGGCGGCGGTCGCTACCGGAGATGCGCCTACGGTGTCCCCAATCGCTCACGAGTACAGAGAACGTGTCGGCTCGGATGTCATGGTGATCACCGACGACGACAAGAGAGTTTTGGTCTCGATCGGGGTGGACGAAGTCTCGCTACACGACGAGGCAACCTACTTCGAGAAAACCGACGCCGGCGTTCTCGAAGTCGTATCAGTCCCGATCACCGTCGGACCTGAACCTGCCGAGCAACTCGGAGTCTTGAGTCTCGGATTTTTCCTGAACGACGCGATGGCGAGAGAGCTTGGAGCGCTTACCCAGAGCGACATCATTCTTCGAGTCAACGGGTTTGCGATCGCGTCGACGCTCGTCGAAGAGGAGCGTGCCCCGGATGAATATGCGGCGGTGTTTCGCTCGCTCGGTGAGGGTGGACCGGAGGCGGAGCTTTTGCGCTCGCGCGTGGCACATCTATCGTTTTTGGACACTTTCCGTGAAGGCCTCTTGCTCTCGGCGCTTTTCGGAGTCCTGCTGGCGATTTTGTTGAGCTACGCGGTTGCCCGCACGGTGACGCGACCACTGCGCGCGATCACCGAGACGATGCGGGAGATGACGTCGACTCATGATCTCGCGCGAAAGATCGAGCTTGGCGGACGTTGGATTGATGAGGACGCGACGGTGCTTGCCGGGGCGTTCAACCGTCTCACGGACTCGATTGCGCGGTTTCAGCGGGAGGCTGCCTCCAAGGAGAGGTTGTCCGCGCTCGGCCGGATGTCGACGGTGATCGCTCACGAGATTCGAAACCCGCTGATGATCATCAAGGCATCACTGAGGAGCTTTCGTCGACCCGAGCTCGCGGACGACGTGCGAGAAGCCGCCGATGACATCGACCATGAGGTCGTACGCCTCAACCGTATCGTCGGCGATGTGTTGGATTTCGCGCGACCACTGAAGCTCGACCTCCACCCTACGGACTTGAACGCCGTGTGCCGCAAGGCAGCCGAAGTCATCGTCGTCGACGATGACGCCCCGAGCCTCGAATTGAGACTCGATGACACGCTTCCACAAGTTGTGACCGATAGCGAGCGACTCGGGATCGCGCTGGTCAACATTCTCGCGAACGCACGTGACGCAATCGAGATCCCGTCGAACAACGGAGCGTCCGACATCGAGCTCGAAACCCGAAGCGTCGGGAGCGACAAAGTCGTGATCTTGGTTCGGGACCACGGTGCGGGGATCGCCCCGGAGAACTTGCCAAAGATTTTCGAGCCCTATTTTACCGGCAAGCGGACCGGAACTGGTGTCGGGCTCGCGATCACCAAGAACATCATCGAATCGCTTGGCGGAACCGTGACGGCGACGAGCTCTCCGGCCGATGGCACGGAGATCCGCGTCGACCTCTTCCTGGCGACTTGAGTTGATGGCTACCCGCGGCGCTATCCTTCTCGTCGACGATGAGGAGCGTATCTTGAAGACTCTGAGTCGAGCGCTCCGCGACGACGGTCACGAGGTCGTGGTAACGGACAACGGAAAGTCCGCGCTCGCTCTGCTAGGCGAGCGGGATTTCGACCTTTTGGTGGTCGATAATCGCATGCCGGGACTTTCCGGACTCGAGCTCATTCGAAAGCTCGTCAACCCCTCGTCGGAGGGTGACGCCGACCGTCCGGAGATCGTGATGATGACCGCTCACGCGACGGTTGAAAGCGCGATCGAAGCCATGAAACTCGGCGCCTCCGACTATTTGCAAAAGCCGTTCGATGTCGATGAGCTTCTCGTCGTCGCGCAGCGTGCACTAGTGCATCGAAGGCTCCGGACCGAGCATCGATATCTGCTGAGCGAGCAGAAGACTCAGTTCAATGACTACGGGATCGTAGGGACGAGCTCGGTGATCCGGGAATTGATCGAGAAACTGGGTCGGGTCGCACAATCGAAAAGCACGGTGCTCATTACCGGAGAAACCGGGACCGGCAAAGAGCTTGCGGCTCGGGCGATCCATGACCGCAGTGCGGAGCGCGGCATGCCTCTAATCAAGGTGAACTGTGCCGCCATCCCGGAGACGCTTCTCGAATCGGAGCTTTTCGGTCACGTCAAGGGTGCGTTTACCAATGCCACCGCCAACAAGAAGGGGAAATTCTCGCTGGCGCACGGAAGCTCGATCTTCTTGGACGAGATCGGGCTCATGGGTTTGCCCTTGCAGTCCAAGCTGTTGCGGGTGCTCCAGGAGCGTGAGTTCGAGCCGCTCGGCTCCGAGAGCACTGAACAGGTCGATGTGCGTATCATTGCCGCGACCAACCGCGATTTGAGAAAGATGATGACCAGCGGAGAGTTCCACGAAGATCTCTATTACCGGTTGAGCGTGATCCCGATCGAGATCCCGCCGCTGCGTGAGCGCCGACAGGACATCCCTTGTCTCGTCGAGCACTTCATCGACAAACACCGCCGACGGGCGGGGAAGAACATTGACGGCGTCTCGGAGGAGGCGCTCGTGTTGCTCAGCGCCTACGATTGGCGCGGCAACGTGCGCGAGCTCGAGAATACGATCGAGCGAGCCGTTGTGCTCGCCGAGGAATCCGTGATCGACGTGGCAGCGATAACGCTTCCCGCGGACGCGATCGCTGCACCCGGCGGGCTTCCGTCGCCGCGGCTCCACGACAACGTCGAGTGGGCTGAAAGGGAGTCTATCCGCCGGGCGCTCGACGCCGCGCGCGGGGTCAAGAAGACCGCCGCGGAATCGCTTGGGATTAGCCAGCGTGCGTTGAGCTATTATTTGAAGAAGTTTGATTTCGACTAAACGTGAGGTCTGGTCTATGAAACTCCTCGGGAGCATGCTGGTCATGGCGCTATCGGCAGCAGCGGGCGCGTCCGCTCAAGTCTTTCCTTATCCCATCGACGTTCACGACTTCGACAACGGGTTGCGCCTCGTCGGAGTGCAATTCGACAGCCCCGGACTCGCGGCGTACTACTCTGTGGTGCGCGTGGGAGCCAGGCAGGAGGTCGATGAAGGCAAAAGCGGGTTCGCGCATTTTTTCGAGCACATGATGTTTCGGGGCACCGACGCGTTCCCCGAGGAAAAGTACAAAGCGGTGTTGCTCGACATCGGCGCGGACTCGATCGCGTATACCTCGAGTGACCGCACCGTCTACCACATCCTTGCGAGCTCTCGAGCGCTTCTGGGGACGATCGAGATTGAGGCCGACCGCTTCCAGAATCTGAAATACGCGAAA
>CAMYKY010000016.1 GCA_947259165.1 uncultured Acidobacteriota bacterium | reverse complement strand
CGGTCCCTGATAAGGCTCATCGCACCGCGAGAAATCGGCCAGGAACGGAAGAGCCTGGGGCGTCGAAAGGCCATGACTCACTTGAAAGTAGCAAATAACGTGCCCAACAACGAGATCCGCAAGAAGAAGCGGTCCCGTTGGAGTAGGTCACCAACGACGGCGGCGGTACCGAGCCCAGAGGCTTAACGTCATCTCATGCGCTCGATCGACTCCCAAAGGCGTTCGCGACTGGGCGTCGCGGTCGTCCCAAGAGAGGGCAAAACCCCACACGCGAGAAGGTTTATCCCTCACCTGGAATCACCCGGTTCTAGCGACGCCAGACGGAGCAATGCCGTAGGCGCCCACGTTCTGGTTGAGGGCCGAAGGGATGAAAATCGCCCAGTCTGCCGACGGTTCGCCGCCGTCCACACTCGCTTCAGTCTCTCCGGCGTCAGGGGTCCTTCGTTGATATCGTAAAAGGGCGGTGTTTGCTTGGGGCGTCCTGGTACGGGTAAGATCAAAATTGCATCAGGGGTGAGCATGGCTGGGCTCAGAGCGGATTTTGCTCTGAATGCATTGCTGTGAGGGAACGTAATGGTTGCGCGCTCCGATGCTCGTCCTCCCGATGAAGGCCAATACGATTGGCCCTATCCCCTCAAATGGAACGAGCGGAGACTCGTCGACGGCGTCGATGTTCTCGTCTTCGGCGGCGGGATAGCTGGCTGCTGGGCCGCCATCGGCGCCGCGCGCTCGGGCGCCAAGGTAGCTCTCGTCGAAAAAGGCGCGACGCTCACGAGCGGCGCCAGCGGTTCCGGATGCGATCATTGGGAGTCGGCGGCAACGAACCCGTGCTCCCGAGTCACGCCGGAAGAGCTCACCCAGGCGATGCTCGATGATAACGACGGTTACAACAACGGCATCTCCCACTACATCGAATGCCGCGAAGGTTACGACCGGGTCGTCGACATCGAACAGATGGGCGCCAAAGTCCGCGACGTCGACGGAGAGTTCGAGGGGGCCGAGTTTCGTGACGAACAGACCCAGCTTCTCTTCGCCTACGACTATCACAACAAGTTCTCGTTGAGAGTCTGGGGCACGACGTTCAAGCCGGCCCTCTATCGCGAGCTCCGAAGAGCTGGGGTCCAGATATTCGACCGATCCATGGCCTGCGGGCTGCTAACCGAAGGGGGTGAGCAAGGCGCACGCGTCGTCGGCGGGTACGGTATAGGAACCCGCACCGGAGAGCTCGTTGCTTTCGAAGCCAAAGCGACGGTGCTCGCCATGTCGCGACCGACGCGCCTGTGGCTCTTCATTCCCGATCTTCCCGGCCTCTCCGAGTTCCGGCCGCCGCAGTGCACCGGCGACGGTCATGCGATGGGTTTTCGTGTCGGTGTCGAGTTCGCGATGATGGAGAAATCCGTGCGGGCGGAGTGGTCCGGCGATCGCTCGTTTCCTCCGTACGGTACCGGGAACAACCACAACACCTGGTACGCGTGCTCGCTCGTCGATGCTCGCGGGCAGGAAATCCCGTGGCTCGACCGAGACGGCAACGTCGTCGAGTCCGTTTCCGATCGCTATCGACCCGCCCCCGGCCAGAAGTTCTTCATCAAGGGCGGCTGCGAATCGAACTACCCCTCCTATCATTATCGCGGCCCCGATACGCCGCCGGTGAAAGAGCTCCTCGAGCGAGGCTTCGAGCTTCCGTTCTACGCGGATCTGCCCGCGATGCCCGAGCTCGAGCGCAAAGCCATCTGGGGACTGATGGTGGGACAGGAGGGCAAGACTCGTATTCCGGTTCTACAGGCCTACACCGAAGCAGGTTTCGATCCCCACCAGGATCTGTTGCGCGGCTATGGCGATGGTTGGAAGTCCGCAGTGTTCGACCCCAATGAGCGGCAACTCTTCGGGCTTCCCGGCGGCATCGTCAACGACTGGCATCTCAAGACGAACCTCGACGGGCTTTACGCGGCGGGAGACCAGCTTTTTGCTTCCAATTGCCACGGCCACGCGGCCGCCACGGGCCACTATGCCGGCCGCCATGCGGCCCGGTACGCGCGCACCGTACCCGCGGCCGCGATCGATCAGCACCAGCTCGAACGCGAGCGAATGCGCCTCGCCGCCCCCCTCGAGCGCACGGACGGCGTCGGGTGGAAAGAGCTCGCGTGCCTGGTCTCCAAGGTGATGCAGGAGTGTTGCGGTGAACAAAAATCGCGCGCCTTGCTCGAGGAAGGACTCGCGCGACTAGCGCGGTTGCAGGAAGGCGAAGCCCAGCAGCTGTACGCGCGCAACCCCCACGAGTGGATGCGCGTCATCGAGACGCTCAACGTGCTCACCAATGCCGAGCTCGTCATCCATGCGTGTCTCGCCAGACGAGCGAGCTCCAAACAGCTCAACTTCACGCGCACGGACTACCCGGAGATGGATCCCGACGACTGGCGCAAGTTCGTCACTGTGAAAAAACGAAACGGCGGCATCGAAGTAGGAGCGCTTCCCATCGACTACTACGGAGCTCTTGCACAGCGCTACCAGTCCGAAAACCAAGACTACATCGAGGGTACGTGGAAGAAAACGTAAAGGTCGAACGCGAAGAAGCGGCTTTCGAGCCGATCAGCATCGATGACGATCTTTGTATCGGCTGCAACCGGTGTGTCGAGGTATGCCAGGTCGACGTGTTCTTGCCGCGCACCGAAAAAGGCGCCGCACCCGTCGTCCTCTATCCCGGTGAGTGCTGGCATTCCGGTCACTGCGTCGCCATTTGTCCCGTGCCCGGCGCCATCCGCTTGAACAAGATGCCGAAAAACAGCGTCGAGTGGAAGCGCAAGAACACGGGGGAGACCTTCAATCTATGAGATGGCGCGCGCTGTGGCTCGGGGTCGTGCTCGCTGCCGGCTGCATCGAGTCGAATCCGAACCGTTTGAACATCGGTTGGAGCGAGAGTCCTCAGGCGGGAATGAACCCGTTCCTTGCCAGAAACGAAGGCGACTACCTCTTTCTCGGGCTCGTCTACGAGCCTCTGTGCATGCCCATGCTCGACGGTTCCATCGAACCTTGGCTCGCGAAAAGTTGGGACCTGGACGAGGCTCAGAAGCAGTGGACGCTTCATCTCGATGAACGGGCGACGTGGAGTGACGGAGAACCTCTTACAGCCGAGGACGTGAAGTTCACGTTTGAAGCCGCGTACGAGAACGACTTCGCTCTCGGCTCCACCTCGAAAGCCTTCGTCGAATCCATCGAGGCCGTCGACGCCCACACGGTGCGCTTCCAGATGAAAGGCGACTTCGCCGCGTTTCTTCCCATCGCGGGCGGCACGCTCATCATGCCCGAGCATATCTGGTCTCGAGTCGAAGACATCGCGCTGGAGCAGAACCCGGTGCCCGTGGGAAGCGGCCCGTTCGTCGTCCGTGAGTTCCAGCCACGTGCTTTTCTACACGCGGTGAGAAACGAATCCTACTGGAGAAAAGACGTCGATATCGAGGAAATCGTCATTCGGGTGTTCATGAACCTGGAAGCCGAGGTCGCGGCTTTCAAGGCGGGGGAGCTCGATCTCATGCCCGACCTGTCGGGAAGTGAATCGCTCATCCCTCCCCTCGAGGAGGACGACAACATCGAGGTGCTCATCGATCGCGCACCCCACGTTCTCTATCTCGCGGCCAATCATCGCATCGCACCTTGGGGCGACCGCGAGTTTCGTCAGGCTATCGACCTCGCCGTGAACAAGCGCGCCGTCCTCGAGACATCGCTGGCGGGCTACGGGGAGATGCCATTGATGGGCTATGTGCCCCCCGTCGTCACCAAGTGGGCGAACACCGCGCTCACGTGGCGCGGTGCCGAGATGTCGGACGGCGAGCGGATCGAAACAGCCAACGCGCTCCTCGACGACCTGAATTTCCTCCGCGGCAAGGACAGCGTCCGAATCGGTCCCGAGGGAGAACCGCTCTCGTTTACCATCAGCACCATCACCTATCCCTCCTACATCCGGGCCGCGGAGCTCATCAAGGAGAGCTTTGCCGAGATCGGGATCGATGCCCGGGTGTCGGTCTCCGATCCGGAATCGCTTTACGGCGGCATCGTCTTCAGTGGCAAGCGGCCACTCGATTGGGACCTTCTCGTACATGGCTCGATGATGAACCCGGATCCAGACCACTTTGCCAGGGAGTTCGCGCCCGAGCCGCCGAACCCGTGGGACAACGCCGTGGCCATCGGTTGGGAGAACGAGGAGATCCAGTCTCTGTTGCGGGCATCCCGCAAAGAGATGGACGCGGCCCGTCGGCTCGAAATGGTGATGCGTGTCCAGGAGCTCTTCGCCGAGGAGCTCCCCGTCATCACGCTCGCGCACCGCACGCATCCCGCCGCCTACCGCACCGATAAATTCACGGGATGGACCCACCATCCGGTTCACTACGGAGGGATGGTGCACCCTCTCGGCTCCATCATCAACCTGCTCTCGGTGGAGCCCAAGGAGTAGGAAGCACCCATGTCCGGCCACTGGCTCATTCGCAGGATCGCAACCAGCGCTCTCGTGTTGTTCGTTGCGCTCGCGGTGAACTTCGCGATCCCACGGCTGATGCCCGGAAGCCCGGTGGATCTCCTGGCCGGTGGCGCGAAGCTCTCGACCGAAGCGCGCGAGGCCCTGGTGACGCGTTTCGGACTCGACGCCTCTCTAGGCGAGCAGTTCTGGCGATACTTGCTGGGTGCCGCGCAGGGTGACCTCGGGCTCTCCTTCGCCTACTTTCCCCGGCCGGTGCGGGAGCTCGTGGCACAAGCTCTTCCGTGGACTCTGCTCGTGATCCTGTCATCGCTCGTGCTCCAGGTGCTCATCGGCTACTTTGCGGGAGTGGCCTCCGCGTGGAACGCAGGGAGCCGAACCGATACGGTGTTATCGACGGTATCTCTCGTCTTCTTCTCGACACCGCTGTTCTGGGTGGCGATGGTGCTCCTCTACGTCTTCGGTTTCCAGCTCGGATGGCTGCCACTTGGCGGCGCGTACACCATCGGCGCGGCGTATACGAGCCTGTTCGCCCGTGTCGGCGACATCGTGAGCCATGCGGTGCTCCCGGTCGTTTCCCTCACCCTCGCCCAATACGCCGCTTACCAACTGATTCTCCGGAACAATTTGATTGGTGTTCGCAAAGAGCAGTACGTGCTCATCGCCGAGGCGAAGGGTTTGAGCGACGCGAAAGTCAAACACAAGCACGCGGCACGCAACGCGCTCTTGCCCGTGGTCACGTTCCTCGGCCTCAGTTTTGCAATGAGCGTCGGTGGCGCCGTTTTCGTCGAGTCGGTGTTCTCTTATCCGGGGATCGGCAAGCTCATGTACGACTCGGTGGTGAGCCGCGACTACCCCACGCTCCAGGGGTGTTTTCTCGTGTTCGCCCTCGTCGTCGTTGCAGGGAACTTTCTCGTCGACGTCGCTTATCGTTTTCTCGACCCGAGGATCCAATACGCGTCATGAAGCGACAGGAGAAGTGGCTTCGGCTGTGGCGGCGGTTCTCGCGCCGCAAGACCGCTGTCTTCGGTCTGTGCGTCGTCGGTGTCTTCATCGTCGCGACTCTGCTCGCGCCGGTGATCGTCCCCTATGGGCCGTCCGATCGTGCCGGCGAGCCTTTCGAAGCGCCGAGCTCGAGCCACTGGCTCGGCACCAACGACATCGGCGTCGACGTTTTCAGCGAGCTCGTCTATGCGAGTCGTATCTCGCTGCTGGTCGGTCTCGTCGCCGCAGGGGTGATTGTTCTCGTGGGCACGACGGTCGGTTTGATCGCGGGGTATTTCGGGGGATACGTGGACGAAGCCCTCATGCGGGTGACCGATCTCGTTCTCATCCTGCCGCGGCTTCCGTTGATGATCGTCATGGCCGCCTACCTCGGGCCGAGTATCTGGACCATCGTCTTGGTGTATTCGGTCGTTGGGTGGGCGAGCCTGGCGCGCCAGATCCGCGCCCAGGTCTTGAGCATTCGTGAATCGTCGTTCATCGAAGCGTCCCGCGCGCTCGGTGCGGGCAAAGGCCAGATCATCACCGACCACGTTCTGCCCAACGTCATCGGGATCGTCCTCGCCAACGGCGTCATGGAGATCATGTTCGCCATCCTGGCGGAGTCGGGGCTGAGCTTTCTCGGTCTCGGGGACCCGACGCACAAGAGTTGGGGCGTGATGTTGTACTTCGCCCAACTCCAGGGTGCTTTCTTGCGTGGCGCGTGGTGGTGGATCTTTCCCCCCGGACTCTGCATCGCGGCTCTGGCGTGTGCGTTCAACTTCGTGGGCACGGCGCTCAACGACGTACTCAGTTTCTCCGAGGCGCGCCAATGAAGGCGGCGCCGCTTCTGTCCGTCGAGAACTTGGTGACGCGCTACTTCGCCCCGGAGGGGGCGGTGACGGCGGTGGACGGCGTCGATTTCACCGTCCGTCGAGGTGAAGCGCTCGGCATTGCTGGAGAATCTGGCTGCGGCAAGACCACGGTGGCGCTGTCGTTGATGCGGCTCGTGCGTGGCGGCGAAGTCGCGTCGGGACGCATCGTACTCGACGGCACGTCCCTGCTGGATCTATCGAGACGAGAGCTCGACGGAGTTCGCTGGGAAAAGATCGCTCTCGTTCCCCAGGCCGCCATGGACGGTTTGAACCCGGTCTATCGCGTTGGGGATCAGATCGTCGAAGCTATCACCGCCCATCGAGCCGTTGGCAAAGCCGAAGCCCGGAACCGGGCGAGCGAGCTTCTCGCCAAAGTCGGACTCGCCGCGTCGCAGCTCAGGAGCTATCCACACGAATTGAGCGGAGGGCAACGCCAGCGCATCATGATCGCCATGGCGCTCGCGCTCGAGCCGGATCTCGTCATCGCCGACGAGCCTACAACGGCGCTCGACACGGTCACGCAGGCTCGTATCCTCAAGCTCTTTCGAAAGCTTCAGCAAGACCTTGGCATTGCAGTCGTGTTCATCTCTCACGATCTTTCCGTACTCGCGCAGACGTGCGATCGCGTTCTGATTCTGTACGCGGGTCAGGTGGTCGAGCTCGGCGAGTGTCGCGAGTTGCTGCGCCGCCCCCGGCATCCCTATACGACGGCTCTGGTGAAGGCCTTTCCAGACCTCGGAAGACACAAGCACAAGTTCGCCGGCCTTTCGGGACGCCCGCCCGATCTCGCAAAACCTCCTGAGGGATGTCGCTTCGCGCAGAGGTGTCCACGACGGCGCGAGGAGTGCGGTGAGACGGAGCCAGCGCTCGTGGAAGTCGCACCCGGGCACACGGTGAGGTGTCATTTCGCATGACGAGCGCACTCCTCGAGGTCCAAGACCTCACCAAGGCGTTCTCACGGCGTGGCGGTGTCCGCCCTGCCGTCGACGGCGTCAGCTTCGCCGTCACCAAGGGTGAGTGCTTCGGCATCGTGGGCGAGAGTGGTTGCGGGAAGACGACGTTGGCGCGACTCCTGCTGGCGCTCACCGAGCCCACGAGCGGCCGAGTGGTCTTCGACGGAAACGAGCTCGGCACACTCGCCCGGGCCGAAATGAAAGCTCTGCGACAACGACTGCAGATCGTTTTTCAGGACCCCTACAGTGCGTTCGACCCGAGATGTAGCGTGTACGACGTCCTCGCCGAGCCGCTTCGCGTGCACCGCCTAGGTAATGCGGACGATTGGAGGCGACGGGCCGAGGAGGTCCTCGCGCTCGTCGGGCTTCCGCCGACGTCTGGGTTCTTGTTCCGCATGCCGGCCGAGCTGAGCGGAGGCCAGAGGCAACGGCTCGGGATCGCGCGAGCGCTCATGCTCGACGCCGAGCTGATCGTTGCCGACGAGCCAGTGAGCATGCTCGATGCCAGCGTCAAGGCGGGAGTTTTATCGCTTTTCATGGATCTGAAACGCGGGCGCGGTCTCACTTACGTCTTCATCACCCACGAGATGCCCGTCGCCTACCACGTATGCGATCGCATCGCGGTGATGTACGCGGGCAGTATCGTCGAGCTCGGCTCGGCTACGGACATCGTTCGCGCACCACGACACCCGTACACCAAGCTTCTGATGGCATCGGTGCCGCCGCTCGAACCGGATGACGACTGGAGCCCGACAGACGAGCTCGATATCGACGCATCGAGCCCGAACGGCGACGCCTGCCGTTTCTACGCGCGGTGCCCCGATCGACAGAGCGTGTGCGAGGCTCGGACTCCAGAGCTCCACCGCACTCGGGACGGACATTTCGTCGCCTGTCACCAGCACAATCAAGAGGAAGGACGAACATGAGACCCATCATGATGTCGGGGGGCAAGCCGGTAAAATGGCCCTACCCCATCAAATACGGCAAGGAAACGAACGTCCGGGCCGACGTCATCGTGCTCGGCGGCGGGCTCTCGGGGTGTTTCGCGGCGATCGCGGCCGCCCGACGAGGGCTGGATGTGGCGATCGTCGACAAGAGTTGCACCCAGTTCAGCGGCGCCGCAGGCTCAGGTATCGACCACTGGATGGACTGCCCTTCCAATCCCGCAAGCACGGTCACCCCGGAAGAATACGTGCGCATGCCGCTCGATAACTACAAAGGCGGCTACGGCAACTACATCACGTCGTACATCACCGCCCGCGACAGCTACGAGGTTTTACTCGAGCTCGAACAGATGGGGATGCAGATCCGAGACACGAATGACGAGTTCGTGGGGGCGCCGTTTCGCGATGAGGAGACCAAACACCTGTTCGCCTACGACTACCTGACCCGCAATGCGGTTCGGGTTTGGGGAACGGGGATGAAGCCCTCGCTCTACCGCGAGTGCAAGAAGCTCGGCGTGCGCCTCTATGAGCGCTGCATGGTGACGAAGCTCCTTACCGAAAACGGTGAGCGAGGCGCTCGCGTCGTCGGCGCCACCGGGGTGAGCACGCGCACCGGGGAATTCTACGTGTTCGAAGCCAAGGCATCGGTGCTGACGATGGCGACGCCGGATCGACTCTGGATCTTCTCGTCGGAGATGACCGGGATCGTCGGACGAGACGGACCCGCGACCAACGTGGGAAACGGCCACGCGATGGCGTGGCGCGCCGGTGCGGAGTTCACCCGCATGGAATCGTCGACCCACGAAGAGTGGGGTGGGGCCACCGGTATCGGGAGCACCACCTTTGGCAGCGGATCCAACTTCGCAAGCTGGTATCCGTGCTCCATCATCGACGCGAACGGCAAGGAGGTTCCCTGGGTCGGCAAAGGCGGCAAGCCGATCACCACCGTTGATGAGAGAACCCATCCCGCGCCCGAAGACGGATTCTTCTGCATGGTCCTGGGAGGCGAAGAGGGCAAGGCACCGTCGCAGCCGCAGTTGATCGCGGACCTGGATGAGCGGGTAAAGAAAGGCGAGTTCAAGCTTCCGTTGTATGCCGATCTTCCCGGCATGCCCGCCCACGAGCGACGCGCGATCTTCGGGCTCATGATCGGCCAAGAGGGGCAGACGTGGCCCGTCTACCGGAACTTGACTCGAGCCGGGTTCGACCCCGACAAAGATTTGCTCCAGGTTTACGACATCGGCCCTGCACCCCTGGGCTGGAGGCGTCTGCGTTATGGCGCACTGACGCACGACTGGACGCTCAGGACCAACCTCGAGGGCCTGTGGGCCGCCGGCCAACAGCTCTTCGATGGTATTGGATCGTCGCACGCCTGCTCGACAGGGCGGTGGGCGGGTAGCCACGCTGCGGATTACGCGAGCCGGGCCCCACGGCCGCTGCTCGAGCGCGAACAAATCGACGAGGAGAAGGCCCGCGTGTACGCGCTCGTGGAGCGCGGCGACGGCATGGAATGGAAAGAGCTCGCCTCGGGAATTGCCAAGGTGATGCAGACCTACTGCGGTGATACCAAGACCGAAGAGCTCATGAACATCGGCCTCACGTCCTTGGGCGAGATCAAGGAGGCGGAGGCGAAGACTCTTTACGCGCGAAACCCGCACGAGCTCATGCGCGCGATCGAGGTCCAGGACATTCTCACGTGTAGCGAGATCGTCACCCATGCGTGCCTGGCGCGACGGGCGAGCAACAGCTGGCTCATGTTCGACAGACTCGACTTTCCCGACGACGATCCGCCCGAGTGGAGGAAGTGGCTGACGCTGCGCCTCGGCGCCAACGGTCCCGAGGTGGGAGAGCTGCCTCTCGATTTTCACGGCTCCCTGGAAGACAACTATGAAACGCATTGCCCCGCTTGAGAGCCCGCCTTCGCCAAAAGCTACGGCGGGTCCGCCGAAGCTCAAGAGCGGAGGCGGAAGCGAGAAGCCGCGGGATGGACGTTTCCGATACCCGAGGAAACGAGCACCGGAAGCGGCATTGAAGAAGAGGCCGGTCATGTCAAAGAAAGACGTCTACGCATCCACTAGCCAGGTCACTCCCAACAGCCCCATCGTGTTCAACGAAGATACGTGCATCGCGTGCGACATGTGCATCGACCCGTGCATGAGCGACGTGTTCATCCCGAATCCCGAACCCGATAAACCACCCATCGTCCTCTACCCGGACGAGTGCTGGTACTGCGGCGTGTGCTTGCGGGTGTGTCCCGTGCTCGATCAGGGCGCCATCGAGCTCCGCCGGCCGATGATGCAAAACGTACGCTGGAAGGACAAGGACACGGGAGAGCACTTCCGCATCGGGATGGCCAACCCACCCCCGCCGAACCGGAAGCCACCGGTGTAGCGAACCATCGTACTCTCGGAGGTCTGCCTTGCATCCCATGTGCTCACTCCGACAGAGACCACCAGGAGTAGAAGCAACCAACGGCAGCGAAGGGACGCCTCACATCGCTGAGGTTCGGATCTCATCGCACTCAACATGCCATCAATACTTCTTCGCTATCTGCGAAGCGTTGACGCTCGTGGTGTCGCGGCTTTCACATCGAATTCGCCTTGCCGGAGCTGACGGTCGAACGCGTTGCCGCCGTCGCGGAGAACTCTTCGGCCGCCGCACGGTCGTACGAGAAAACGTGCGCCACCAGATCGCGCGCGTTCCGGTTCAAGTCCTCGGTCAATGCCTTGACGGGATTCGCATGGAAGCCGCCCTGAAGCCGACAGATGGGCGCCTCTTTCGGCACTCGGCCCCTTGTTCCCGTTGTTCGATGCTCGACTCTGAGAAGCCCGGGTTGTTGAAAGATTCTGAGCTTATTGACTGCCGCCGTCCACACCGCGAGAACCGGTGAGCCGAGACACTTCACCCGCTCGAGCACGCTCAGCCGTCCGACCTCGTGTCGGACGTCGCGCAACAGGGCACGTGCTTCAGCGCGTGTCTTCTTGTTGGGGCCAAAGAGCGTGGCCGGCACAATCCCGGGTAGGGCGCCGCGGATCGTGTTCAGCTTCTCCTCTGCGCGTGCTCGCAACAAAGGGTTGGGCGAGTCTCGGTGGTTCTTGTAGCCTTCGAGCCAGACCCGAATCAGCCTGACAATGGACGGGCCGAGCCGCTCGAAGTCCTGGCGGTAGAGCTCTTTTTGCAAGGACTCGAGCTCGGGGGCACTGAACTCGGGGTGTTTGAAGTGCATGGCGAAACCGTCCCAGCGTCTGAGATCGGGGTCTTTCTTGTACTCGGGAAGGTAGCGGTCTTCGGCCACCACCTGCGCATGAAACGGAGTCGTTGGAAACGCGAAATAGATGAGGCACTGGAGCAATGAGGGTCCCAAACCCATGAGTCGATCGAATTCCGCGTGCACCACGGTAGAGTCCTGATACGGAAAACCGATAATCATCGAAGACAGAACCGAGATGCCGGCGGCTTTCAACGACGCGTAGAGCTCTTCCACGGTCTTGCCTTTCAGCTTTCCGTAGCCGGCCTCGGCGCCCTCGAACGCGGTCCAGATGGTATCGAATCCCATTTCAGCGATCTCGTCGGCGGTGAATTGGGAAAGCCCTTTCACGCTGCCAAAGCCCATGAGGGAAAGCGGCTTACCGCCCTCGCGGACACATTCGAGAAACTCTTGCGCTCTCTTCTTGTAGAGAAAGAAATCCTCATCGATGAGGATGAAACTGCTCAGCGTCTCTCCCCGCGCGCTGGCCTTCTGCTCGATCGCCTGAATCTCTTCATAGATTTCACGACCCGTATGGAGAAACGACACGTATTTGCGCTTGAAGAAGTGCGAAGTGCAGCAGAAATCACACCCGTTGGGGCATCCGAGCCCGGCGGTGAGGTGTCCTACCTTCGACGGTTGTTGATACGAGTAGAGACGGACCGCAGGAATCGGGGCATAAGGATGTGCGACCGCTCGTTCGGTGTTTTCACCCAGCAGACGGCGCATGAAGCCGATGCCTTCCTCGCGGCAAATTTCGTCGGCATAGGAATTCAGAATCTCATCGGGCAAAACGGTGCCGTAGCCTCCGAGAACGATGCGCGCCTCGGGTGCATACCTTCGAACCAGCTTCACCATGCGCCGGACTTTGTGAAACGTCGCCACGACGAAGTTGATACCCACGTAGTCGTACGCGCCGGATCTCAGTTCACGAATCAGCTCGCGCTCCGAAGGATAGTGAAGCGCTACACAAGGGGCTTCGATGTTCTCGGCGATGTAATCGATAGCCCAACAGCGGATGACTTGACGGAGACTGAAGATCCCCTGCGCCCTGGTAACCTGCGCATGAAACAGCTCTGCGCCCACCGAATCACCCTCGCCAGGTCCGCCAAAGGGGCGGCACACCGACGTGAGCAGGACCTTCCGTTCTTTCTTGGAATGCAATCTCTTATCCTCCATTCGTTTATGAACCAGGCGAGCGAATGCTCACCGGGGGATGATGCCCTGGGTCTCGAGTCCGCCCATCTCGGAAGCAGGGACGCCGGCTTCTTTCAAAACGGACATCGTGTGCTCGCTGTAGCGAGGAGCGAAGGAATACTCGGATGCGGTGCCTGAAAGGTCCACCGCCGCGGGGGTTAGATGGATCGTCCGTCCGTCGGGAGCTTGCGTCGACGTCAACTTCGACTGAACGGCTTCCATTTCCCGAACCTGGGGCACGGTGTGGATGGGAGCGTGCGGGATCTTCGCTTCTCGAAATTCTCGCACGAGCTCATCGGTCGAGTGGCGGGACGTCGCCTCGGCCATTTCGCGGTGGATCGATCCGGCTTCTCGTATGCGACCGGCGTTGGTCTCGCGCTGGGAGGAACGAAGCGTCTGAAATTTCGACGCTGCGCTCAGCCGTTGCCACTGCAAGTCGTTTCCGATGGCTATGTAGATGAATCCGTCCTTGGTGCGATAGGCGTTGGCGGGGATGAACTTGCGGTGCTCGTTTCCGGCTCGAGTGATCTCGGTTGGGTCGCAGTCGAAATCGATGAGCGGCAGCGTGGTGATGAGCCACGAAGCCGCGGCTTGCAACATGGAGACGTGAATCGCCTTGCCTAGGCCGGTCTCCGCCTTCTCTGCGAGCGCCAGCAGGACATTGGCATACACTTCGTCACCCGCCTTCAAATCGATGAGCGGGACACCTGAGAGCGTGGGCGGGCCGTCTTTGTCTCCGGTGAGCTCCATGTAGCCCACCATGGCCTGCAGCGCAGGATCGTAGCCCGGTGTATTCGGGTAGTCCGGCCCCATCGCCGAGATTCCGGCCCAGATGATGTCCTCTCTCACCGAGCGCAGCGTCTCGTAGTCGATGCCGAGGCTCTGGTAACGATGAGGAAGCGTATTGCAACAAAAAATCTCGACGTCGAGCTCCCGGACGATCCGCTGCAGAAGCTCCTGGCCTTTTTCTTCCTTGAGGTTGAGAGCGATGGCTTCTTTCCCGACGTTGGGTGCAATGAAGTAGGAGCGCCGGTCGTCGTCGGCCACGATGTCGCCGATGTAGCGGTTGGGATCGCCGGGGAGGCTCGTGCCCACAGGCGTCGACTCCAGCCGAATAACACGCCAGCCGAGCTGCACGAAACGCAACGTGGCGTAGCTCAACGACAGCGCTTGCTCCATCGAGACCACAGTGCGACGCTTCATCAGTGGTTTTTCAGGCGTGGTTTTTCAGTCTCCGCAGCACCCGCTCCGGTGTGAGCGGCAGTGAGTCAAACCGCGTCCCGGTCGCGTTGTAGACCGCGTTCACGACGGCCGCAGCGATGCAAATGGCCGGGGCCTCGCCAACGCCCTTCGCGCCCGACGGACCCTCCGGGTCCAGCGTTTCGATGAAGTGCATGTCGATCTCGGGCATCTCCGGCGCAGTGACGAGCTTGTAGTCTCGAAAGCACGGATTCTGGATGACCCCCTCGTCTACGAGAAGGTGCTCGGAGATGGCGTAGCCCATGCCCATGGCGACACCACCCTCGATTTGTCCCTGGATGCCCAGGCTATTGATGACTCTGCCGACGTCGTGAGCCGCCGTCACTTTGACGATGCGGATCACACCGGTCTCGGTGTCCACTTCGAGCTCCACGACCTGGGTACCGAACGCGTAGCTCGCGGACACGTCGCCCTTGAACTCTTTGTCCTGGGGAACGCTCGGCGGCTCGTAGTACTCCGCGGTCATGACCACCTCGCTTTTTTTCGCAAAGTGCAGGGAGCGGATGAGCCGGGGAAGCTCGAGAAGAGCCTCTCCGGTATCGGCACGGGTGACGTTCCCCTCGCGCAGATCGAGCTCCTCCGCCGATAGTTCGAGCTTAGTCGCCGCAGCAGCCAGGAGTTTCTCGCGCGCTTTGCGTGCGGCGCGTTGAGCTGAGTTCCCCGCGATGAACGTCGTCCGACTCGCGTGCACCCCGACGTCCCAAGGCGTAAGCTCGGAATCATCGTTCACGACGCTTATCGACGAGATCGGTAGTCCGAGCTCTTCGGCCACGAATTGTGCGATGACCGTCTCCGAGCCTTGACCGATCTCGGATGCTCCCGTCAACACGGTGACGTGCCCGTAGTCGTCGATCTTCAGCATCGTGCCGCATCCATCGGAGCGGTAAATCTTGGCGCCCCCACCCACGTGAAGAAGCGAGGCGATCCCCACGCCACGTTTGACCGGTCCGCCCTGTCCATTTTGCCCACGCCCGTATCGAGAATAACGGGCGTGCTTCTCGACAAACCCGCTCCGCTCGGCCGCGGTGGTGAGGCACTCGGCAAGGCCACAGCTTCGGAACACCATTCCTTGCGGCGTGGTCTCACCTGGCTGCTGTGCGTTTTGAAGTCGGAACGCGAGAGGATCCATCGCCACGGCTTCCGCCAACTTGTCCATGTGGGATTCGACCGCGAACGTGGCCTGCAAATTTCCGAAGCCGCGAAACGATCCGCTATAGGGGTTGTTGGTGTACACCACGGTCGTTCGATAACTACAGTGCGGCACTCGATAGAGCGACGAGATCGTCTGCATGATGACGAAGGGAGTGGTCGCTCCCCAAGAGGTGTAGGCGCCGTTGTCGTGCACCGTAGCGACGTCGCGAAACGTCAGGGTTCCGTCTTTCTTCACACCACTTCTCAGCGTGAGCTCCACCGGCTGGCGCGTCGGCGACGCGAGGAACTCTTCTTCCCGCGTGAACGTCAGCTTGACCGGCCGCCGCGTCGCCCGCGCCAACAGAATGCAGATTGGCTCGAACGGATAAATATCGAGTTTGCTCCCGAACCCGCCTCCGATCGACGGCTGGATGACGCGGATCTTCTCCGGCGGAACGTCGATGATGGGAGCGATGTCCTTCTTGTAGAGAAACGGCACCTGCGTCTGGGAGTAGACGGTCAAGTTGTCGTCCGCATCGAACTGAGCGACAGCGCCGCTCACGCCCATACAGCAGTGGGTGACGAAGTGGAGTGTGAACTTGTCCTCGATGACGACGTCGGAGTCTCGCTCCCCTTGACCGACGTCGCCTTGACTGTACTCGTAAGTGAAGGGAATGTTGTCGGGATGGCTCTCGTGGATGACGGGCGCGTCGTCGAGAAGCGCCGCATTCGGGTCGAACACCGCCGGCAAGTCTTCGTAGTCGACTTCAATCAGAGAGAGCGCTCGTTCCGCAATGTCTTCGCTTTCGGCGGCTACCGCCGCTACTTCGTCTCTGAGCGAGCGGACCTTGTCGCTCTTGAGCGGAGGATTGTCCTTGCCGTGCCCGAGGGGCACGCCCGGTGTGTCGGCAGCGGTGATAACGGCGTGAACCCCCGGAAGCTTCCTCGCCGCGCTCGTGTCGATCCGCACGATACGCGCGTGCACTCGGCTCGAGCGAAGTATCTTCGCGAACAGCATGCGGGGAAGCTCGATGTCCTGAACGTAGCGCGCCTCACCAGTGACCTTCTTGGGCCCGTCCAGCTTGGGGATCGCTTTGCCGATCAGAGTCTGCTTTTCGATAACCGTCATCGTTGCTACCGTCGCTTTCTGCGTTTTTTCAACGCAAAGGCGCAAAGACGCAGAGGCGCAAAGAAAACCCAAGATTTCGCTCCGATTGCGTCGCCTAACTGACGATTCGCTGCCAGTCCTCTGTGCGCCCTTGCGCCTTTACGTTTGTTTTTCAAGAATCCTCTTTCTCCTCTCCCCGCCTTGGCGTTGCGTGGAGAGCTCCTGCGATGGCGGCGATCACTTTCTTGTAGCCGGTGCACCTGCAGAGGTTTCCTTCGATGCCACGTTTGATGTCCTCGACACTCATTTCCCGGTTCTGACTCAGCAAGTACGTCCCCTGCATCACCATGCCAGGTGTGCAGAAGCCGCACTGGACCGCCCACTCCTCCACGAACAGCTTCTGGAGCGGGCTCAGTCCCTCCGCAGTGCGGATGCCCTCGATCGTGGTCAGGTCGCGGCCGTCGCAATCCACCGCGAACATCAGGCAGGCATTCACCGAAACCCCGTCGACGAGAATCGTGCACGAGCCGCACTCACCTTCCTCGCAGCCGCGCTTCGTTCCTGTCAACTTCAGACGGTCCCGGATCATGGCGAGGGCGTTCATCGTGACGGGTACCTCGACGCTCGTGAGATTCCCGTTCACACGGAAGTGGATCTCTTTCTCAAGCGACATCGTGGAGCGCTCTTTCGGTCAATGTCCTCACCAGCTCTCTTCGATACCAGGCCGAGCCTCGAACATCCGAGATCGGCGAGACGTCTTTTTGTGCCGCGCTCGACGCGGCAAGGATCGTGTCGTCAACCAACAAGCGGCCTTCGAGCAACTCTTCGGTCTTCTTGCCTCGGATGGGCGTGGGAGCGGCCGCGCCGAAAGCCACACGAGTGATTGCGAAAACCATGTTCGCGGTCGCACCGGCGACACCCACCGACACCACCGCAATATCGAGTGCGGGACGCGTCCCGAACTTTATGAAGCGGGCCCTGAAACCGGAGGGCGGCGCGTCGAAGATCACACGGGTGAGGATCTCGGTCGGCTTCAAAACCGTCTTTCCCGGAGCCACGAAGAAATCGGAAATCGGCACGACTCGACGACTCGGTGCGCCATTGTCGTTGGACGAGAGCTCGAGCTCGGCGTCGACGAGCAACAGGGGGATGGCGAGGTCGGCGGCGGGCGAGGCGTTGCAGAGGTTGCCCCCGAGCGTCGCGGTGTTACGCACTTGTCCGCTCGCGAAACAGTCGGCGGCCTCCACGAGCACCGGGACGTGCTCGCTCAGAAGGTTGCTCTCGAGAATGTCGGTTACCGTCGTCAAGGCCCCTATGCGGATTCTCGCTCCCTCCCGGGAGATCCCCCGAAGCCCGGCGACACGGGAAGCATTAATAAGGTACGGCTGGAACTGCCGAGCTCCCGCGCGCGTTTGGGGCATGACGTCGGTTCCCCCAGCAAATATCAGGGCATTGCCCCCAGACAGAAGCCGGGTGAGCTCATCCAACGTCTCGGGCGCGGCGTATTGCTCGATAGTCATAGCTCGCTCAGAAACGGATGGGCTCCTTGTACCGACCATAGACTTCCACCAAACAGCTCGTGATTTCACCGACGGTCGCGTAGGACTTCACGGCTTCGATCACGGCAGGCATGACGTTGTCGCCCGCCTTCGCCGTGTCGAGGAGCTTTCCCAGGGCCCGTTCGGCCCGAGTGCCATCACGTTCGGATCGCACCCGCTCCAACCGTCGAACCTGCTTGTCGCGGTCTTCGTCCCGGAAAGGATGAAACTCGACGTCGGGAGTCTCCTCTTCGACCTGAAAGCAATTCACGCCCACCTTGCGAATCTCGCCGCGCTCGATCTTCCGGACGTTCTCGTACGCCTGGCGCGAGACGGCCGCCTGGATATAGCCCTCGGAGATGGACTTCACGATGCCACCACCCCGGTCGACATCCTTCATGACAGCGCGAATCTTCTCTTCCATCTGATTGGTGAGACTCTCGACGTAGTAGGAGCCGCCCAGCGGATCGACGGTGTCGCACAGTCCCATCTCTTCGATCAAGATCTGCATCGTACGCAGCGATACGCGAGCCGCTTTCTCGGAGGGGATGGTGTACGCCTCGTCGTAGCTGCAAAGCGCCATCGTTTGCGTGCCCGACAACGCGCTGATGAGTGCGTAGTAGGCGCCCCGGACGATATTGTTCTCGGGTTGCTCGATGGTGAGACCCCCTCCTCCCCCTCCCGCGATCATGCGCATCCACGCAGACCGTGGATTCTCGGCGTGGTAGTCGTCGTTGATGATCTTGGCCCACAGCCGCCGGCCGGCTCGAAACTTGGCCACCTGCTCGAAGAGATTCCCGTAGATGTCGAAGTTGAACGACAACCGCGATGCGAAGTCGTCGACGCTCATCCCGCGAGCCAAAACGTGATCGATGTAGGCTTTGGCGATCAGGAAGGCATACGCCATCTCCTGAGCCGGACTCGCCCCGGATTCTCGGATGTGATACCCGCACACGCTGACCGGGCTGTACTTGGGAACGTTCTCAGCACAATAGATGATGGTGTCCCCGACGAGCTTGATGGAGGGCTCCACGGGAAACACCCAAGTACCTCGGCCGACGAACTCCTTCAGGATGTCGTTTTGCGCCGTGCCGCGGAGCTTGCTTAGGTCATAGCCGCGTTTTTCCGCCATGGCGAAGTACATGGCGATCAAAGTGACTGCCGCACCGTTGATCGTGAGCGATACCGTGATCTCGTCGAGATCGATGCCCGCGAAGGCGATCTCGAAATCCTCGAGCGTGTCTACGGCCATGCCTACCCGGCCCACTTCGCCCTCGGCCATCGGATCGTCGGAGCTCAACCCCATTTGGGTCGGAAGGTCGAAAGCCACGTTCAACCCCGTCTGCCCGTTATCGATCAAGTAATGAAACCGCTCGTTGGTTTCTTCCGGCGTGCCGAACCCCGCGTACTGGCGCATCGTCCAGGGACGCTTGCGATACATCTGCTCGTGGATGCCGCGGGTAAAGGGAAACTGTCCGGGCCGGCCGATGCCGTCGTCCCCGCCCGTGGCGGTCACGTCTTCTGGTGTATAGACGGATTTGATCTCGATGCCCGACTCGTTCTCGAATTTCATACGACGTTCTCACGGACAAACGAGACGATCGTCTCCGTCGTGGTTCCGGTAGCAAAGACGGCGGCGACGCCGAGTTTTTTCAGCTCGTCGTGGTCTCTGCGAGGAATGTTGCCGCCCACGATCCAGAGCTTGTCGCCGAGCTCTTGCTCTTCGAGCTTGCCTTTCAGCGTTCGGCACAGAGGCAAGTGTGAGCCCGACAAAACCGAGAGCCCGATGACGTCGACATCCTCCTGGCCGGCCGCCCGGGCAATCTCTTCGGCAGACTGTTTCAGGCCTGTGTAGATCACTTCGAAACCCGCGTCCATGAGTGCGCGCGCCACGACTTTGGCCCCCACGTCGTGGCCATCAAGACCGGGCTTGGCGATCAACACGCGAATTCTTTTTTCCGTCATGGTTCAAAAAGTAAAAAGACTCAACGCGAAGGCGCAAAGGCGCAAAGGCGCAAAGAAGAAAAAGCAAGGTCTTGTTCCCATTTCGTCGCCAAATTGACGATTCGTCGCCAGCCCACTTTGCGCCTTTGCGCCTTTGCGCCTTGGCGTTTGCTTCTTCAAGATGTCGTCATCTCTTTGGCGATGATCTGCTTCAGGATCTCGCTGGTGCCACCGCCGAAGAGCGTGAAGCGGACATCGCGCAAGTACCGCTGGATCGGATACTCCATGGCGTAGCCGTAAGAGGCGAAGATCCGGCTTGCCTTGTCGCAGATGGCGGTGGCTGCCTCGGTTGCGAAGAGCTTGGCCATGGCCGCCTCGCCCGCGTGAGGCCGGTCTTCATCTTTCAACCACGCGGCGTAGTGGACGAGATGGGTTGCAGCTTCGAGGTCGGTGCCCATCTCCGCAAGCTTGTGCTGGATCGCCTGGAAACGGTTGATGGGTTTTCCGAATTGTTCTCTACCCGAGGCGTAGACGAGCGCATCGTCGAGCGCAGCGCGCGCTACCCCGAGCGCGAGGGCTCCGGTCATGATCCGTACTTCCGCGAGGATCTTGCGCAGCTCCGCCTCCCCGTCGCCTTCGTCACCGAGTCGGTGATCCATGGGAACGAAGCACTGTTCAAGTGAGAGCTCCGAGGTGGGTGACGCCCATACCCCCATCTTTTCGATGGTCTTTCCCACAGTGAGGCCGGGCGCTCCCTTTTCGACGAGGAAGATAGTGAGTTTGCGTCCCTCGCCAGCGCGAGCAAACACAGTGAAAAAATCTGCGACGGTTGCCGACGTGATCCACATCTTCTGTCCATCGAGAACATAGCCGTCGTCGACTTTGTCCGCCGTGGAAGAGATGGAAGACAGATCACTCCCCGCGTTCGGCTCGGTAATACAGATGGTCCCGATTTTCTCCCCGCGCAGCGCGGGCGCGAGAAGTCGTACGTGAATGTCATCGTTTCCGAGCGTGTAGAGGAAGTGCGTGCCCATGAGCGATTGCATGGCGGCGACGGCCGCGAGAGACAGAGACCCTCGAGCAATCTCGGTGATCACCAAACAATACGAGACGAAGTCCATGCGAGAGCCGCCCACGCTCTCGGGATAGCGCAAGCCGTAGAAACCGAGCTCCGCCAGAGCGAGGAACGACTCGCGGGGAAACTTCTTCGCTTCATCGATGGCCGCCGCCTTCGGTCGAATCTGCTCGTCACAGAAACGCGCAAAGGTCTCGCGAACCAACTGCTGGTCCACCGAAAGCGCAAAATTCACTAAGTCTTCCTTCCGTAGATCTCTTCGGCCGCTTTCTTCGAGATCACGCCGTTGTTGACGTCCTTCGCCACCAGCACCGCGGGTCGCTTTCGGGGGTCTCCATAACCTCCGCCACCTCCCGCCCGTTGGTGATAGACGGTTCCCGCTGGAACCTCCCGGATGAGGTCGAGGCTGTCGGGAGTCTTGGTGCTTCCATCGGGATAGCGGAGAACGATCGAGTTCAGGCTTCCGCTGCCACCACCGTCGAGACCGAAGGCCGGCTCCACGTCGCCGTCACCAAACACCACGAGTTGGGTGTCGTCAGATCCAATCTCGAAAACGGTCTCGACCCCCAACCCGCCGCGCCACTCGCCCGCACCGGCGGAATCGCACGAGTACTCGTGGTGCACGAGTCGATGGGGCGTTTGCTGTTCGAACATCTCGTAGTCCTGATCCAAAAGCCCTCCCGACGCATCGATCATCCCAATATGGTCGTAGCCATCGACACCGCGCATCGCGCCCGAGCCCCCTTTGAGACCCATGAAACAGATATCGACGTACTTGTCGTCCTGACGGGGTTTGCGAGGATCCCGACCCGTCGTCAACGAGCACAAAAGGTGGTTCCACCCAGCGGTCGTGCGATCGGGGATGACGGGAGCGAGCGCACGGGTGATGGCGTCGGCGTTCGCGGGGCACAAGTGGTTTCCATAGGTCGTGGCCGCGGGGTACGCGGCGTTGAGCAGCGTGCCTTCGGGAATGACGATCTCAACGGGCTCGACCATCCCCTCATTGTGAGGAATGTCGGGGTTCACCATTTGAAGAAGAGTCAAGACCGTCGCCGAAGCGCTCGAGGTATAGGTGCCGTTGACGAACGCGTTCGATTGCGCATCCGTTGCCGAGTAGTCGAACTTGATACGTTTGTCTTCGACTTCCACCTCGACGCGAATAGAGTAGTGCTTGCCGTGGTTTTTCCCGTCGTAGTAGACCGTGGACTCGCCCTGGTAGACCCCGTTGGGGATCGTGCCGATCTCCGCCTCCATCATCTTACGGGTTGCCTCGAACAAAGCTTTCTTGTGGTTCTCGAAGCACTCGCGCCCGTACTTCTCGAGAAACGCGAGCATGCGGCGCTCGCCCACGACACAGGAGCCGATCTCGGCCCGCATGTCTTCCTGGACGATGTTGAAACGGATGTTGGCAAAGATGAGATCCCAAACGTCCTTGCGAAACTTGCCCTTCTCGTAGACTTTGACCGGCGGGATGCGAAGCGCCTCTTGCCATACCTCGGTGGCACCGGGATTGTAGCCGCCGGCCACGGCACCGCCGATATCGGCCTGATGCCCCTTGGCGGCCGAGAACGCAACGAGCTCGTCCTCGAAGAAGATCGGTTTGTAGACGGCAACGTCGTTGTTCTGATTACCCATGCTGAAGACGTCGTTGTGAAAGATGACGTCGCCGGGATAGATCTCGTCTCCGAAATACTTCAGGATGTACTTGCACACGGGGCCGAGTGAGAACGAGAGTATCGGAAGATTCTCCGTCTGCTCCAGCATGTTTCCGTTCCCGTCGTAAAGACCGGTGACGAAATCCTTGGCCTCACAGAGAATCGGAGAGCGCGTCGTCTTTTCGAGAGAGATGCTCATCTCGTCGGTAATGGACTTGAACGCGCGCGCCATGACCGACAGAAGAATAGGATCCACGTTACTCATGCCGCGGTGCCTCCGGTTGCGGCTGAATCGCCTGGTGTAACTGCACCTCGGTTCTCTTTGCCCTTTTGGTAAACGGCGAAGGAACCGTATTTGTCGCAAACGCAATCGTACGAGCGAGAAAGAAAGACCGTCGTGTTCACCTGCTCGATGAGTGCCGGCCCGACGATGCGGTGCCCGTGCCGGGTACGGTTTCCGTCGTAAACCGGGGCATTCGCGAAGCCGTTGTCTTCGGGAACGAACAGGCGACGCTCACCCTTGAGCGCCTCATCGGGGTCGGCTCCGGAAGGCTCTTCCGCGGCGCGCGCCGGTTTTTCGGTGGTCCCGACCGCGCGGAGCCGGATGTTGATGAGCTCGATGGGTGTGCCTTCCTGTTCGAGAGAGTAGCCGAACATACGGTTGTGCTCTCGGTGAAAAAGGGTGGCAATCTCGCCGAGCTGCGCCTGGCAAACAGCATCCACGGAAACCGGGAAGGAAACCTCGTGGTATTGCTTCACGTAGCGACAGTCGAGGCTTACCTGGAACTGCGAGCGGTCTTCCGGGATCTTCTCCGCAGCGAGAAGGCGTGTCCCTTCTTCCACCATATCCGTGAGCACGCGGCCGAGTGCGTCCCAATCCAGCTTGTCCAGATCTCCGACGAAGGAACGGACGAAATCATGCTGCAAATCGCTCATGAGCATGCCCGCGGCGCAGAAGATGGAAGACTCCCGCGGGACCAAGAACATGGGGATGTCGAGCTCGTCGGCAATCAAGCAGGCATGGATTGGCCCAGCGCCGCCGGCGACGACCATGGGGAACTCCCTCGGGTCGTAACCGCGCTTCACGGTGATCTCGCGGACGCCTTGCGCCATGTTGTTGTTGATGATGCGATACATCCCCGCCGCTGCCTCTTCGATCGGCAGGTTCAACGGTTTCGCAGTGTGCTCCTCGATGGCGCCCCGACTCGCTTCTACATCCAGGCGAATCTTGCCGCCGGCGAAGAAGTCAGGATCGAGGTAGCCGAGAACGAGATCTGCGTCGGTACACGTCGGGCGCCGACCTCCCTTCCCGTAGCAAGCGGGCCCCGGGTCGGCGCCCGCGCTCTCAGGGCCCATACGCAAAAGCCCGCCTTCATCGATCCACCCAACGCTGCCTCCGCCGGCCCCGATGGTGACGATCCCGAGCATGGGTAGCGCGATCCGGTAGCGGTTGATCTCGCCTTCGTTGACGACGATAGGGGCACCGTCTCGAACGAGCGCGGCATCGAAGCTCGTCCCTCCCATGTCGACGGTGATGCAGCTATCGTGTCCGTGCGCGCGTGAGTACGTGAGCCCGGCCCGCGGACCCGCCGCCGGCCCCGACAGCAACGTGAGCGAAGCTTTGTCCCGAGCGACCTCGGGCGCCATCACGCCGCCATTCGACTGCATGATGAGAAGAACGCCGCCGAAGCCAATCTCTTGCAGGCGTAACACGAGACTGTCCAGATAGGAGCTCAGCTTGGGCCCCACATACGAGTTGAGCACGGTTGTGCTCACGCGCTCGTAGAATCGTATCGACGGCAGAAGGTCGGTGGAGATGGTGACGTACGCACCGGGAAGCTCACTTTCGATGAGCTTCGCCGCCTCGCGTTCGTGCTGCGGATTGGCGAAGGCGTTCATGAAACACACCGCGACCGATTCGACGCCTTCGAGCTTGAAGAGACGGACGGCCTCCCGCACGTCATCGAGCTCCAAGGCTTCGAGCTCGTCACCTTTATAGTCGAGCCGACCCGCCACCGGAGCGCGCAAGTAGCGTGGAACCAGCGGCGGCACGTTGGTGTAGCGATTGTTGTATTGCTCCTCTCGAATCCCGCGCCGCATCTCTAGGGCGTCGCGCACCCCTTGGGTCGTCACCAGCCCGGTTTTGGCTCCGGTGTGCGTGAGAACCGCGTTGGTGGTCACCGTAGTGCCATGGACGATCGTGTCGATCGAGCGCGCGAGCTCCGAGAGGCTCACATCGCGGCTGCCCGCGATCTCGGTCAGGCCGTCGATGAGCCCGATAGACGGGTCGGACGGGGTGGACAGGACTTTGAACGTTGTGGCGGAGTCTCCGTCCGCGACGAGAAAGTCGGTGAAGGTTCCACCCACGTCGATCCCGATCTTGAGGCTCATGACAAGACGCTACTCCACGTCACCCCGCTCATAAAGGCTCGTCGGTTCTCCTCGGCAAGAGCCACCGTGTCGGTGAAATCCGCGGGCCGATAAGGAAGTAGGTCCGCACCGAATAAAGAGCCGAGCATCACCAGGTTGAGCGTCCGGATCGAGCCCGCCTGCTCCGCGAGAGCGGTCGCATCGGTCACACGCAGACGCGACGTCACCGACGCAATCGCCTGCTCGAGCTCCTGCACACTCGGAGGACCCATATCGCGGTTTCTGACTTGGTCTTGCGCTACGACGAATGGCGTCACCATCGCCGTGTTCATGAACACATTTGTCCGCGACGAGACGAAGCGCAGAGCGCGAGCGCACTCAATGGGCTCGAGAGCCAAGACGAAGTCCGCCTTGCCTTCCGGTATGACCGGGCTGATGCCGCAGTCGACCATGACCGATGACTGAACCGAACCCCCGCGCTGCGCCATGCCGTGCAGCTGCCCGCTCACGACTTCATGTCCGCGTGCGACGAAGAATCGACTCAACAAGTGAGCGGCCGTCAGAACCCCTTGCCCTCCGGTACCGACGGTCAAAATGCGCCACGGATGGCGGCCATTGTTGCTCGCATCTTCAATCACTTCACTGGACTCACCGGGGCTAACGCGTGAATGGCGCCTCGGTTGCAGACGCTCGCACAAAGGTCACAGCCGTCGCAAAGCTCCTGGTCGATGACGTAGCGGCCGTCTTCGATGAAGATCGCAGGGCAGCCGATAAGACGAACGCACAACGAGCACTCGTTACACAGCACTTGATCGACTTCGTAGGCGGGGCGATCCATACGGGTCCCGAGCTTCGTCTCGTTCACCACACACGGTGCGTTGAACACGACGACGTTGACCCCGGTGCCGCCTCTCGCTTGCTTCAAGACGTCGAGAGCAAGGTCTTCCTCGAAAGGGTTGGCGGACAACACGGTATGGACGCCGAGGCCTTTGACCGCGTCTTCGATGTTGAAGTGAGGCGTCGTTGTTGGACTAGGCTGGAAGCCGGTCATCCCGGTGACGTAATTATTGAGAATGACGACCGTCACCGCGTCGTCCGCCTGGACGGCGTTGACGAGAGCTGGAAGGCCGCTATGGAAGAATGTGGAGTCACCAATATAAGCGACGGCGCGCTCGCCGGTCATTCGGGCGATTCCTGATGCCTGAGTGATGCTCGAGCCCATACACAGCACGGTGTCGCAAGAATCCAACACCTCACCGTAGCCGAGGGTGTAGCAGCCGATGTCGTTGCAGTAGACGGTCTTCTTGCCAAACACTTTTCGCGTCAAGTAGAAGCTCGTTCGGTGGGAGCACCCGGCACACAGCACCGGCGGGCGCGGTGGTAGCTCCGGAACATCCAGTGTTCGCTTCGCGCGCGCGCCTAATTGCAGGTAATTCCGTACGGCGTCTTCGACGAGCTCGGGCGAGTACTCGAACGCCTCGGGAAAATGCCCGGTACGTTTCCCGAGAATCGGAATCTGTACCCTGTTTCGATACGCCGAGAGTGTCACCGTGTCTTCGATGAAGGGCGTGAGCTCTTCGACGACGAGTACCGATTCCACCGAGGCGAGAAACTCGGAGAGCACCGACTCCGGTATCGGATAGGCTCCGACCTTGAGTACGGACACATCACTCTCGAGACCCAGCTCGCGAATCACCTGATCCAGGTAGGCATACGGGACACCCCCCGCGACAATCCCGTGCTTGCCGTCACCGGTGTGAGAAAAAAAATCCGATTCTCCAAGAAGTTGCTCCGCAAGATCCCAGCGAGCGGATAGCTCTCGGCGCATCCTTTGGACATTGGCCGGAATGGGGACGTAAGCGTTGGGGTCCTTCTCGAACCCGAGCGCGTTTTTCGCCTGCGGAAGCTGGCCGAGACGCACCATGCCGCTCGTGTGACACACCCGTGTCGTTGGACGCAGCAGAACCGGTAGACGCGTTCTCTCCGAAAAGTCGAACGCGTACCGCGTCATGTTCTTCGCGTCTTCGGGCGTCGCGGGATCGAAAACCGGATAGAAGAGAAAGCTGCTGTAGTGGCGTTGGTCTTGTTCGTTGGGACTGGTGATGGCGGAAGGGTCGCCGGCAGAAACGATCACCATCCCGCCTCCGACGCCAACATACGGAATCGTGGAGATTGGATCGCCTGCGTAGCTCAACCCGACGTGCTTCATGCTGCAAAGCGACCGAGCGCCGGCCTGGCTGGCGGCGAAGGCTATCTCCACGGCGATCTTCTCGTTGACCGAGTACTCGAAGAGAACATCCGCCTCGCTGGCGATGCGGGCGAAGGTGTCTCCGATCTCGGAAGCGGGGGTTCCGGGATAGCCGGAGACAAACTGCACGCCCGCTTCGAGAGCTCCGCGGACGATGGCGAGATTACCCAGGAGGCACGCGGTCGTACCAGCTCGACCCTGCAGAACTTCGTCGCCGGCCTTCATTAGCCGTTTTCCACTTTCAAGATAACGGCCATAGCCGTGTCCCCCGCGGCGCAACCGTGGAACAGGCCCACGCCTCCACCTCGAAGCGTGAGCTCTTCGATGAGCTCGATGATGCCACGCAACCCGGTCGGTCCTTGCGGGTGACCCCAGATCAAAGAACAGCCGAAGTTGTTCATCGTCATCACGTCGACGCCCATCTCGCGCGCAAACCCAAGGTCGTTCACCGCGAAGGGATTGTGGGACTTGATCGCGTCCACAGCCCCGATGCGAATGCCGGCGGCGTCGAGGGCTTGACTCGCCGCCGCGATCGGCGCCTCGGGCATGAAAGCCTTGTCGGCACGCGCCTGACCGAACGAGAGGATGCGGATGGCAATCGAGCCGTCCCGCGAAAGCGCGCGCGCTCGCTCTTCGGAGGTGACGATGAGAGCGGCGTTACCGTCCGCAGGGTGCGTTTGCCCTCCGAAGGTGATCGTGCCCCCGGCCACGACCGGACGGAGCGCGGCTAATCCTTCGGACGTCGTGGGATGGATGCCTTCGTCCCCGTCCAAGGTCGCGACCGTCTTGCGGTACCGCTTGTCCGGCACTTCGAAAGGAAGCGTCATGAAGCGCTTCAGGAAAGCGGCATCGTCGGCGAGCGCGTCGTGATACTGCTGATGGCGGCGAAGCACCACTTCGTGCTGCGCTTCGGTGCCGAGCTCCCATTTGCGGGCGACGTTCTCGCCGGTCTCGATCATTGAGACCTTCGCAAACGGATCACACGAGAAGTTGTCGAGCACCCAGTTCTCGTGGTCGCCCGTGCCTCCCGGTCCCGACGGTTTGGGGTAGTAGAGGTGTGGCCCGTTGGAAGTGCGATCCGCGGTAACGACCAGGGCCGTTTCCGAGGCACCGCGCACTATCTCATCGACGGCGGATGCAACGCTTCGCACGCTAGTGGCACACGCCTGAGAGATCGTTGGCCCGGGCACCCGCGAGGCCCCGATCATGCCCATCAACCACGGAAGACCGTAGAAAGACGAGCGCTGCGGGATCGTGATCCCCAAGACACCATAGTCGAAAGACTCGGGCGCGATGTCCCGTTTTTTGAGCTCGAGCCTGGCCACATGGGCCGCAAACTCGATGCTGTGTAGATCCGCGAACGAGCCTTGCCAGCGGGCAAACGGTGTCGACCAATAACCACCGTAGGGAATGCACGGCATCGTCATAGATCGACTCACGTTTTGACAAGCAAACCGCGCGCCAATAATGGAAAAGATCTTGCATCACCACTGGGCAGGCTGGACAAGGGCGTTTGTTCCCTTATTACCAGCGAACAAGGCGGTGGTTTTGCGTCAAATGACCCGCGTGGTGCGCGCTTTCGCGCTGGAGTCACCATGACACTCAACCCCACTCTGTTATCGCCCACTCCCGAGGAGCCGCTCCTCGCTCTGGGGAACGAGGCGTTTGCGCGAGGCGCCATCGAGGCGGGCGTCCAGCTCGCCACGGGTTATCCCGGGACTCCATCGACAGAGATCATGGAGACACTCATTGAGGCGGCGCCCGTGCTCGGGTTCAGTGCCTTCTGGTCGGTGAACGAGAAAGTCGCTTTCGATGTCGCTACGGGTGCATCCTTCTCCGGAGCAAGAGCTCTCGTCGTCACGAAACACGTCGGCTTGAATGTCGCAGCCGACTCTCTGATGCAGCTCAACCTCGTGGACATTGCCGGGGGCCTCGTGATCATCTCCGTCGACGATCCCGGAGGCATCAGCTCCAACAACGAGCAGGACAACCGCCTGTACGCGAAGATGGCGGAGATCCCCGCGCTCGAACCATCAACCCTCGAGGAGGCCCGCGAGCTCACCCGACGCGCGTTCGAGATCTCCGAAAGTCTGAAAGTTCCCGTCTTGATCCGCTCGGTCACCCGGCTCGCTCACATGACGAGCGCGCTCACGCTCGGAACGATTGAAGCTCCTCACAAGAAGCCGCACTTCGATTCGTCTCGTCAGTGGAGTCCGTTTCCACCGCTGGCCCCTCACGGACGGCTACAGAAGAAACTGAGACAGGCGGCGGGGATGCTCGACGCCTTCGGAGTCGACACCTGGGAGAGCAACGGCACCGAACGTCTCGGTATCGCCGCCGCAGGCTTTGCGTACAACTACGCGCGAGAAGCGGTGGACCGGCTGGCCGTCAACAACCGCGTGGCTTTATTGAAAGTGTCGAGCGTCAACCCCCTCCCTCGCGCGCTCATACGGAAGTTCCTCGAGCCACTGGACCGGGTGTTGGTCGTGGAAGACGTCGCTGCGTACCTCGAAGAGGGATTGCTTCTTGAAGCCGCCGCCATGGGAAAGCTCGTCGAAGTGCGCGGTCGACGATCGGGCGCGCTGCCAAGCACCGGGGAAACTTTGCCGGACGACGTCGTGGACGCTCTCGATGCGTTGGTGGAGGGGACGCCACCGCGCCTTCCCGGTGAAGCCGCGAAGCCGGCATCGATCCCCAATCGCCAGATTTCCTTTTGCTCCGGCTGCTCGCACCGAACGACATACTACGCGCTCGCCCAAGCGTTCGATAACCTGGGTATCAACGACCCGATTGTCGTCGGAGACATCGGTTGCTATACGCTCGGCTTTTTCCCACCGTTCAACATCCTGCAGACGATGACGTCGATGGGCGCGAGCATGGGAACGGCGGCTGCGCTCGCCGAGCTCAACCCGCACCGCAAGGTCATCGCTGTCATCGGCGACTCGACGATGTACCACGCCGGCATGCCCGGGCTGCTTCAGATAAGCCATCAGAGGCTTCCCGTCACCGTTTTGGTAATGGACAACTCGGTGACCGGTTCCACGGGACAGCAGCCACATCCCGGCTCGTGGCAAAACTCCGATGCGCGCACCCTCGTTCCCATCGAAGACCTGGGCAAAGCCTACGGACTTCCTTACGTTCGCGTCGTCGGATCGTTTCAGCTGAAGAAGCTCCCCGGGATTCTCGAAGAAGCCTTGAGCAGCGATGGACCGGCCATGGTCGTCTCTCGCCAGGCGTGCGCACTCGAGCCCTCCGAGATTGGCCGGCGTGCCATCGTCGCGACCATCGACGAGGCGTTGTGCGACGGTTGCCTCGCGTGCATCGACGAGTTCGGATGCCCCGCTTTTGTGCCTGCCGCGGACGGCTTGGGCAAGATCGAAGTGGAAGCCCTCCAGTGCACCGGCTGCGCGGCCTGCAAGTTCATTTGCCCGCCCGAGGCTATCTCTTTTGTCCGCCGAGATTCACCGCCGACATGAGCGCCCACGAGCCGTTCGATCTCATCATCGCCGGGGTCGGTGGCCAGGGTAGCCTATTCGCGTCCCGGGTCATTGCTCAGGCCGCTCTTCTTGAAGGAATCTCGGTTCGCGTCGCCGAGACTTATGGCGTCGCGCAGCGCGGCGGCGCCGTGTTCAGCCAAATTCGTCTCGGCTACGACGTGTGCGGCCCACTGATCCCGAAAAAGACGTGCCCGCTCATCCTGGGCCTCGAGCCTATCGAAACGCTGCGGCGTGCCACGATGTATCTCGCCCCCGGTGGAGAAGTCGTGCTCAACACGAACATCAACGCACCGCTCGAGACAAAGATGGGACGACAGCCGAGCCTCGATCTGCCCACCATCCGCACGGAGTTGGAGCGGCTCGGCGCCGGCAGCATCGAAGAAGTCGATGCTCTGGCCGTCGCGTTGGAGGCGGGCGGTGCCGCCACCGCCAACGTCGTCATGCTGGGGGTGCTTTCGAGCGTCGATACCTTCCCGCTGAGCTACGACGCGGTCGTCAAAAGCATCGAGAAGACGGCGAAGGCGGCGTCTCTTCCGAACAACCTTCTTTCCTTGGCGAGGGGCGCAGGTCGATGACGACACAATCGCCGAGCGCCATCGACTGGGAGAGCAAGCTCGCCGAGCGCGCCGGTGGGCTCTACGGGTCGATGACTCGGAAGCTCATGAGCGTATTGGCCGATCCCGAGATCATCTCTTTCGGCGGTGGTCTTCCCGCGTGGGATCTCTTCCCGCTCGACAAGATTCGTGAAGTCACCGATGAGCTGCTGCGCACCGACGGCCCTTTGACGCTCCAATACAGTACCTCGGAAGGCTTCCTCCCACTTCGAGAGCAAGTCGCTACACGTTACCGCAAACGCGGCTTCGATGTGAGTGTGGACAACGTGATGATCGTCACCGGCGCGATGCAGGGAATCGATCTCGTCGGGAAGCTGTTTTTGGAAAAGGGCGACGCCGTTGTGCTCGGCGAGCCGACGTTTCTGACCGCGCTCCAGACGTTCAGCTTCTATCAAGCCCGTTTTTTGAGCGTTCCCTTGGACGAGCACGGCATGCGGATCGACCGACTCCCGGAGATCCTCGAAGGCAACGACGTCAAGTTCATCTACATCATGCCCACTTTCCAAAACCCTACGGGTCGAACGCTCAGCCTCGAGCGTCGCCACCAGTTGCTCGAGATCGCCGAGCGCTACGGTGTGCCCATCGTCGAGGATGACGCTTACGGCGAGCTCCGATTCGATGGCGACCCACTCCCCCCGCTCAAAGCGCTCGACACCCGCGGAAGTGTCATCTACATGTCGAGCTTCTCCAAGACGCTCAGTCCGGGTCTGCGCGTGGGCGTCATCCTGGCGCCCGGCGCCCTCATGGAGAAGCTCGTGTTCGCCAAGCAAATCGCAGACCTCCACACGAGCGTACTGCCCCAACGCATCGTCCACGAGTTCCTGCGTCGCGATTGGCTGGACCCGCACATCTGTCGCATCGTGGAGGCCTATCGCAAGCGGCGTGATGCCATGTTCGCCGCTATGAAGAAGCACTTCCCCCCCGGTGTTTCCTGGAGCCGGCCCGAGGGGGGCATTTTCCTCTGGGTCGCCTTACCAAAGGAAATGGACACGGACGCGATACTCGACGGCGCTCTCGCCGAGAAGGTGATGTACGTCCCGGGCTCCTGCTATTACGGGGCTGGCGGCGGAACGAACGCGCTACGGCTCAACTTCTCCGGCTACACCGAAGACAGGATCAACGTGGGTATCGAGCGACTCGCGAAGGTCATCAAGCGGAGCTGAACATGTATTGTCTCTATGGAATCGTCGGGAAATCTCGAGACCTCCTCCACAAGCGCTTGGAATATCCCAGCGCCGTGGTCGTCCACCTGGAACAGGGCATCGGGATGATCCCGATCTCCGAAGAGTTGCTCGGCGCCATCGAGCAGGGTGGAACCTCGTCGGGCGCGACGGAGGAACCCGGCTTTGAGTTCCTAACGGAGGTCGTGTTGGCATGGGCACGACGCCTTTCACAAGGCACGACCCTCACCTATGTCGAAGCTGAGTTCATCGGTGGCGAAGGGACCGAAAGCGCCGTGGTTTTGCGCGATGGCATGGTGGTGGCCGGACCCCTTCAAGGTCCGGGCGCGATCAATCGAGCGTTGCGCGCCCTGGGAGTGTCCGTTACGTCACGACGCGAAGAGTTCGAAGTGGTGGGCCTCGGGAAACACCGAAACCCCGAAGAATGGCTCGCGGATCTGAGCTGATGTCTGCGGCGAACGTTTGATTGCGGCTTCGCCGGGTTTGAAGACAAGATGGCAGACACCGGCCACTGCTCGGGCCCGGTGATGTCGGACGAATGATGCACATGGCACATGTGCAAGATCATCGGGTCGTCGGGTGTTTGGGCGCGACGATACTTGCCGAGCGAGACCGGGTAGTCGAGCTCCACCTGCTTGTAGAATTCGTTGGTGTAGTAGACGAACTCCAAGCCGAGCTCGGCCATCGGACGCCAATTCGGGACGAGGACCTTGAAATACGTCAGGGGTGCCTTGACACCATAGGCAAGACCGGCTTTTTGCGCCTCGGGCAAATCCGGGCAGAGATACGGGTTCGCACCGTTGTAACAGGCCATGATGCATCGGTCTGCCCGGACCGTGTGCGCGTCGTCCCCATGGACGTAGGTCACGTCCACGCCTCTCGAGTCAGCCGTATGCGCGGTGTGAACGACGGAGCTGTTGAGACGCATTCGAACAGCTTCGCTCTTGCGGTCGAGCCTCGAGTAATCGATGCGACTCGTGACCACATCTTCCATCGTTCGCCCAGGAACAGCATCCGGGATCAGGGAACGGACCAGAAGTCGCGCGACCGAAGCGTTGCCGTCGGGAAAATGAAAGATATAAGGCTCGTCACCGCGCGAACCCTCACGTATCAGCGTGTAGTTGAGGCCCGGCATGCCGCCATCATAGGACTGCACCGAGGTCGCGGGGATCTCATCGGTGCCCACGCACCAGAAACTCATCCCCCACCGCCGGTACATTTTCAGAAGTTGTGGATCGACCTTGGCGTAGTCTCTCAAGAAAGCCTCGTGGCTCACCCGTCGAAGTTTCTTGTGCTTCTCCTCATTCGTCAGTCCGGGCAGGTAGTCACGCTCTTCGGTTTGGATCCGGACTAGATCCTTTTTGGCCTGTTCATTCATGGGAGTCTGTGCCGCGAACTCCTCCCACGGGATCTTCCCGTAGCCAACGACGAGCTTTCGCTTCCCAAAAGTCTCTTCGTCGAACAAGATGCCCTTGCTCAGGCCCATGGACGGGTAGAGTTCCTGGTCGAACGCCTCGTAAAACTTCTCGGTGTCGATCCCGACCTCAACCAGCAGGTCTTTCGCAACTTGGCTGTAAGACGACGGGGTGTCGATCGACTCCGTGCCACCGTACCCGATCTGGGTTTCATCGCCGATCTGGAATTCGTTGCGCTTGGCATGGCCGCCAAAATCATCGCGATTATCGAGGACGAGAATACGGCCGTCGGGTCGTTCCTTCCGATAGAAGTGCGCGGCCGACAACCCGCTGATCCCACCTCCGACCACGACCAGATCGTAGTGCTCTTCCGGCGCGCCGGTCGGCCAGGTGTTGCCCATCACCCGAGCGTGCATGGTCTCCCAGGAACCCTCATGGCTCCCCCGCAGCCCCGTCAAAGCAGGCGGATAGTAGTCCGCGCCAGGACTGGGCTGTGAAACTTCGGCACCCAGCAGCGCATTCCACGGCGACAATAATGAGGCTCCGATGGCAACCTGAGTCCCATTAAGAAAATCCCGACGCGTGATTTTGTTTTTCATCGTGTCCCCTCACGCTCTTTGTATCGGATCCGTTGCGCTCAAGAAACTCGGTCAAAAGACAACCACGAAGAGTGCCGCCGCCGCCCATCCGTCTCGCTTCGCGAGCCTCCGTGATGAAAAAGCAGTCGGGTTCGACCTCCCTGTACAATAATAAGGATGGAAAAGAAGTCACCTTGGCCCGCGGTCGTGGCAATCCTCGGCCTCGCGTCGCTCGCGCTCGTCGCCTTCGTCTTCCAGTCGACGCGGAATATGCCAGGAGACGTCATCGACTCAGGCCGCTCCCTTGTCGAGGCGTTCAAAACCGGCACCGTCACGACCCGGTTCGTGAGCTACGCCGCTGAGATCAGCGGCAGCACCTACCTGCAGTTCGCGAATCTCAAGCAGGTCGAGGTCTTCGAGCGCACCGACCGCGTCACCGTGATGTGGGGCCGATTCGCTCTTCCCGACGTTGTCGTTCGCGCCGAAGCGCCAGTCGAATATACCTTCTACCTCGACCTCGACGAGAAATGGGAGCTTCTCATCAACGACCAAACGGTACTCGTACAGGCTCCGGAGATTCGCTACAACCCTCCGGCCATCGACGTCTCCAACCTTCGCTACGAAGTCGCCGATCGCAGCGTGTTGCGGGACGAGGACGAAGCGCTCGAAAACCTGAGACGAGGCCTCTCCGACCTGGCGAAGATACGAGCCAAGGAGAACATCCCCTTGGTCCGCGAGCTCGGCCGAAAGAAAACCCAAGAATTTATTCGGAGCTGGCTGCTGACATCGTACGACAACGCTGAGAGCTACCGCATCGAAGTCGTATTCGCAGACGAAGTTCCAGTGCTCCTGCAAGATCCTCGCTGAAGCCCGTTAGGTGCAGGATCCGCGATGATTTCTCGGAGGATGTCATATAGACCTCGAGAACAATTGCTTCGGTAACTGCGTGCTGGCTCGTTCTCGCTGTCACCGCGGCCGGTCAAAATCGCCTGGGGATGCACGAGGTCGCCGACAACATCTACGTCTACACGGACGGGGAGCCGAGCGGAACCAACCAGGCAACCACGAACGGTCTCATCGTCATCAGCGATGAGGGCGTTCTCATCGGAGACGGACTCGGAAGCGAAGCGAGCACACAAAGCTCTGGAGGCAGCTACTGTAGCGAGCTCTAGGCTTTCTCCCGGGCGGGGCGGCACGCTTCGCTACGGGTTCTCCGTCGTTGACGACATCGGTTTCTCATCCGCGTCACCCGGCGCTGTTTCCCATTCGTAGTCCATCCCGCGCACGTGCTTTTCGAACCAGTCGAGCTCGACGTTCACCTTGAACAGCTCGTGGCGAAGCTCACCCCACCCGTGTGGCTCGCGTGGTGCAATGTAGAGATGCGTGTCCACGCCATTGGACTTCAACGCGCGGTAGAGCTCGACCGATTGCGGCGGCGGGACGCGCACGTCGTTCTCGCCGACGAGGATGATCGTGGGCGTCGTGACTTTGTAGATGTCCTTGAGCGGTGAATGTCCCCAATACGTGTCGATAGGAGCATCCTCTTGCCACGGTGTTCCACCGAACCAGGGCGTCCGGTAAATACGCACATCGCTCTGCGCGTACATCGAGATCCAGTTCACAGCACCGGCACCGGACGACGCAGCTTTGAAGCGGTTGGTGTGGGTAATGATCTTGTTCGTCATGTGCCCGCCGCCACTCCAGCCCATCTTCACCATCCGCTCACCGTCGACGAGGCCGAGAGCAATCAGATGATCGACGCCCGTCATGACGTCGAGATGAGCCTGACGGAAGTAGTGGCCCACCATGTCGCGCAACACTTCGTCGCCATAGCCGGTGCTGCCGCGATAGTTTGGCTTGAAAACGAAGTAGCCTCGAGCGGTCAACACTTGAACGTAGCTGCGCCGCCGGCCGAATCCGAACCTATCGGATGAAGCCGGCCCGCCGTGCGTCTGGACGACTAGCGGTGCACGTGTCCCGTCAACGTAGTCGAGCGGATAGTAGAGCAAACCCTCCACGTCCGCGCCGTCGTCGCCCTTCCACTGAATGGCTTCTTGTCGCGGCAAACGGAACTCGCGATCGAGGTAGTCGTACACGTGCGTTATCCGCATCGGTTGAGCTCCACCGGAGGCCGATATCGTGTAAACGTCGCCGCTGTTCGTTCGTTGGTCAATCCCGAAAACGTGTTGGTCGCGCTCCGCGACGTATCGCCACTCTCTGAGAGAGTGATCGCCTTCGGTGAGCTGCGTCAGTGTCTCCGAATCGACGTCCACGCTGAAGAGCTCGCTGCGAACACCGGTATTCGCGGCAAACACGATCGACCAGCCGTCTTGCGACCAATGCGCCCCCTGTACCTCGTGAGGCAACTCGGCCAGCACCATCCGCGCTGCTCCGCCGGCTGCCGGGACGACAAAGATGTTGTCGTTGAAGTAGCTCTCGAACGCCTCGTTCGAGTCCGACCGAAACAAGACGCTCTGGCCGTCGGGAGAGAGTTCCGCTCCGCCCTCAGCCACTGTGTTGTCGGTGAGCTGTTTCGCGCTACTGGCGTCCGCCCTCATCAGCCACACTTCCCCTTCGTCGGCGCTGTCGACCAGCGGCGTCGGGGCGCGATGATGAGCGATCTGCGTTCCGTCGCGCGAGAGGCGGTAGCTCCGAATCGAGAAGTCTCCTTCCGTGATCCGCTCTTCCGTCTTGGTCTCGACCGCAATGCGCCACAGATGGCGCTGTTTGAAGTCTTCGTCGAACGCAAAAACGTCGTCCTTTAGCTCGTCCTTCTTCTTCTCGACCTCGGTTTTCGGGTCGTCAGCAATGAAATAAAGATACTGCCCGTCCGGTGACCACTCGATCGACAACACCGAAGTCGCGTGCTCGGTCAACGGCACAGCCTCTCCGCCGCGGCTACCGAGGAGGTAGATCTGCCCGATCTCGTCATCGCCGCGTTGCGCCACGAACGCAATCGAGCTTCCGTCCGGCGCCCATCGCGGCTGCTGCTCACCCTTCTCGCCATTCGTAAGCTGGACGGCGTCGCCGCCCGCAACGTCAACCCGCCAAACATGGTTGATCCGCTCGTTCGCCTTCCAATCCGCCTCGGCAAGCACGTAGAGAAGCTGACTCCCATCGGGCGACAGCTGCGGATCCCGAAGCACCGGCACCTCCATGAGATCCACCACGGACATCGCCCGCTTCTCCTGCGCAACCACGACACTCGACCCAAAACACGCGAGAACCAAGACCCACATTCGGTAGCTCATACCCGAATTGTAATCCAACCTCTCCCCCGAGAGGGGGAGAGCGTTTCACGGAGGCGAGCGAAGCTCGCCGGGTGAGGGGGAGGCCAACCGAAGCAACTACAACTCTCCCTCCCGGCGACTCGCGGCCCTCCGTAGTAACCAA